>DASRJR010000239.1:0-25579 GCA_035649395.1 Vicinamibacterales bacterium
TCACGCCGATCATCTTCGGCATGATCCTGTTCGGCCTCATCATCGCCGGGCTGATCATCTACACCGTCTTCCTCGTGCTCGAGATCAAGCGCAACGAGGAGCACGACAGCTTCATCAACGCCGTGACGCACGAATTGAAGACGCCGATTGCGTCGATACGGCTCTATCTCGAGACGCTGCAGTCGCGCGAGGTCAGTGACGCGCGGCGACGCGAGTTCTACGACATCATGCTCGCCGACGCGACGCGCCTGCACCACACCGTCGACCAAGTGTTGAAGGCGGGGCTCGTTCGAGAGAAGCACAAGACCATCGCGCGTGGCCCGGTCGACATGAGAGCGCTGGCCACCGAGTGCATCGACCTCGCCGTCCTGCGCCATCACCTGCAGCCGACGGCCATTTCGCTCGAGGCGCCCGACAGCCGGGCGCTCACGGTCATCGGCGACGCCGAGGAGCTCCGCACCGTCGTCACCAATCTGCTCGACAACGCGGTCAAGTACTCCGGCGAGTCGGTTCAGGTGACGGTCGCGGTCGCCGCACCGGCGCCCGACACGATATGGGTCCGCGTCCAGGATCGCGGCGTCGGCATTCCGAAGAAGCAGCTGAAGCGGATCTTCAACCGCTTCTATCGCGTCCAGACTCGCGGGCTCCGCCACATCAAGGGCACGGGCCTCGGTCTGTACATCGTCCGCTCGATCGCGCGCGCGCATGGCGGCCGCGTGTTCGCGCAAAGTGAGGGCGAGGGCCACGGATCGACGTTTACTCTCGAATTGCCCCGGCTGACTTCGTAATGGGGTCGGGAGTCTTTTTTCGAGAATCGTAAAATGACTCCCGACCCCATTTCCCCATGAGCCGTATTCTCATTGTCGAAGACGAGCAGCACATTGCCGATGGGCTGCGCTTCAACCTCGAGGCCGAAGGTCACGACGCGGTCATCGCGCCCGACGGTGAACAGGCGCTCGACATCGTGCTGAAGCAGCGACACCCCTTCGATGTGGTGGTGCTCGACGTGATGCTGCCAGGAAAAGACGGCTTCACCGTCGCCTCCGATTTGCGCGCGGCTGAAGAATTCGTACCGATCCTGATGCTGACCGCGCGCGGCCGCCCTGAGGACGTGCTCCGCGGCTTCGAGGCGGGCGCTGATGATTACCTGCCCAAACCGTTCGAGCTGTCGATTCTCATTGCGCGCATCAACGGACTGCTGCGACGGCGGCGGTGGAACGAACAGGATGTGCCGGTCGCCGAGGAGACCCCGAGCGATACCTACAACTTCGCCGGCCGGACGCTCGATTTTGGCGCGATGGAGGTGCGATGGCAGGACAAGTCGTACCACCTCACGCAGATGGAGTGCGACCTGCTGCGGTATCTGGTGAAGAACGCCGGGCAAGCGGTTTCGCGCGGGGCGATTCTCGAGGACGTCTGGGATCTCCACGAGAGCACCGACACGCGCGCAATCGACAACTTCATCGTGCGCCTCAGGCGCTACCTCGAAGATCGTCCGTCCTCGCCGAAGATTCTGAAGACCGTGCGGGGCGTCGGCTACAAGTTCGTGCCCGACGAGGCGTGAAGAAGCTTTTCGATCGCGGCGAGGTCTGCCGGCTTCACCAGGTGGGCGTCGAAGCCGGCTTCGTGTGAGCGGCGCTTGTCGCTGTCGTGTCCCCATCCAGTGAGCGCCACGAGAAACACGTCGGCGCCGCCCGGTTGCTGGCGGATGAGCCGCGCGGCCTCATAACCGCTGATGTTCGGCATGCCGATATCGAGCAGCGCCACGTGCGGCTGAAACGTGCGGACGCCTTCGACCGCCGCGAGTCCGTCGTGCGCGGTCGCTACATCGTGCCCGAGCAGCTTCAGCATCGTCGCCAACGCCTCGGCGGAATCGCGATTGTCGTCGACGACGAGGATCCGCCGGCTGGTGGCGCGCGCCGCGACTGGCGTGCCCGTCTGGCCGTTGGCCGAAGGACGCCTGACTATGGCCGCCGGAAGCTGGACAACGAACTCGCTTCCCTTGTCGACGCCATCGCTGTGCGCCGAGATGGTTCCGCCGTGCATCTGAACGAGCCGGCTCGCCAGCGACAAGCCGATGCCCAAGCCTCCATGTGACTGGCTCATCGAGCTGTCGACCTGGACGAACATCTCGAAGATTCGCGGCAGCTTGTCGGCCGGAATCCCCACACCGTTATCGCGCACCCGAACGAAGACCTCGCCGTTCTCCGTGTCAGCCGTCAACAGAATGTGACCGCCCGCCGGGGTGTATTTGGCCGCATTGTTCAAGAGGTTCGAGAAGGCCTGGGCCAGACGCACCGCGTCGGCCTCGAGGAGGATCGGATCCGACGGCACCGAAACGGTGAGCTCATGCGAGGCCCCTTCGATCAGCGGACGGCTGGTCTCGAGCGCGTTCTGAATGACCGTAGCGAGCTCGACCTGCTCCTTTCGCAGTTCCAGCTTGTTTCGGCTGATCCGCGACACGTCGAGCAGATCGTCGACGAGGCGAACCATGTGATCGACCTGACGCTCCATCATCGGCAACGTCTTCTCGATCAGCGCGGGATTGTGCCCTGACATGCGCACCAGCTGCACGCCGGTGCGAATCGGCGCCAGCGGATTGCGCAGCTCGTGCGCCAGCGTGGCGAGGAATTCGTCCTTCAACCGATCCTGGTAGCGCAGCTGCTCGATCAGCCGCAAGCGCTCGTACGCCGACGTGACGTAGTGCGACATCGTCTGAAGGAACTCGATGTCGTCGGGCTCGAAGACATCGCGAGTGTGGCTGGCGAACGACAAGGTGCCGAGCAGCCGCTCACCGGCAACGAGCGGCGTCGACGCATACGCCCGGAGACCGACCCGCTTGATCACCTGCAGGCTTGGATCGTCGGAGTCCTGGATCCGGCTGGCCAGAACCGGCGTCCGTCGTTGGGCGACCCGGCCGCTCACCGACTCGCCAAACTCGAGCCGCGAAATCGCGTCAACGATTTCCGGCGGCACTCCTTCCCACGACACCCGCCGCGGTGCGACCTTGTCGTCGGAAACCGTGTAGTTGAGCAACGCGTCGAAACCGAGCGAGACGCCAATCTTCGCGAACAGGCCGCGCAACCTCGCATCGGGCACGTCGGTGGTGAGCAGGACGCTCGCCGCTTCCCACAGCAGCCGTGTCCGCTCGGTGCGCCGGCGCGCCGCCGCGTCGGTGCGCTTGCGCTCGCTGATATCGCGCGCGATCTTGGAGGCGCCGACGATGTGTCCTGCGGCGTTCCGGATCGGCGAAATCGTCAGCGACACGTCGATGCGCCGGCCATTCTTCGCGATCCGGACGGTCTCGTAATGCTCGATGCGTTCGCCGCGCCGGAGGCGCTGCATGATTCCGGGGAAGTCGTCGGTGTGATCGGGCGGGATCAACATGGAAATCGGATTGCCGACGATTTCATCGGCGGTGTATCCGTACAAGCGCTCGGCTGCGCGATTCCAGCTGCTGATGATGCCGTTCATGTCCTTGCTGATGATGGCGTCGTCTGACGATTCGACGATCGCGGCAAGGCGCAGACGCATTTCCTCGACACGCTTCTGGTCCGTGACGTCGCGCGTGAAGCAGCGCGTGTAGACCACCTGGCCATCGACCCGGCGCACGCTCGAGTCGATCAGCACGTGCCTGATCGTGCCGTCCCGGCAGCGGAGCCGCGTCTCGTAGTTGCGCAGCGTCTCACCACCGGACAAGCGCTGCAGCAGGTCGGCGATCACGTCGCCATCGACGTGAAACTCCGCGACGTTGTGGCCGACGTATTCGTCGCGGGTGTAGCCGAGCAGATCGAGCTCCGTCTGATTCACGCCCAGGATCACGCCATCGGGACCGACCGAGTGAACCGGAATGGTCGCGTTATCGAAGAACTCGGCGATCTCCTGTTCGCTGCGAGCGGCCGCTTCAGCGGCTTGACGTCGCAGCCGGGCCAGCTCGATGGCCGTCTGGATACGAACCAGGAGTTCTCTGGAGCTGAAGGGGGTGATCAGGTAGTCGGTGGCACCCGCTTCGAGCGCTTCGATGCGCAACTCCTCGGCCAGCGGCTCGGACAGCAGAATCACGGGCACGTCCCGCGTCAGCGGATCCGCGCGCAACGTGCGGAGCAGTTCGAAGTCGGCCATGTCCGGGGGCTTCGTCTCGCTCAAGACGACGTCGGGCTTCCGCTCGCGCGCTGCCACGAGAGCGGCCGCTCCATCGGCAGCCGCCTCGATCTCGTAGCCGCTCAGCATCTTGACGACGTCCTGGCGCAGCTCGTCGTGCCGGAGCACGAGAAGGATCCGGGGTCGGGCCGCTCGGTCGTTCGGTGGGGCAAAGGACAGCAGCATCGGTGCCGTCCTGATTGTAGTTACGACGGACGAGGGAAAAAACCTGAGGAAGACGAGGGAAAAGCCCTGGTGCTTTTAGAATGTGTGAACCCATGTCCGTCAGCGACACCATCGAGGCGCAGGGCCACCTGATCGACTCCGGCCTGCTCTCCGCCATCTTCGACAAAATCATCGAGTTCAAGGGCTCCTACGAGATTCTCCAGTTCGACATCGGCCGCACCAACGACGACCCGTCGCGCATCCAGATGCGCGTGACGGTGACGGATCGTGCGGCGCTCGATGATCTGCTGCAGCAGATCACCACGTTCGGCGCTCACCCGGTGCGCGAGCGCGACGCGGACGTGAGGCCGGCCGAGAAGGATCGGTGCGTACCTGACGACTTCTACTCGACGACCAATCACCGGACCCAGGTGCGCCTTCAGGGCCGATGGGTGGACGTCGACAAGCAGCGAATGGACGCCGTTATCGTCGTCGACGGCAATCACGCGGCGTGCCGCAAGCTGCGAGACGTGAAGTCCGGCGAGCTGGTCGTATGCGGACATGCGGGCATTCGGGTGACGCCCGAATTCAAAGAGCGCGATCGCCTCGGATTCGCGTTCATGAGCAACGACGTCTCGTCCGAGCGGCGTGTCGAGGGCAGCGTCGCTCGCATCGCTCAGATGATGCGCGACGTCAAGCGAGGCGGTGGTCGTATCGCGGTGGTGGCCGGACCGGTGGTGGTGCACACCGGAGGCGTCGAGCACTTCTCGGAGATCATCCGGCAGGGCTACGTCGATGTCGTGTTGGCGGGCAATGCCCTCGCGGTGCACGACATCGAGTTCGCGCTGTCGGGCACGTCGCTGGGTATCGATCTCGTCGCGGGGGCGCCGGTCGAGCAGGGCCACCGGAATCACATGGCGGCGATCAACACCATCAATCGAGCCGGCAGCATTCACGCGGCCGTCGAGTCAGGCGTCCTCACCTCGGGTGTGATGTATGAGTGCGTCAAACGCGGTGTGCAATTCGTCCTGGCCGGCAGCATCCGCGACGATGGCCCGCTGCCCGAGACGTTGATGGACCTCATCGAGGCGCAGGAACGCTATGCGGCGGCGCTCTCGCAGAACGTCGAGCTCGTCCTGATGCTCTCGTCGATGCTGCACAGCATCGGCGTGGGCAACATGTTGCCGTCGTGGGTGCGCGTCGTGTGTGTCGACATCAACCCGGCGGTTGTGACCAAGTTATCGGATCGCGGTTCGCAGCAGACGGTTGGGGTCGTTACGGACGTGGGCCTCTTCTTACATCGGCTTGCCGAAGCGTTGCGAGCGTAGGAGACGCCGGGCCTGGAAGGCCCTGGAGTCAGCGTTACACCACCGCTCGCGCCGCCGGCGCGCGTTCCAGGAGGCACTCAGCCACGCGCGTCAGCGCCTGCTCGAGTCCCGCACGGGTGCGCGGTGTGCCGAGGCAGAGTCTCACCGCGCGCGGTGGTTGATCGCCGATCGCAAACTCGGACGATGAGTTGAGCACGACGCCGCGCGAGCGGACCTGCGCGACGAAGGCATCCGACGTCCACTTGGGCGGCAGTAACAGCCACAGGTGATGGCTCGTCGGGTGCGTTTGTAACCGCTCGCCCGCGAGAAGACGCCGCGCCATCAACTGACGCGCCGCGCCTTCACTACGTTTCCACTGCGCGATGCGCGCGGCGGTACCGTCCTCGATCCAGCCGCACAGCAGATCGGCCCCGATCGGCGACGTGCTGATCATCGTCGCCCACACCGCGCGCACGATCTTGTCGATCAACGACGCGGGCGGGACGACGCATCCGAGGCGCATCCCCGGGAACAGGCTTTTCGAAAGACTGGTCACGTAGATCGTCCGGTGCGGGATCAGCGGCCGCAACGGTGTTCGCTCGGGCGAGAGGAATCCGTACGTGTCGTCTTCGATGACCGTCAGCCGGTACTTCTCGGCCACGGTCGCAATGTGACGCCGGCGTTTCTCCGACATGACGGCCGAGACCGGGTTCTGCAGACGCGGCATGCAGTACAACGCCCGCGCGCGGGTCGCGCGGCATGCTGCTTCGAGCGCATCGGGGCGAATCCCTTCCGTGTCCATCGCCACGCCGCGCGGCTTGAGGTGGAGCTGCTGCGTGAGTAGACGCATGCCGGAGTAGGTCAGCTCCTCCGTCAGAATCACGTCGCCCGGATCCAGCGCGGCCATCAGCGCCGTCGCCAGCCCATGCTGGGCGCCGGCGGTCAACACGATCGCATCGGGCTCAACCGGCATGCCCATGTGTGCGAGCCAGGCCGCCATCGCCTGGCGATGACGCAGATGACCGCGCTTCGGCGCGTAGCCGAGCAGCTGCGTCCACGGCAGCATGCGCCGCTGGAACAGGTGCGCCTCCAGGTGCGCCACTTCCTTGTCCGGCATCAGGATGTTGATGCTGAGGTCGAGCACGCCCGGCTCGGACTCGCTCTCCTCCTGCTCGGCCCCGCGGATGAACGTGCCGCGCCCGACGTGTCCCGAGATCAGTCCGCGACGCGACGCCTCGGTGTACGCGCGTGTGATGGTTGTGACGGTGACACCCAGATGATCCGCCAGGTCGCGATGCGGCGGCAGTCGGGCGCCGGCACGCAGCAGCCCGCGCTGCACGTCGTCGTCAATCGCGTCGGCAATGGCGCGATACACCGGCCCCTTCCGGGCGTCCAGGTTCGGGAGCCACATTGTCATTGCAGCAATATACGCATTGCGGTGCAATCAATCCACATGTCGGACGGACAATGTCACAGTCGGAGGATTCAGGAATCAGGAATCAAGGTGATTCCTGATTCCTGAATCCTGACTCCTGCTTTTCTCGTCAAAATCGGCAGGGTGCTATCCTGAATCAGCCATGGGCAAACGCATATTCCTCTTTCTGGTCACGAACCTCGTCATCGTTCTGACGCTGTCGATCGTCGCCAGCCTCTTTGGCGTGACCAACTATCTCGAACGCGAGGGCCTCAACCTCGGCGCGCTGGCGGTGTTCTCGCTGATCTGGGGGATGGGCGGCGCGTTCATCTCGCTGCAGATGTCGCGCTGGATCGCCAAGCGTGCGACCGGCGTGCAGTTGGTGACTGGCCGCACCGGCAGCGGCCAGGCGGACTGGCTCTATCAGACCGTCGAACGGCTCACGCGGCAGGCCAACCTGCCGATGCCGGAAGTCGGCATCTATCCCTCCGATGAAGTGAACGCCTTCGCCACCGGTCCGAGCAAAAGCCGTAGCCTCGTGGCGGTGTCGAGCGGGCTGCTGCGGGGGATGCGTCCCGAGGAAGTGGAGGGCGTGCTCGCCCACGAAGTGGCGCACATCTCCAACGGTGACATGGTGACGATGACGCTGCTGCAGGGCGTGATGAACGCGTTCGTCATCTTCTTCTCGCGCGTGATCGCGTACGCCCTCGTTCGCGGCGATTCGCGCGACCGTCGCGGCGGCGGCCTGGAGTTCCTCGTCGTCATCGTCCTGCAGATCGTGCTCGGCATTCTCGGCTCGCTCGTGACCGCGTGGTTCTCGCGGCAGCGCGAGTTCCGCGCCGACGCCGGTGGCGCCAGCCTGGCCGGACGCGAGCGCATGATCGGCGCGCTCCGCCGCCTCCAGGCCAATCACGAGCTCGTCGACACCAGCCATCAGGCGCTGGCGACGATGAAGATCAACGGCGCGCGCGGCTGGATGCTCTTCTTCTCGACGCATCCGCCGCTCGAGCAGCGCATTGCCGCACTGCAGAACACGCACTAAGGCGGTTCAGGGTTCACGGTTCAGGGTTCAACGTTCGGGAGTTCACAGTTCCTTGAACTGACCCGGAACTCTGAACATTGAACCCTGAACACTGAACGACGTGCTGTACACCACTCTGGTTTCCACCGCCGACCTCGCGACGCATTTGAGCGGCTTTGCGGTTGTCGACTGCCGCTACGACCTGCAGAACGAACACTGGGGCCGCGAGCAGTATCTGTCGTCGCACATTCCAGGGGCGGCGTACGCGAGCCTCGGTGCCGACTTGGCCGGCGCGAAGACAGGATTGAACGGACGCCATCCGTTGCCGTCGCTCGAGTCGCTCGCGGCGACGTTTGGCCGTCTCGGCATCACGCGACAGACGCAGGTCGTCGCCTACGATCAGGACACCGGCATGTATGCGAGCCGCCTGTGGTGGCTGCTGCGTTATGCCGGCCACGAAGCGGTCGCCGTGCTCGATGGCGGCTGGGCCGCGTGGGTGCGAGACGGGCGACCCACACGGAGCGGCCAGGAGATTCGTGCCGCAGCGGTATTCACTCCGTCGCGCAGCTTGGAGCAAACGGTGTCGGCCGATGACGTCGCGGCACTGCTGGGCAGTCGCGATCACGTGCTGATCGATGCGCGCTCGCCCGAGCGGTTCGAGGGCCGGGTCGAACCGATCGATCGGGTGCCCGGCCATATTCCGGGCGCCGTCAATCGCCACTACAAGGACAACCTTGGCGAGCAGGGCACGTTCGACTCGGCTGCCACACTTCGCGACCACTTCATGCGTGTCCTCGCCGGCCGCGACCCACGCCATGCCATCGTCTACTGCGGCTCCGGTGTGACGGCGTGCCACAACCGGCTCGCGATGGAACACGCCGGCCTGCCCGGCGCGCGGCTGTATCCAGGCTCCTGGTCGGAGTGGAGCAGCGATCCCGCGAGACCGGTCGAGACCGGCCAATAGCCTGTTCAGCGTTCAGGGTTCAACCTTCGAGACCGCTGGCCCAGCCAACGGTCCGGCCAGCGGTCTCGTCAAAGGGGCCGGAGGGTTTCAATGATGCGCGCGTTTTGTGTGACCGCCCTGCTCCTCTCGGCAGCAGCTGTCGTCCTGCCCGCTCAGCGTAATCGCGACCGCGACTTCGGCCTGTCGCAAGACGAATGGTGCCGCGAGGACCGCCGCGCCGACTTCTGCGAGGTGCGCGAGGAGACAATCCCGAATTCGAACACCATCTACCTCGACGCCCGCGGCAACGGCGGCGTGGCGGTGCGCGGATGGGATCGATCGGAGACGCGCGTCCGGGCTCGCATCACCGTGTACGATGACAGCCGAGAGGCAGCCGAGCGGCTCGCGAAAGACATCCAGATCACCACGACAGGTGGGCGTATCCGCGCCGATGGGCCCGACCGTGACCGCGACCGTCGTCGCCGCCGCGACTGGGACGACGACCGCTGGTGGAACGTGGCGTACGAGCTGCAGGTGCCACGCAAGGCCGACCTGAGCGTGGACGCCACGAACGGCGGCATCAACATCGGGGACGTCCGCGGCCGCATCGACGCCCACACGGTGAACGGCGGCATTCAGCTGAACGACGTCGGCGGGGACATCCGCGGCGAAACGGTCAACGGCGGTCTGCACGTCGAGCTCGCGGGCGAGAAATACGACGGACCGGGTCTCGACTTGAAGACCGTCAACGGCGGCGTCACGCTGCGCGTGCCGTCGAACTTCTCCGGCGAGCTCGACGCGCGCACCTCGAACGGCGGCATCGCGGTCGATTTCCCGATCACCGTGTCCGGTCTGATCAATCGTCGCCAGCTCACGGCCACGCTCGGGTCCGGCGGACCTCGGCTACGCCTGTCGGCGGTGAACGGCGGGATTACAATCGCGCGTAGGTGACCGACCCGTTCCTGGTTGCGGCGATCCGCGAAGCTGAAGCCGGCCGCGATGAAGGCGGCATCCCGATCGGCTCGGTTCTGGTGATTGACGGACGAATCGTGGCCAGAGGACACAACCGTCGTGTGCAGAAGGGCAGCGCCGTCCTGCATGCGGAGATGGACTGCCTCGAAAACGCGGGCCGCCTGACCGCTCGCGACTATACGCGCGCGACACTCTACTCGACGCTCTCGCCATGCGACATGTGCAGCGGCGCGATCCTGCTCTACAAGATCCCGCGGGTGATTGTGGGCGAGAATCGAACGTTCCAGGGGCCGGAGGCGTACGTGCGGTCGCGCGGCGTGGACGTGACCGTCGTAGACGATCCCGCGTGTGTGCAGATGATGCAGGAGTTCATCCGCACGCATCCGGAGCTATGGAACGAGGATATCGGACTGTAATCGCTCGCGAAAGGCGACTGGAAGACGCTGCGAGTCTGATCGATTGGCTATTCGCTAATCACTCAACGGTACGACGGTGACTGTAAAACCGTTCTGATTCGGCGATGCGTACTGTTTGTGATGCCGCATCTGCGAGTACCGGATCGTCACCAGCGTGTCGAACTCTCCTTCGGGCTGCGGATGAATCTGCAGCGTCGTCTCTTCGGTGGCCGTCGAAAGGGCGCGCGCGACGTCGGGTTGGGCGAAGCCGATCACGAATACCGCGCCGCTCGGTAGCTTGTGCGTCTCGTAGCTGCGATACCGCCTCACGGCAAAGAGCGGCGCATTCGCGAGTCCCGGCGAATAGGTAAACCCGTAGACGCCACCGGGCAGGCCGTTCACGCCCGTGCCTTCTTCTTCGGAACTGACCGGCCGTACCTGGTGGGCGATGCGAAGCGCTTCCTGATCGGCGGTCGGCTTGAGATCGGTGTAGACAACTCTGCTCATGCGAAACTGATTCTACCTAGGAATCAGGAATCGGGAATCAGGAATCAGCTTGGGCGAGCCCCGAGGCTCCAGGTCTCCGAGGTGTCAGCCCTGTGTACCGACGCCCACGCCAATCTGGCACGCGACGCCCGTACCGCCGATGCCGCAGTAGCCATCGGGATTCTTGTCGAGGTACTGCTGGTGATAGTCCTCGGCGTAGTAGAACGGGGGCGCATCGGCGATCTCGGTGGTGATGCGACCGTAGCCGGCGGCCGTCAGACGATCCTGATACGCCGCGCGCGAGGCCTCGGCGGCGCGTTTCTGCTCCGCCGTGAAGCAATAGATCGCTGAACGATACTGGGTGCCGACGTCGTTCCCCTGTCGCATGCCTTGCGTCGGGTCGTGATTCTCCCAGAACAGCTTGAGCATCGCGTCGTAGCTCGTCACTTTCGGGTCGAACACCACGAGCACCGCTTCGGTGTGTCCGGTCATGCCGGAGCACACTTCTCTGTATGTCGGGTTCGGGGTGTAGCCGCCTGCGTACCCGACCGCCGTGGAATAGACGCCCGGCGCCTGCCAGAACTTTCGCTCGGCACCCCAGAAGCAGCCCATGCCGAACATCGCCTGCTCCAGCCCAGCTGGAAACGGCGGCACGATTCGGCCGCCCGTGACGTCATGGACCTCCGGCACGGACATCGGCGTCGCACGTCCCGGAAGCGCCTGATCGGGGAGGGGAAGGCGAAGTTTCATCGGTCCGCCAAAGATAGACATAAAACCTCTAAGGAATCAGGAATCACTGACACCTTAAGCCTAGCCCAGACCTGTATCCTGATTCCTGATTCCTGATTCCTAAGATGCACGAAGTGCTCAAGCCGTTGCAATCGACCGATCACCGGCGGCGACCACAGCCAGAGGAGGGTCCGCTCGAGATCCTCCACGAGGACGAGCAGCTCCTGGTGCTGAACAAGCCGGCAGGAATCGTCGTCCATCCGACCTACAAGAACACCTCGGGCACACTGCTCAACGCGGTGCTGTGGCGGGTCAGAGACCGCGCCGACGCACAGCCCGGGATCCTCACGCGCCTCGACAAGGGCACCTCGGGGCTGGTCGTCGTCGCACTGACCGCCGCTGCTCACAGCACACTTCAGCGGGACGGCATCGCTGGACGGATTACCAAGGAGTATCTCGCGGTCGTGCACGGCACGCCCGATCCGCCGAGTGGACGCATCGTGCTCCCTCTTGGACGCGACACCGCCGATCGTCGCCTCGTCGTCGTGCGGCCGGACGGGGCGCACTCGGAAACACGCTACGAGATCGTCGATCGCGTCTCCGACGAGACGACGCTGGTCCGCTGCACGCTGGTCACTGGCCGCACGCACCAGATTCGCGTACACCTCGCGGCCCACGGTTGCCCCGTCGTCGGCGACATCGTCTACGGACGCTCCGGCGATTCCATTCCGCGACAGGCGCTCCATGCGTGGCGGGTGTCGTTGCTGCATCCCGTCACGCGGGCGCGGATCGACTTCGAAGCGCCGCTGCCTGACGATATTCGATCGTTGTTGCACGGAGTTAACGGAGGGGTACGGGGGTAACGGGAAAATTACACGGAGGGATCGGGGTAACGGAGGTAACGGGAACGGCCGATTGACTGGCCTGCGGATCACTCCTGCGAGCAGACCAGTCAATCGGCCGTAACTCCGTTAGCCCCGTTTCCCCCGATTCCCCCGTGTCAAATTCCCGTGACCTCCGTACTCCCCCGTTTCCCCTAATGGCGTATCGGATTTGCGGTACGATCACCCCTCCGAATGATCACCCGACGGGAATTCATCCAGGCCGCGACGGCCTCCGCTGCCGCGATTCCCTTGGCGCTGCGCGCACAGCAGTCGGCCGGTGAGCCGACGTCGCCGCTGTTTCGGCATGGCGTCGCGAGCGGCGATCCGTTGACCGATCGCGTGATGCTGTGGACGCGCGTCACGACACCACCGTCGCGCAGCGCGACCGGCCCCATCGAGGTGTCGTGGCAGGTCGCTTCCGACAGCGCGATGACGCAAGTGGTCGCCCGCGGCGCGGCTCCTGCGGCGGGCGAGAACGATTTCACCGTCAAGGTCGATGCGGGTGGACTGCGCCCCGGGCGCACGTATTACTACGCCTTCACGGTCGGTGGCGATCGATCACCGATCGGCCGCACGAAAACGCTGCCCGAGCGAGGCAATCAGCGGATGCGGCTCGCGTCCGTCAGCTGCTCGAACTATCCGGCCGGCTTCTTCAACGTGTATCGCTGCCTCGCGAACCGCGCCGACCTGGATGCCGTGATTCACCTCGGCGACTACATCTACGAGTTCGCAAACGGCCGCTACGGCGATGGCACCGCCCTGGGCCGCGTGCCGACGCCGCCGGGTGAAGCGATCACGCTGGCCGACTATCGCAACCGGTATGCGAGCTATCGCAGCGACGTCGACCTGCAGGACGCGCATCGGCTGCATCCGTTCATCGTCGTGTGGGACGACCACGAGCTCGCCAACGACGCGTGGTCGGGCGGCGCCGGCAATCACGATCCGAGCAAGGGCGATTGGGAAACGCGCCGAAACGGGGCCTACAAGGCGTATCTGGAATGGATGCCGATTCGCGAATCGACCCAACCGGGGATTCGACTGTATCGCTCGTTCCGATTTGGCGATCTCGGCGACCTGATCATGCTCGACACCCGCGCGCTGCGCGACCGACAAGTCGACGGACGTGACGCCGCAGGCCTCGCCGACCCGATGCGATCGCTGTTTGGCGCCGAGCAGGAGACGTGGCTGTTCGATCAGCTGCGCGCGTCTCAACGCGCGGACACGCGGTGGCGTCTGCTCGGGCAACAGATTCTGTTCACGGCGATGACGCCGCCGGGATTTCCGGTGCAGCGCACCGACGTCTGGGACGGCTACCCCGCGGAGCGCACCCGGGTGCTCGACGTGATTGAGCAGGGCAAGATTTCGAACATCGCCATTCTGACCGGCGACATCCACAGCTCGTGGGCGCTGGACGTCCCGCGCGCCCCGTTCAGCACCAGTTACGACGGGGCGAGCGGCGCGGGCTCGCTCGCCGTCGAGCTCGTCACGCCGGCGGTGAGCTCGCCCCCGATGTTCGCCACACCGAGCCAACGCGACGCGGCGAAGCTGCTGCAGACGTTCGCCCGTCACGTGAAATATCTCGACGGCGAGCATCGCGGCTACATCCTGCTGGACATCTCACGCGATCGGCTTCAGGCCGACTGGTATCACGTGGCCACGGTGGACGCCCGCTCCGATCAAGAGTCGAAGGCAGCGAGCTTCGTCTGCGAAAGCGGGTCGGCACGGCTCGCGCGCAACTAACAGTCCTTAGGCCTTGGTGCTTGGTTCTTGGTCCGTCACTTGGTCCTTGGTCCGCGGTCCTTGGTCCGGCGCCTGTGAGCGTCCAACGAGTCGGATCCAAACTCTTGACCAAGGACCCGGGACCAAGGACGGACGAAGGACAAAAGGACGGACCAAGAACAAAGCACCAAGGATCAAGGACCAATCTAGAGCGAGCCCATCACGTGTGCGAGCTGGTCCAGACCGTCGCTCGCCATTCGAATCACCGAGACGACGAGGAGGACGGCGCTGGCCATCACGACGGCGTCGACGGCCGCCTGCACCCGTGCGATGTGCAGCCATCGCCGCATCAGCGCCAACAGCGGTATCGCGACGAGCGCCGGTGTGACCATCGCCAGAAGACCGACAGCGGCGCCGCGAAGACCGGCAGCGAAATAGCCGACGGCGACCACATAGGCTCCCACCGGGCCTGGCGTCGAGCGGCCGATCAACACCGCCTGGTTCAACTGCTCGTCGGTGATCGCGCTGGTCGTCACCACGAGATCCTGGTGAATCTGCGGCAGCGATCCCATGCCGGCAAACGACGTCACGGTCGCTTTCAGCAGCAGCACATACAACGCAACGATGCTCATCGATCGAGCGACTCTGGCGGCGCCGCAGGGGCCGGGCCGATGAGCGCACCGACGGCTGCCGCGGCGAGCAGAATCCGAACCGGCGTTGCGCCGATCATCATCAGCGCGACGACGACGGCCGCGATCAGCGCCGCGCGCGGACCGGCCGCACGGTTCAGATACGGCCGCATCAGATACCACGCGCTCGATGCGACGAGGGCAGTGGCGACGAGCACGCCGACGGCGATGAGGAGGCGGACGACAGGGTATCGATCGATTCGGACGAACGTCGCGGCAAGGCCAGCGATGATCACCGCGGCCGGCACGGACGACGCCACAATCGCCACCGCCGCGCCCGACGCGCGGCTGACCAACCAGCCGAGGCCGACGCAATATGCGATCACATTGGTGCCGGGCGTGAGCCGAGAGACGGCCGTGAGCATCGCGTGCCCGCGTTCGTCGAGCCAGCCTTCGCGGGCGGCGCTGCGGCGCATCAATTCAATGGCCGCAAAACCGCCGCCGATTGTGCGATTGACATCACGAAGCACGAGCCACGCCAGACGCCTGAGCGTGACGGTATCGGGACCGATCTGTAGTTCAGGGTTCATAGTTCACGGTTCAAGGTTCCAGGTTCACAGTTCGCAGTTCACGGGGTCCAAGGTTCCCGCGGCTCGGTCGCGTCTCACTTCATTCGCGACCGAGACGCGTGAACGTTGAACCGCGAACCATGAACGCTGAACCCCGAACCATGAACCATGAACCCTGAACCGTGAACGACACGTTTCACCGTACTTCCATGCTCGTCAGATATTTGTCGATCAGCGCGCGCTCTGGACCCTTGTAGGCGCTCGCGTAGCGCTTGATGCGCGCGCGATCGACGTTCGACAGCACCACTTGACCGGTGCGAACGACTTCGTATTGCGAGATGAGCGCCGTGAGGAGGATGTCCTGATCAGTGGCGTGCCGCGCCAGGTACGCATCGGCGACCGGCAGCACCTCGACGTAACGGCCGGTCATCGCGTAGGCGACCGCCAGACGGCGGGCGATTTCGTCGTTGGCGGGCTCGCGCGCATAAGCAGGCTTGAGGATGTCGATGGCGGAGTCGGGCTGGCCGTCGCGCAGGCGCGCGTCGGCGACCATCGTGTAGACGATCGGGGGACGCGGCTCGGTGCCGAGCGCCATCTGCCAGACGCCCGCGGCATCGCGGTCGCGTCCGACCGCCGCAAACGCGGCGCCGAGATAGAACGCCGCGGGGAAGAACTCGCGGCGCGGCCCGGCAGCAATCTGCAGTTGCGTCGCGGCTTGATCGAGCTGGCGTTTCGAGAAGAAGTCGACGCCGCGGAGGAACGCCGCGGCCGCCTGATCGCCGGCCGTCAACGCCTCGAGCGCCGCCGGCCCGTAGCGACCGGCACGCGCTTCCACCAGCGCGCTCTTGAGCGACGGCGAGCGCTTCTCCACGAGATCGAGCATCGGTCCCAGGAACTCGCTTCCGATCACGCTGGCGGGATCGAACTTCGGCAGCAGCGACGCGAACGCCACGGAAGCGGCTGCGGCAGCGGCGGGCGCCACCGTGCGCGCACCGGGCGCGCGTTCGAGCACGAACGGCCGCGACAGGACGCCGACGGGCTTGCCCGCCTGCTGAATCTGCGCGCGCGCCACGTACCGCCCCGGCGGCAGCGCCCGCGCACCGACGATCCCTGACGCCACGCGCCACGTCGGCTGCGCACCGGCAGCCATCTGCGCCGGGAACGTCAGCAGGGCAGGGCTGTCAGCGTTGTCGGCGATCTCGAACGTGACGGTGGCGCGCTCCCATGTCGTCGCCGCATTCGAGTACAGCTCGAGGTAGGCGGCGACGCCATCAGTCGTCACGAACGGCTCGACTTCCGCGCGAACGCCCTGGCCCGCGGTGGGGATGTTACCGACGATCAGATCGCCAATCGCGAGCGGCTCGCCGGCCATCTTCCATGCGCTCACGTCGCGAATGACGCTGCCGCGCCGACCCTCGCCGTCGACCACACCGAAGCGGAGCGAGTAGAGGCCCGGGTCCACCAGCAGGCCGCGCACGAACTGGAGCGGCTCATTCTCGCTGCCCGCACCGGGCGAGAGCATCATCTGCGTCGCGAAGTTCCCGACGACCTGATTCGAGTCGTCGATGACCAGATAGCCGACGGTATACGGCGCCGGCTTGGTGCCGGGCTGGCCAACCTGCGCCGAGATCGTCAGCCGGACCTTCTCACTACCGGGGTCCTGCTGGGCGAATGTCGTCACCCGCACCGGGACACCCGAGACCGCAAACGGAGAGACGAGCGCGTCGCGAAGATGGTCCTGCGCCGATCCACGCTTGGCGAACGTCGGCGACAGCACGAACGCCTGCCGCGATCGGACGGTCACGTCGCGGCGCCGGACTTCCACGTCGATCCGATGCCGGTCGCCACGCGCATCGGTCGGGCGCTGCTCGACGCCGAGCACGTAGTAGGCCGAGATCTCCGAGGCGAGGCGATCGAAGATCGGCTCGCCCGTTCCGGCGATGTGGAAGAGGCTGCCGCGCGACATCGTCGCCAGCGCCTCGAGCCCGTCGCTCTGCATGCGACGATCCTGCGCCTCCGACGGCGGCCGCTCGGAGATCGTGATGTCACCCCGATTCAGATCGACCAGCATCACGTTGATGGCCGTTCGCGAGGCGCCGGCCGCCTGCACGATGCCCCGCAGCTCGCTGCTGTCGTCGACCACCAGCCCTTGCGAAATCAGGATCAGCGACTTGCCGCCGTCGATGAACGAGAGACGCTCGATGATGTTCTGCAGGCCGCGCAGCGACTGATCGCTGTCTTCGCGCAGGCGGCGGACGATCTGCGACGCCTCGTTGACCACGTCCTTCTCGCACTGGGCCAGACGGGCGGGATCGACGGTATGGCACTCGCGCTGCATCACCGCCCGCAGCACGAGCTGATCGCGGCGCTTCTCGATCGCGACCGCCTCGAAATCGCCGATGTTGAACTGGCCGGCTCGCGTCACCGGGGCCTGCTGGCCGATCAGCCCCTCCATCGCGCGGCGCAGCCGCAGCTTGTCGCGCGTGAAGCCCACGCGCGGCCCGGGCTCCGGAAACGTCATGAACGCGACCTGGTCGAGCGGGCTCAGTTGATCGAGGAACTTCGCTGCCGCAGCCATGATGGGCCGAAGCGAGCCAGGCCTGATGCTCGTCTGATCGACCGCGATCACGATCGACCGTCCGTTCGGCGGAGTCAGGTTGCTGGTGTAGAACGTTTCGCTCTTGTCGTCGACCTGCTTCTTGGCGGCCTCGACGTCCACCTTGAACAGTTCGGCGGTGACGACACGCCGAACTTCGCCGTCGATCTTCACCGAGAACTCGGCCGCACCGAGCGTCTCCACCGGACGGCCGTTTCGATCGACGACCGCCACATCGACCGTGACGAGTTCAATGCCCGTGCGGAAGGTCGGCCCTTGCACCGGTTCTTGTGTCGTCGTGGCCGGCGGCGTCTGCGCCGGAGGCGCCGCAGGAGGCGCGGGTGGGTTCTGCGCGGCCGCGACGGCCGTCAGGGCAACCGTGATGAAGGCGGCGAGCAGGAACTTCATGGGCGGATCTTAGTGCCAATCCGCCGATTGGGATGAGGGATCTTCGTCAGATATAGCCACGCTCGAGCGCCTTCAGCACCGCTCGCGTTCGATCCCTGACGCCGAGCTTCGACAGAATGCTCGACGCGTGATTCTTGATGGTGCCCTCGGCCGTGCCGAGCGCGTCGGCAATCTCGCGGTTGCTGTAGCCGCCGGCCATCAAGCGGAGAATCTCCAGCTCGCGTTTGGTGAGCGGATCGGGCGGGCTCAGCGCGTCGAAGTCGCGCGGCATGTGCTCGAGGCCGCGCAGGACGCGTTCGGTCACCGCCGGCCTGATCACGGAGCCGCCGGCGGCCACCGCGCGAATGGCCTCGGTGAGCTGCTCGAGCGAGACATCTTTCAACAGATACCCGCGCGCGCCCGTCCGCACCGCGTCGAGCAGCACGTCGTCATCGTCGAACGTCGTGAGCAGGATCACTGGCGGCATCGATCCGCCGGCTTTGAGCGCACGCAGGACCTCGAGCCCGTTCTTCTTCGGCATGCGCACGTCGAGCAGGACGACATCCGGCTGCTCCCGAGCGATCGCGGCGAGCGCTTCGTCGCCGTCGCCGGCTTCGGCCGCGATCGTGATGTCACCCGCGAGGCCGAGCAGCGAGCGGATGCCCTGACGGACGAGCGTCTGGTCGTCCACGAGGACGATGCGAATCACGACGCCGCCTGCGGCAGCGGCATGAAGCCGCGAACCTCGAAGCCGCGGCCCTCGCCCGCCTGGAACTCGACGTGTCCGGCATGCTCCTGGAACCGCTCGCGCATACCCATCAGGCCGTGACCTTCGTGGATCGCTGCTGCACCGCGGCCGTCGTCGCGCGCGTGCAGCGCCACGCCTCCAGGCTGCGCCTCGAGACGAATCCAGAGGTTCCCCGCGCCAGCGTGCTTCGAGGTGTTGGTGACGATCTCCTGGACCGATCTGAGCAGCGCGTGCGCGCGCGCCTCGTCGCCGATTTCGAGCGCCGCAGGCGCGTCCACGTGTACCGTCAGGCCCTCCGCCGCGGCCGCCATCGTGCGAATCGCGGTCGCGAGATCGACACGTCCGCTCTCGCGCAACTGACCAACGACATCGCGTACGTCGCTGAGCAGAAGGCGCGTGAGCGCGTGCGCCTGTCTGACATGCTCGGCGGCGACGCCGTCGGCGAGCCGGGAGGCGACGTCGAGCCGCAAGCTGAGGGCGGTGAGGTGATGGCCGAGCGCATCGTGCAGGTCGCGCGAGATCCGCAGCCGCTCTTCGACGCGGCTCTGCTCGGCGAGCAGCGCCCGCGTCGCCACGAGCTCACGATTGGCGGCCGTGAGCGACTCCCACGCCAACCGCTCGCGCGCGATATGGAACACCGTCGTCAACGCAAACAACTGGAATCCGGCGAACACCCCGGCAATCGTCACCGCGATCGGCGCCGGAGCAAATTGCCAGCTGAGCACGCCGAGGGCGACGGTCTGCGCAATCAGCCAGGCGACGGCGGCGCGCGAGGGCACTTCATCGAGTTGCCCCGCGACGACGACGAGTGTGCCCGCCGGAAACACGTCGCCCGAGGCCCACACCATGGCGAGCCCGGCGACCGACTGCGCGGCCAGCAGCACGACGCGCCAGTGCCGTCGGTGCCAGGGCCCGGGCCGGAACAGCGTCATCAGGCCGAACGCAACGCCGAACACGGCGAAGCCAACGCACGACGCGATGGCGGACGCACGACCCACCCGTCCGTCGACGATTCGCATGAACATCGGCAGCCCCGACATCAGCCAGGTGACGAATCCCGCGACAGTGAGCCAGCGCTCGGGCCGCATCGATGTCCTGCGGAATTGTAGCGGTGCCTGCCGCGCGGGAGGTGTGCCGGAAGTCACGGGCCACGGCCGTGACCTCCGCCACATGCGCCCGTTATCGAAACACGAGACACTTCGTGGCAGAAGGAGTGCTCGAATGAACGTCATGCGTCAGTCGATTCGTGAAGTGCTCGGCGTGCTCGTGCTTGCGGCGGTCATGTTCAGCCCGGCCGCGCTGCTGCAGGCGCAGGGAGGCGCACCGCAGGCGCCGCCGCAGGGAGGTGGCCCGTTGCAAGGCATGCCCGATCTCGTGGCGATGCTCAAAGCCACACCAGGTTGCCTCGGCGTCGATGCGGCGCGCACGATGAGCGGCAAGCAGGTGATCTTCGCGTGGTTCGAGAACAAGAAAGCGGTGCTCAACTGGTACTACAGCGAAGGACATCAGCGCTTGATCAAGACGCTGGCGTCGGGCGGCAACCCGGGTCGCACACCGCTCGCCGACATCGCCGACGACAGCGGCCCCATCCTGACCATCGCGTCGCTGACGCTCAGCGACAAGCCGCAGGTCGGCGGCGTTCAGCTTCCCGTGTCTCAGATTGCGATCGAGTTGTACGCGCCGCTGCCCGGTGGACTCGCTGCCGGAGGACGGTTCGCGCCCAACACGGTGAAGGTGAAGGGACTGGTTGAAGTGCCGCTGGCGAAGTAGGCTGTGACCGTCCGATTCAGCCGCGGACGAAGCACGAAGGACCAAGGACGGACCACGGACCAAGCACGGACCAAGAACCAAGCACCAAGAACCAAGGACTCAGATCCCGTATACGTCGGGATCCCAACGCAGACCCAGTTCGCTGGGGGGCGCCATGTATCCGGCGAGCGCCGACGCGGCGACGATGGCGGGGCTGGCAAGGTAGCCTTCGCCGCCGACGCCCATGCGGTTCTGCCAATTGCGATTGAAGGATGTGATTGCGCGCTCGCCGCGTTGCAGCGCGTCGGGGCCCTGGCCGAAGCACGGGCCGCACCACGACTGACGGATCGCGCCGCCGACCGAACGGAAGACGTCGGCGATCGATTCGCCGCCGAGTCGAGGATCCGGCCGCTCGATGAGGCGCCCGACGCCGCCGGATCCCGGAAACACGATGAGCGGCCGCGCGGCGCGATCGAGACCGGCGCGACGGGCGTGAAACAACACCAGCGCCGCCTGCAGCAGATCGTCGTAGCTGCCGTTGGTGCACGAGCCGATCAGCGCTTTGTCGAACGGCAGACGCTCGCGCGCGACCTCGTCGGCCGGAAACGCATTGCCCGGGCTGAACGGCTTGGCGATCATCGGCGCGACGGCATCGAGCGGAAGCGCCTCGTCGATCGCGTAGCGCGCGTGCTCGCCAGGCGCCATGCGCGGATACGGCAGCGTCGTCATCCCCTTTGCGGCGTACCAGCCGTATGTGATCTCGTCGGGAGCGAAGATGCCGTTCTGCGCTTCCGCCTCGGCCATCATGTTGGCAATGGTGTTGCGATACGACATGCGCAGTTGTCGCCCGGCGTCGACGAATTCGACCGACATGCCCTGGGACTGCTGCGGTCCCCATCGGCGCAGCAGCTCAAGGACGATGTCCTTCCCGCTCACCCACGGCTGCAGCGCACCCGTGACGACGACGCGACGTGCCTTGGCGAGCGTGAAGTAGACGTAGCCGGTCGCCCATCCGAACCCCAGCGTCGTCGAGCCGACGCCGACACCGACCGCACCATATGCGCCGTACGCGCGGCTGTGCGAATCGGCGCCCGGAATGAACTGACCGGGCAACACCAGGCCCTGCTCCGGAAAATAGAAATGAAAGATCCCGTCGCCCGGCGTGGCGTAGTACGGCGGACCGATGCCATGAAACTGCGCGAACGCCCGGCCGATGTTGGTCTGCTTCTCGTCGTCCTCACGTCCAGTGAAGACGAAATGATCGTTGGCGATCGCGGCCTGCCTCGGATCGATGGTGTTGCCGCCGGTAATCTGATTGAACGTGTGAATCGCAAACGGAGCGGTCCCGTCGGAGGCGGGCAGCAGATCGGCGTAGACGCGCAGTGTGTCGCCAGGCTTCAGCTCGCGGACATCGGTATCGACTCGATGCGCCCATACGATCTGTTCGGTGGTGGTCAGGTCCTTCGCGATCGACTCGTCGGGGAATCGAACGACCGGGCGGCGCTCCACTGACGCGCGAAACTCGCGCCGGCCGGCCGCAAGGATGCCGCCGGTCCGGCGGAGTTCGTCTTCCTTGGGCGTGAGCGGCAGCGGATCGTAGCGCTTCCCCTGCGTGACGTTGGTCAGCTGGCGAGTCTCGGGATCGAACGTGAATTCGTCTTCGTCTTGTGCGTCGGCGACCGCGTCGACGCTCTGCACGACGTGCAGCCCCAGGTTGAGCGCGTTGCGGCGGAAGATGTCGCCCATGTTCTGGCCGCACACGATCACCATCTCGCGGCCGGCCTCTTCCGCGATGCCTTTGAGCCCGGCCGGGCTCATCTCCCGGGACGAGCCGATCGCAAAGCGATCGCCCGCGATGACAAATGTCTCCCCACGGTGAACCCGCGAACGAAAGTCGGGCATCAGGTAACGAAACGACCCCGCTTTCCATCGTTCGTCCAGTGTTTCGAGGGTTTCAGACACGCAATCGGCGGCAGGAGTGATCTGGTCCGTATCGATAGCCTCGAGCTTCTTCGCGTAACGCGTGCCCTTCAGAGTAGGATCCCAGAAGATAAGTGCTCTGCCACGGACGAGCCTCTGAACGGGTTCGGCGGCGTTCCCCTCAGCGGCCTCCGGCAAGTCTCTTGCAGTGACCCCAGGCTTGAGCGTAGCGGCGCGAATTTGGTGCATATTTGGCCGATTCTAGCGCGTCATACGAGTTTGTTATGATGCCGGCCCCGAAACGGCAGCCCAACCTTTCATGGCTCCTTCCGATATCGCACTCGTAGAACCCCGACCGGTGACAGGGCGGAGACCCCGACGTCCAGCGTCCGGTCGACCCGTGGTCCGCCCCGCGCCAATCGAGGACGCGGGTAACGATCTGAAACGCCCCGAGCTGTATATCAATCGCGAGCTGAGCTGGCTCGAATTCAATGGACGCGTCCTCGCGCAGGCGTGCGACCCGAGCCATCCGCTGCTCGAACGGGTGAAGTTCTTCGCCATCACCGGCACGAACCTCGACGAGTTCTTCATGATTCGCGTCTCGACGACGATCAAGAACCTTCGAGAAGGGACCGAAGACGTCGCGCCGGACGGCTACAACACCGAACAGCAGCTGGACGCGATGCGCGCGCGGGCGCGGCGCATGCTGAACGATCAGGCGTCGGTCTGGGAGGAGTTGCGACGACTGCTCGCCGCCGAACAGATCAGCTTTCTCGAGCCGGATCAGTGGACCACCGACATCCGCGAGCATTTGAGCAGTTACTTCAACCGCGAGATCTGTCCCGTGTTGACGCCGCTGGCGTTCGATCCCGGCCACCCGTTCCCGCTCATCTCGAACCTGAGCAAGAACTTCGCGGTGGTCGTGCGTCACGGGGGCCGTACCAAGTTCGCGCGCGTGAAGGTGCCTGACGCCCTTCCGCGGTTCGTGCCGCTTCCAGAATCGCTGTCACCAGGGTCCGGTCTCACGTTCGTGTTTCTCGAAGACGTGATTCGCGCCAACATCCACGAGCTGTTTCCCGGCACGCAAGTAAAGGGCGCGCACTTGTTTCGCGTCATCCGTGACGCCGACCTCGAGATCGAAGAGGACGAGGCGGACGATCTGCTGGAGAGTGTCGACCGCAGCTTGAAGCAGCTTCGCCGCGGTGCCATCGCGCTGCTGCACGTCGAGGCCGACGTCCCCACGCGCGTGTTGAACATCCTGGTGGAGAACTTCGAGGTCACCGATGACGTCGTCGTTCGCACGGCGGACCGACTCGGCTTTGCCGATTGGGCCCAGCTGACTCGCATTCATCGACCCGAGCTCAAAGATCCGCCGTTCTCGCCGCGGGTGCTGTGGCGAACCGACGAGGACCCTGAAGCGATCTTCGATCAGATCCGTTATCAGGACGTGCTCGTGCACCATCCGTTCGACTCGTTCCGTTCGGTGGAGACCTTCCTTCGCGCCGCCGTGGAAGATCCCCACGTCATCGCCATCAAGATGACGCTCTATCGGATCGGGCCGAATTCCCCGCTGATTCCGCTGCTCATCGCCGCGGCCGAAGCGGGGAAGCAAGTCGCGGTGCTGGTGGAGCTCAAGGCGCGGTTCGACGAGAAGAACAACATCCTGTGGGCGCGACGGCTGGAGGCGCACGGCATCCACGTCGTGTACGGGTTCGCGGATCTGAAGACCCACGCCAAGCTCTGCATGGTGGTGCGCCAGGAATTCGATGGCATCCAGCGCTACGTCCACACCAGCACCGGCAACTACAACCCGGAAACGGCCAAGATCTACACCGACATCGGCGTGTTCACCGCCGACCCGGAGATCGTGGCGGACGTCTCCGACATCTTCAATTACCTGACCGGCTATTCGAGTCAGAAGGAGTTTCGGAGCCTGCTGGTGGCACCAGTACAACTGCGGACGCGTATCACCGAGTTGATCGAGCGCGAGTCGGCGCACGCCCGCGAGGGGCGGCCGGCGCGTCTGATCATCAAGGTCAACGCGGTGACCGACGATCAGATGATCCGCACGCTCTACAAGGCCTCGCAAGCTGGTGTGTCGATCGATCTGATTGCCCGGGGCATCTGCAGTCTCCGTCCAGGGATTCCGGGCATCAGCGACAACATCCGTGTCCGCTCGATCGTCGGTCGTTTTCTCGAGCACTCACGCATCTACTGGTTCCAGAACGGCGGGCAAGAGGAGCTGTACATTGGCACCGCGGACCTGATGGAGCGCAACCTGGAGCGGCGCGTCGAGACGTTGACGCCGGTCCGCGATCAGGATCTGCTCACGCACCTCCGCGACATCGTGTTGGGAGCGTACCTGCGCGATACGGTCCGGGCGATGGTGCTCGATTCGAGCGGGAAGTACAACCGCCCGTCCGCCGACAGCGAGCCGTTCAACGCGCAGCAGTTCCTGATGCGCTACTACACGGAAAAAGGCACGGACGTCTGAGTCGTACACAGCGCTCGCAATGGCGGACGCTCAACCGACGTGTGAAAATACATCGCACCGACAGCGAAGGCCCCTCTCGCACCGACATGCGAAGGACTCTCGCACCGACAGACGTGAGCTCCCTCTCGCACCGACACGCCTAAGCTCGATCGCACCGACACGCGTCAGCCGCTCGCACCGACAAGCCGGAAGGCCCTCTCGCACCAACACGCGGCAGGAACTACCGCTTGACGAACGCGAACGGCGAGGCCAACAGCAGGATCGTCACCGTCACCACGAACGCGAGGGGACCCAGGGGCCAGAGCACCGCGA
>DASRJR010000240.1:0-10325 GCA_035649395.1 Vicinamibacterales bacterium
ATGAAGGTGCCTCGATTCAACTCGTCGAAGGCCTGCTGAAGCTCGGCTCTCGTATTCATCACGATCGGCCCGTACCACGCCACCGGCTCTTCAATCGGTGTTCCCGAGACCAGCAGGAAGCGGATCCCCTGGTCGCCGGCCTGCACGCTGACCTCGTCGCCGCGGTCGAACAGGACGAGCGAACGATTGCCGACGAAATCAGGACGCGTCACGTCGTGACCGACCATGTCGGTCTGAACGGCGCGCGGCTCCGACGCATCGCGGAAGCTGCCCGATCCGTCGAACACGTACGCGAACGCGTGACGCGACGTTTCGACCGCGAGCCGCTTGCGAACGCCGGGCGGGACGAACACGTCCAGATACCGCGGATCGGCGGCGACGCCATCGACCGGCCCGGTCTTCCCCCAGAACGTGCCGCACACGATCTTCACGCGCGTGCCGTCGTCATCGACGACCTCGGGCACGTCCTTGCCGGACACGTCCTGATAGCGCGGCGCGGTCATCTTCAGCCGCGACGGCAGGTTGGCCCACAACTGGAAGCCGTGCATGCGGCCGATCGCATCGCCTTGCGGCATTTCCTGGTGCAGGATGCCGCTGCCCGCGGTCATCCACTGAATGTCGCCCGCGCCGAGACTGCCACGATTGCCCAGGCTGTCGCCGTGCTCGACGGTTCCGGCCAACACATAGGTGATGGTCTCGATGCCCCGATGCGGATGCCATGGGAACCCGGCGAGGTAGTCGTCGGGACGATCGTTGCGGAAGTCGTCGAACAGCAGGAACGGATCGTACTCGCTGGTCTCGCCGAATCCGAACGCGCGGCGCAGCTTCACGCCAGCGCCTTCGAGCGTCGGCTTCGACTGCATGACGTGCTTCACAGGTCTGATTGACACGAAATGCTCCCGGCGGGTCTCAAGACCCGCCTCTACGACGTCTTCTATGACGCTCCCGACCGATTCCAGGATCCGACTCGCGTTCCGTCTACGTCTTGACGTAAAGCTCGCCGGACTTGCGGAATTCGAGCGACTTCTCCTGCATGCCGGCGTCGCGAATCTGCTGCGTGAGCTCCATCGAGCAGAACTTCGGGCCGCACATCGAACAGAAGTGCGCCACCTTGGCGCCCTCTGCAGGCAGCGTCTCGTCGTGGTAGGCCCGCGCAGTCACCGGGTCCATGGCGAGATTGAACTGGTCCTGCCATCTGAACTCGAAGCGCGCTTTCGACAGCGCATCGTCCCACGCCTGCGCGCGCGGATGTCCCTTGGCCAGGTCGGCGGCATGCGCGGCGATCTTGTAGGCGATCACACCCGCCTTGACGTCGTCGCGATTGGGCAGACCGAGATGCTCCTTGGGCGTGACGTAGCAGAGCATCGCGGTGCCGTACCACCCGATCATCGCTGCGCCAATCGCCGAGGTGATGTGGTCGTAGCCCGGCGCGACGTCCGTCGTCAGCGGCCCCAGCGTGTAGAACGGCGCCTCGCCGCACCAATCGAGCTGCTTCTCCATGTTCTCTTTGATCAGATGCATGGGGATGTGGCCTGGTCCTTCGTTCATCACCTGGACGTCG
This sequence comes from Vicinamibacterales bacterium, assembly GCA_035649395.1. Taxonomy (GTDB): domain Bacteria; phylum Acidobacteriota; class Vicinamibacteria; order Vicinamibacterales; family UBA2999; genus Gp6-AA40. The sequence goes on from DASRJR010000240.1 coordinate 1,562, forward strand.
TACTCCCAGGCAATGCGATTGAGCTCGCCTTGTGTCTTGAGCTCGGCGAACTGCGCCTCGTCGTTGGCGTCGGCGATCGCGCCCGGCCTCAACCCGTCACCGAGTGAGAACGAGACGTCGTAGGCGCGCATGATTTCGCAGATCTCGCGGAAGCGCGTGTAGAGGAAGTTCTCCTGATGGTGCGCCAGGCACCACTTGGCCAAGATCGATCCGCCTCGAGAGACGATGCCGGTCACGCGGCGCGCCGTCAGCGGGATGTAGCGCAGCAGGACGCCCGCATGCACGGTGAAGTAGTCGACGCCCTGCTCGCACTGCTCGATCAGGGTGTCGCGATAGATCTCCCAGGTCAGATCTTCGGGGCGTCCGCCCACCTTCTCGAGCGCCTGATAAATCGGCACGGTACCGATAGGCACGGCGGCGTTCCGCAGAATCCACTCGCGCGTCGCGTGAATGTCCTTGCCGGTCGAGAGGTCCATCACGGTGTCCGCGCCCCAGAGCGTGGCCCACTGCAGCTTTTCGACTTCGTCCTCGATCGACGACCGGACAGCGGAGTTGCCGATGTTCGCGTTGATCTTCACCAGGAAGTTGCGGCCGATGATCATCGGCTCGAGCTCGAGGTGGTTGATGTTCGAAGGGATGATGGCGCGGCAACGCGCCACTTCGGCCCGCACGAACTCGGCCGGCAGGCCTTCGCGCGCAGCCACGAACTCCATTTCCGGTGTGATCTCACCCCGGCGCGCGTAATAGAGCTGCGTCCCGACGAATCCCGTCGCACGCCTCGCCGTGATCCACGGAGCGCGCAGCTTCGGCAGCCCCTCGCGCACGTCGTGGCCCTGTGGCCCGCTGGTGTCGTACAACGTTATCGGCGGCTCGCCGCCGCTCAGCGTCACTTCGCGTGCCGGGACGCGAAGCGCGGTCGTATCGCCGTCGGGAACAAGGCTGACCGTTCGCTCCTCGTAGACCTTGCGGGAGTTGGGGTACGCGGATGTGAAATCGATCATCGTAGCTCCTCAGTCTTCAGGCCGCCCGAAGGCAGGCCTCTCCGAGAGTGGCCTGTAAGGTTGAGCGAATGTGGCGGGACGGTCGGGTCGCCGCGCTCCCTTCGCCGGTCTCAACCGGTTCTGCCCTCGCCCCAAGCACATCGAAGGGCTCCGGCAGACCGCCCGAAGGCGGGTCAGGTTCCAAGGGTTTCATCTCAATCCCCGACGGGATACCCCTGGCGGCCAAAAATGCGATTATAGTCCTGCGTCCCCACCTTCTGATGTAATGCACCATATGCGCATTGTTCTGCTGCTCAGCTTAATACTGACCATCAGTCTGGCAAGTGCCCAGACACCAAGCACGCAGAAACCAGCCCCGACACCAGCCCCAGCACCACCACCGAAGACGGCCACACCCCCCGCGCAACCGGCTCCGGCACCACCAAAGACGGGCACGACTCCAGCGCAGCCGGCGCGTCGCGCCCCCGCAACGACTCGCGGCGGGATCGCCATTACCGCCACGTCCCCGCAAGGCGCGACATTGCCGGGAGTGCAAGTCACGATCAGCGGTGCGACCGAGCGAACCGACCACACCGATGCCAGTGGGCAGCTGACGTTTCCCTCCCTGCTGACCGGCACGTATCGCCTGCGCTTCGAGGGCGAGAAGGTGACAACGTTCGAGAAAGAGGTAACGGTCCAGAGCGGACGGGTCGCGGACGTCGACGTGATGCTGAACCCAGCGCCGGAACCCAAAGTTGTGGTCGCACAGACGGCGCCGCCTGCGCAGGCCGGCCCGTCAGTGGGACCGAAGGGCCAGGCGTTGACGGTTGGCGTGGAATCGGTGCTGGAGAAGGAGTTCGTGCGAAATCAGGAGCGACGGGAATCACTCCTCGCGTGCAGCGGCAATGAGCGGTCCACGCTGATGCAGTTGAACAAGGCGATGCCCGAGCGCCTTTACGAGGATGCCGATGCGGTGTACTACGTGATAGGCGGCTTGGGCACCATTCAACTGGATGGAAAGAGCAAAGAGTTGGCGCTGAACGATTTCGTCTCGGTGCCTCGCGGCACGTCGCACTCGTTTGCGAATCGCAGCAAAGGCGGACGCGCGCTCGTGCTGCTCGCGGTCCTGAGCGGCGAACCGTGCGAACAGGCGAGGTGAGTACTGGTCGATCATCACTGCTCTACTGGCCATCACTGCTCTACTGGCGCTGCCGCCGCGCGTCGGAGTCGAACGGAAACCCCACGTAATCCGGCGTCTGTTCCGGACGCAGCACGAGCGTCGTGAACATGAACGTCATCGTGTAGTGACCATCGGCGGCGCGACCCATGCTGACCGGCTGCTGATGGGCGACGTGCCAGTCGTACAAGTTGTCCCACACATCGATGCCGATCTCGATGAAGTCGGGAAACTTCATCGTCGATTTCATCCACGTCCGCTGCTGCTGACGGACGCGTGCCACGCCGCGCCACAGCGAGGTGTAGGTCTGATCGAATTGCCCTTCGAGCGTTTTCCGCAGCTGATCGATCGAGCCGGAGATCTGCAGGCTGTCCTCGCTGACGGCCGCCGCCGCGCTGGCGCTCGACTCTCCCATCAATGCGGTCAAGCTGGCGACGATCCCACCGCCTACGAGCTGGCGACGTTCCACCATCGGGACCTCCTCTGAAGTTTACGGACGCGATGCCGTGAATGTAGCTCGGTAATCGCCAGGAGCGATCGTCCGGCTGCTGAATGGGTATGGCTGCAGCTCTACCAGCGCGATCCGGACCGAGCCGTGCACAATCGCCGCGCGACTCGAGTCGCCGGTGTGGAGCACGTAGGCATTCGTTGAAGCGCCATCCGACACGCGAATGTGTACGAGCGCATCGCCGCCTTGAATACAGACCACGTCCGCCGGGCAGCGCGAATCGCCGGTCACCTCATCGAATCGGATCCGGAGATCTTCGTCTCGGACGACCGCAACGCTTCCCGGTGCCAGGATGAACCGCTCGTTGAGCGGCACCGTCGGACCGGTTTGGGTTTCATCGCAGGCTGTTGCCGCCAGGAGACAGCAGAGGACGAATGCTGCGCGCACGCGCAGCTGCCGAGCAGAGTCCATGCCAGCGAGGCCAACCATCCTGACTGCCTCGATTTGTCGCATTGAACCTGCTGTCCCCGCGTCAAGACGGCTCGCCCGATAGGCCCTCTTTTGGTCGCGGGCTGAGCCTCGTTACGGCTCGTAGACGAATGAAATGGCGTCGTCGCCATCGCGCACACCGTGGGCGACATCAACCCGCACCAGACCAGCGAAGCCAGGCGCGGACAGCCGAAGGCCGATGCCGACGTCGACGTCCAACTTGGGATCGGGATTGAGGCGTCGGTCGGCGCGGACAGTATCGACGAACAGAGCGCCGCCGATTTGCGCTTTGTTGCGGTAGGACCACCACTGCTGCCCTTCGCCGGAAGCATAGTGAATCCGCCGTCCGATCTGCTCGGGATCGAGGCGGCCGCCATCGACGACGGGATGGGCCCGCAGCGGCACACCGCGTGCGCGTCCGGTATCGCCGGCAAACCAGATATCGGGCGGCGTCGCGTCGGACGCGTGCGCCGCACCAGCCCGCCCGATCCATACGCGTCCGCGGCGCTCGGTGGTCGATCGAATCGTGCCGCCGATCTCGGCCGTGCCGAACGGCGCGGCACCATTCGTTCCGAACCAGCGGGTCAACTCGACACGGCCGTCGATGCGATCGTCCTGCGTGCTCAAGCGCACACCGCCGCCGACGAGACCGTAGTCTCCGGCATCCCTCCAGTGCTCTGCCCCACCGCGCAGCCCGAGACGCAACCAATCCATCGTCCAGATCCCTGTGCCGACGTGTACGCCGCGGCGACGGGCGATCGGAAATGCATCGCCCTTGAATGGCTGCCGTTCCATGAACGCGTCAATGCCCCAGATGCCACCCCACGGTGCCGGCGTGGTGAGGGAGGCGTCGACACGTTCGCGCTTCGGCCAGAACCGCCAGCCGATGGTCAGCCGATCGCCGCCTCCCGTTAACGGTCCGATCGGGATGTCGATCTCGCGCCTGAAGAGTGCGTTGAAGCCCATCGTGGCAAGCCCCATCCGATCGACAGGGAACAACCGCCGTTCGGCAACAGTGGCGCGCAACTCCGCGAGGCCCGATCCTACCGGCACGTACTCGATCTGTGCCGATGACGCGGAAGGGAGCTCACGGAGCCGGCGACGCGCGGTCGTGAAGAGGCTCGGGGTCAGCACCACATTTGTGCGAACGCCGATGAGCCGCTCCACAATGGGTTGACGCGTTTTCTCGAGCCCGTTGATCGCGATCCGATCGACACGCGGCTCGCTCACGTTGTTCCACGCCACCAGCGCCCCGAGGCGATCGTCCTGCACGAACCGGCTGGTGGCAAGCAGACGCCACGCCTGACCATCCTTCGGATCCTCGGCGAGGGCCGCGGACGCGAGATCGGTGACCTCGGGCCAGCGCTTCTGCAGCAGGCGCACGCCGGCCAGTTCGCGAAGCGGCGCCGCGCCACCGCACGCGAGCGCGCTCGTGAGCGTCTGTGATGCGGCGTCGACCTCGTTGGCGCGCGCTTGCTGCACCCCGCGACTGACGAGACCTTCGCACTCGCCGCTTGCCGTGGGCACGACCGGCGGCGGCGAGGGCTCGCGCTCGCGGGCCGCGCCCGGGAGCACGATCGCCATCCAGCGCCCAGCCGCTGCCCATCGCCGATCGAACTCGTCGCGGCTCATCACACGAAATGGCACGCGCGCCGGGTCGTGGAACACCATCGCCCGTCCGGTGACACCGACAACGACGACGTAGTGGTACGCACCGGGACGATCTTCGATCAGCAGCAACGGGGGGCGGCCGCGCGCAAGCTCGCGGTCCAGCGCGTCACTCCGGCCGTCGATCTGGACCGCCGTCCAGCCGCGGCCGCGCAGATCGTCGAGCAAGACGTTGGTGCGGATCCCTGCTGCCGATCGATCGACGAGCGACGCAAACGCATCGGCGTTGACGCCGCGCTCACCCCAATAACGCAGCACCATCGCCGCGGCCGCTCCGCCGCAAAGCGATTCGGATTGTGAGATGAACGGGACGTCGAGGAGCGCCAGCGGAGCCGCCGCTGGCTGGGGTTGCGCGTGTCGGGGAACGAGGATCACGGCCAGCAGGAAGAAGGCCACACGCGTCGAGGCGCGCAGCGTCATGATCACTGCTGGCCGATTTGGGATGGGTCTCGGGTCTCCGTCGACCTTAGTCGATCGCAACAATGAGCAGGATCAGCACCAACAACGCGATGATAATCACCGTCGTCGAGAGGACGATTTTCGATTGACCACCGGCCAGCGTCCGCTCGACCTGACGCGCCTGAGCCGAGGCGGCCTTCAGGTCGTCTCCGTCGAGCGTCGCGACGGCCGTCGTCGCCTTTCGCAGGTCGAGCCCGGCCTGACCGGCAACGGCTTTCACCTGCGGCAGATTCAGCACGCGAAGCACGTCCTCGCGGTCCGACGCGGTGGACGCAACGTGCTCTTGCACGGCGGCGTCCATGGCCGACTGCGTGGCGGCATGCGATGTCTGCGCGTGGGCTCGCGGAACTAGGATGAGGGTCGAAAGCAGAAGTACGAGAAGCAGCGTCGACGTACGCATTCGTGCAAAGCCCTCCTAGTGGCCAGAATTAGTGGATCCACCAATGTATGCCACCACCGGAATTGTAACGGGTTGAGCACACAAAGTGGACGAAACAGTTGTACGAGGGCCGGACGAGGTGCCGCGCGATGCGGTCGAGACAGCGCTGCTCCGGTGGACGGCGGCGCTCGAAGCGAGGCATCTCGCTGACCTTCGCGTGCAGGAGGTGACCCGCGCCCTGCGAGCGCTCTCGGCCGCATATGTCGAGCGCAGACACGACGACGCATCCGCAGACGCGCGGCACTCGAAGGTCCGCGGCGCGCTCGACAGCGCAGGCAAACGGGCGGCGTTCGCCGTGTTCTACGGGCCGCTCCACTTCATCGCCGTGTCGCGCGTCGCCCTCGCCATTAGAGCGCTGCAGACGCCGGCACGCTCGATCGTCGATCTGGGATGCGGCACGGGTGCGGCGGGTGCCGCGTTGGCACTGGTCGTACCGTCGCATCCGCCGGTGGTCGGGATCGATCGCCACCGGTGGGCGGTCGATGAAGCACGCTGGACCTACGCGCACTTCGGGCTGAGCGGCCGAACACGCGTCGGAGACATCACGCGCCCGCCGTCAATCGGTGCGGGGGATGTGGTGCTGGCAGCGTATGTCTTGAACGAGCTCGCCGAGAGCGCACGCGCGCGCGTCGAGCACGCGCTGATGGCGGCCGCCGATCGCGGCGCCCGCGTGCTCGTACTGGAGCCGATCGCGCGCGCGGTCACGCCGTGGTGGGACACGACCGCGGCGGCCGTCGTGGCACGGGGCGGCCGTGCCGACGAATGGCGGTTCCCGATCGAGCGGCCGCCGATCGTGACGCTGCTCGACAACGCCGCCGGACTCGATCACCGCGAGCTGACCGTGCGGACGCTGTATCTGTGAAGGGCGGGCCCTCGGGAGGTATTGAATCCGCTACACTCTCCCACCGAGAGGAGCGGCCATGCTGAAAGAGTTCCGAGAGTTCATCTCCCGTGGGAACGTTGTCGATCTCGCCGTCGGCGTGATCATCGGGGCCGCGTTCGGGAAGATTGTGACGACGCTGGTCGAGAACGTGATCATGCCGCCGATCGGTCTCCTGCTCGGTCGCATCGACTTCTCCAGCCTGTTCGTCGTCCTCGACAGCTCGAAGGGCGTGCCGATGTCGCTCGCCGAGGCCAAGGAAAAAGGCATTCCCGTGATCGGCTACGGGCAGTTCTTGAATGACGTCATCAGCTTCCTGATCGTCGCCCTCGCCGTCTTCATCCTTGTCAAGCAGGTGAATCGCTTGAAGACGTCGCTCGACCAGCCCAAACCGGCCGTCGCGCCGGCGACGAAGGAGTGCCCGTTCTGCGTCCAGACCATCGCGCTGCGCGCAAAGCGCTGCCCGCACTGCACGTCGCAATTGAGCTGACACGCTACGCACCGACCAGCGTCAGACTAATCGCACCGACGAGCGTCAGAACAATCGCACCGACACGCGTCAGCGCGATCGCACCGACTATTTTCCAAACCGAGACGCCGTGAGCGTCACGTCGGCGCGTGCCCACGCCGCCTTGAAGCGGGCTTCGGTGAGCTCGGCATCGGCCGTCTTGTTCTGCGCTCGCAGCGCCTGCAACAGGCCGAAGAGTCCCCACCCGTTCTCGCGGTGGCGGCGCAGGTGTTCCCAATACACCGTCTCGGCTTCCGCCGGGCGGCCGGCTTTCAGCAGGATCGCGCCGAGCGCGAGCCGTGGTGGGAAGTGGAACTCCGATGGCTCGGTGTAGACGAGGCTGTCCTCGAGCCGCACCGCTCGGTCGAGACGCGTGATCGCCTCGTCGAAGCGGCCACGGGCGGCCGCGATTTCCGCGGCGAGCACCTCGGGTGCTGGCGCGACGACCGCGCGCGACTGGTTCGGCGAGAACATCGGCTCGTTCATCGATGGATCGCCGGTGAGCGCGGTCAGCTTCTGCAGTTCCTGCTCGGCGTCGTTGAGGCGATCGGTCGCCACGAACGACAGGCCACGCGCGTAGTGCCACATCGCCCGCAGGACTGCACTGAACGCGGGCGGCTCGGGCTCCTTCAACATGTCGTCCCAGCGGCCGAACCGTGTCAGGGCGTAATACGGCACCATGCGGAAGCCGGCGGTCAGCGGCAGCGACTGCAACGTCTCGTCGTCGATCTTGGTTGCGAGCTGACGTGCGGCCTCGATCGCGAGTCGACTCTGGCCGTCCTCGGTCGCGGAGAACCAGAGGAAGTGAATGTTGTGCGGGTAGTACGCCATCGGATACAGCCCCTGCGCCCGGCATTGGCTGATGTAGTCCTCGTCCGCGGCGATGGCGAGCTGATTCGACTTGATGGCATCGGCATAGCGCCCGATGCGCTGGTAGATGTGCCCGGGCATATGGACCATGTGGCCGGCCGCTGGCATCAGCGTCTGCAGCGTGTCGGCCGCCTTCTCCGCCTTCTCCGGCGTCGACGTCCCCTCCATCAGGTGGATGTACATGTGCACCGCCCCGGGATGCTTGGGATGGCGCGCCATCACCTGCTCGGTGAGCGCGACGATGTCGTCGGTGCGCACATGCGGCGCGCCGTCGCGCTGCCAGTAGCCCCAGGGGCGAAGGTCCATCACCGACTCGACGTAAAGCATCGCCGCATCGAGATCGTTGGGAAACCGTTGGTGCACCTTGCGCATCGCGTCGGCGTAGGCGGCATCGCGCGGCAGACGATCGGCCGCCTTCCCCGAGTAGCGCTGCGCCAGCGCGTCGATGTAGGCACGCTCTCGCACGGTCGCCCGCTGTTTCAGTGACAGCGCCTTCTGGATCAATTCGAACGCCTGCGGTTCCTCGTTCGGCTCCATCAGCGCGTTGATGTTCGGCCCCAACACCAGCGCCTGGCCCCAATAGGCCATCGCGAGATCCGGATCGAGCCGTGCGGCCTCACGGAACGCGCGGCGCGCTTCGGCGTGGTTGAACGCATAGGCCAGGTTCAGACCCTGATTCATGAACGTCTGCGCCTGGCGATTGCGAGTCGACACCGGAAAGGTGTGGCTGCCCAGGTTCTGCAGCCGCGGCGCGAGCGCGCCGGTCGGCGACGCCGAGGGCCCGCTCTGATCGCGATAGTGGACGTGTCCGCCCGACACACGTGCCTGGCCGAGCACGACGCGGGG
>DASRJR010000241.1:0-16523 GCA_035649395.1 Vicinamibacterales bacterium
GCGGCCGTCCTCACCTGACGCAGCCACACCCATGAACGCAGCAGCCGAATCACGACGGCGGCTGACCAGAGCGCCCAGAGGACCACGAGCGTCGTCGTCGACGTCCACCATGCGATCGGCATCGCGATCAGCGGCCGCTGCGCCGTCACGACATCACCCGACGGCGTCTCGCCCTGCGCCGCTTCCGACACCAGCGGCACGAGGGGCAGCGCGAGCACCGAGAACACGGCCACCCATACCAGCAGATACCGATCGCGCGAACGCGACCGTTCGGTCAGTGCGAGCACCACGGTGGTGACGACCGCGATGACGCTTCCCTGCCAGATCCAGTTCAGAACGGCATCCACAAGCGCTCCATCTGGTGGACCGCGTCCACTGGGGTGAGTGCCAACACCGTCCCTACGCGTTCTCGATCATCTTTTTCAGCCGTTTGCGCTCCGATGGGTCCAGCGCCTCGTCTTCCAGGACGTTCAACACCATGAGACTCGACGACCCGTTGAACAGCCGCCTCGCCAGGACCCGCAGTGCCCGCCGTCGTGCCTGGCGCTCGTCGACTCGAGGCCGATAGATGAACGCCCGCGCCACCTTCTCGTGCGCGACGTAGCCCTTCACCTCGAGAATGCGCAGAATCGTCTGCACCGTGCTGTAGGTGACGGCCCGCTTGCGGCGCAACCCGTCGACGACGTCGGCCACGGTCGCCGTGCCCAGCTCCCACAGGACCGACATGACTCTGGCTTCTGCATCAGTCAGCGCCGGCGATCGGGTGCGTGCCATCGAAAACTTTTAAAAAATTAAGAGTTCGCCACCAGTTTAGCAGCGCGGCACCGGGTCGTCAATGAACAAATTAAGAGTTCGTGCAGCCGCCCGATCGGCCTAGCAGCTAGCCCATTGGCTTGGACGGATCGCGGCCATGCGCCGAGAGCCATGGATAGCGCGCGGTATCGAGCCCGGCGTAATCGGGATCGAGATAGATGAAGCAGCGTTGAATCAAAAAGTCGCGCACTTCGAAGACGTCACACCATCGGCCGGCGTGAGTGACGCCAGCACGCCAGGGGCCGTCTTTGTACTCGCCCGCGCTCGTGCCCTCGACCGCGAACACATCGGTGCCAGTCATGATCCAGTTGAACGTCGCGTAATCGTGAAGGATGTGCTTGATGCCCCCGCCGAAGTCGGAAAACAGCTGACCGATCCGCGTCTTGCCGGTGGCGAGGCCCCACTTCGGGAAGAACACCTGCGCATCGTCGGCGAACAGATCCAGGATGCTGCCGCCGTTCGAGGTGACGCCTTTGTTGTCGAATGCCTTGAGGTATTCGAGCGCGATCGACTTGCGCTGCTCGTCCGTCATCGTGCCGCGTGTAATCGCCATGCGGCAGAGGATACATCCTTGTCTCCGTTTTCTCCGCGTTTTCTACCGCAGCGTCACGGACAACCCCCGCTCGTTCTCTCCAACCGGAAATCCTGCCTCACGGTCTGCGGCGCTGGCGGAAACCCTGAGCCGGGGGCGGCGACGTTCATCGACACACTCACCGGTGTGTAGCCGCTCTTCGATGCACGGAGCGTGAACGTGCCCCAGTTGATGTTCGACAACGAGTAACCGGAGACGCTCGCCGTAACGGCGGCACCGGCGTCGGGGCCGTCGACGATCTCGACGCGCGCGTCGATGATCGGCCCCACGCACGGCATCATTTGGTCGACGGATCCGACAATGGATACACGTACGCGATCCATTCTGATGTCTAGCGTCGTGTTGCTCACGAGCGTCACTGGAATCTGCGGCGTGACGTAGCCGAACTTGAGCGCGCGGACGATGTAGTCCTGCGTGGGTAGCGTGGGAATGCTGTAGACGCCACTGCGATCGGTCGTGCCGCCGCCGAACACCCGGCCATCGTGCACCGCCTCAACGCCGACGTCGCCGAGCACCTCGCCCCACATCGTGGTGACGCGTCCCGAGAGCACGACACCTGGCTCCGGTCCACGCACCAATCGCACGTCGAGCGTCGTATCGCGCTGAATCGTCTCGATGCGGCGCAGATCGAGGTAGCCGGAACTCGTGAACAGCAGGGTCATCGTTCCCGGCAGGAGGTCGGTCAGCGTGTAGGCGCCGGCGCCATCGGTCATCGTCGCTCGGCCGGCGTTGACACCATCGACCACTGCGACGCGCACGTCCTGAATCGTCCGGCCCGAGGCGTCGGCGTAGACAGTGCCGATCAACGTGACTCGCGCCGATGATGGTGCGGTGGGGCCCGAGGAGCACCCTGACACCACGCCACACAGCATGAGCATCATGGCAAGGGATCGGCCACGATGCATACCGGCCAGGAGTAGCAACATACGTTCTAGGCCGCGACGGGCCGATCACGAATATGAGAGCCAATCCATCCACACAACGGGGGGGCGTTGTGGGAATGCGGCCACAGAATCGTGGCTAGGCGCGGACCGCCTGAGGCGCCAGCACTTCGATGACCATCTCCGTCACGGGTCGTCCGTTGCGCACCCGCGCCGACCAGTCGTGCCCGCACGACGGACAGGTGAACCACGCAATCACCTCGGAGCGCTCCGGCCCGGCGGCCACATCGGCCAGCCCGCAATGCGGACATCGCATCGAGAGACTCACGGGCCGGGGAGTGGGTGTCACGCCAGTGGATCCGGCAACGGTCGTGCCGTCGCCAGAGCCACGGCAATGGCGCCAACGGTCGCGGCACAGGCCGGCGGCACCGCAAGATTTCCCGGTCGTCAGAACTAGTCCCCAGCGTCGGCGTGGCTCTCGACCGCCGGTGTACGATGTAGTGTCCGGCTTTAGCCGGACGATGTAGTGTCCGGCTTTAGCCGGACGATGTAGTGTCCGGCTTTAGCCGGACGATGTAGTGTCCGGCTTCAGCCGGACCCAACGTTCGTGCCCGACGAATTCCAGCAGCTCACCGACATCAAACGGGCGCTCGACCACGCCGCCATCGTGGCGACGACCGACGTCTCGGGCCGCATCAGCTACGTCAACGACAAGTTTTGTCAGATCTCCGGCTACAGCCGCGACGAGCTGATCGGACAGGATCACCGCATCATCAACTCCGGCCACCATCCGAAGGAGTTCATCCGCGATCTGTGGGTAACGATTGCGAACGGGCACGTCTGGCACGGCGAGATCTGCAATCGCGCCAAGGACGGCCATCTCTACTGGGTCGACACGACGATCGTGCCGTTCCTCAACGAGCGCGGAAAGCCGTATCAGTACATCGCGATTCGCGCCGACATCACCGCGCGGAAATTAGCCGAGGAGCAGCTGGCGCGTCAGGCTGCGCTCGCGCGCGTCGGCCAGATGGCGGCCGTGGTGGCGCACGAAGTGCGGAACCCGCTCGCCGGCGTGAAGGGCGCGATCCAGATTCTGATGTCCCGGCGCACGACCGAGGATCCCGAGGTGTCCGTCATGCGCGACATCGTGACGCGCATCGATTCGCTCAGCGAGCTGATCAACGATCTGATGCTGTTCGCGCGGCCGCGCGCACCACGCCTGCACGCCACCGAGCTCCGGCCGCTCGTCCACGACGCGATCACGATTGTGCGCCGCGATCCGGCCGGGGAGCAGGTCAAGTTCATCGTCGATGGCGAGGAGCTCGTCGTGTGCATCGATGCGGAGATGGTCCGCGCGTCGATCCTCAACCTTCTGCTGAACGCGGCGCAGGCCATGTCCGGTCAGGGGCGGATTCGGGTGACCATCACGCGGCGGCACGACGTCGCCGAGATCGCCGTGCGAGACAGCGGCCCCGGCATTCCCGACGATATCCGCGAGCAGGTGCTCGAGCCGTTCTTCACCACCAAGGCTCGAGGAGGCGGCCTGGGGCTGCCGATCGCCAAGCGCACGGCCGAGATGCACGGCGGTGGTATGGCGCTCACGTGTCCACCCGAAGGGGGGACCGTGGTCACGTTGTCGCTGCCAATCCAGACGGCGGCACAGGCCGAACAGCGCTCACCGCAAGTGCGCGTCTGACGCGGGATTCTTCGCAGCGCGCGCGGAACTTCACGCAACGACAACGACGCCCGCCACGGCGCGTGGCACGTCACCCTGCGTTCATGCCAGTGGTCCGTGGCATCGATTTGGCCGCGCACACTGGCATGAATACCAGCACGTCGTACCTCGGCATGAGGCTCGCGCACCCGTTCATCGCCGGTGCCTCGCCCTACGGGTATCGGGTCGAGACGATACGGCGCCTTGAAGACGCCGGCTGCGCGGCGGTGGTACTGCACTCGCTCTTCGAGGAACAAATCTCGGGCGCGGTGTCGCCCTTTCCGGATCGGAGCGAGTATCCGTTCGGCCCGGACGACTACGCGGCCCACGTCGATCGCGCCAAGCGTGCGGTGGCGATTCCGATCATCGCATCGATCAACGGTCATCGCGCCACGTCGTGGCTGTCGTTTGCGCCGCTCATCGAGCAGGCTGGTGCCGACGCACTCGAATTGAACGTCTACAACGTGCCGGCCGAGCCTCACCTCTCCGGGGCCGACATCGAAGCCCACGTCGTCGCAATGGTGCGCGAGCTGAAACGGTGCGTACGCATTCCGGTCGCGGTGAAAGTGTCGCCCTTCTTCACGGCGTTCGGCCACTTCGCGCGCCAGCTGGACGAGGCCGGCGCCGATGGACTGGTTCTCTTCAACCGGTTCTATCAACCCGACATCGACATCCGCACGATGTCGATGTCGCCACAGGCCGATCTCTCCACCAACGCGGAACTGCCGCTCCGCCTGCGATGGATGGCGGTCCTTTGCGGCAGGGTGCGCCCCTCATTGGCGCTCTCGGGCGGCGTCGCCGAGCCGCATGACGGAATCAAAGCGATTCTCGCCGGTGCGGACGTCGTGCAACTCGTGTCGGCGCTGCTGCGACATGGTCCGGCCCACGTCGCGCTGATGCGCAGTGCCTTGGAGCGTTGGCTGGAGTGGCACCAGATGGTGACCGTGGACGAGGCGCGAGGGGCCGTCAGCCTGAAGGGGACGGCCGATGGCGAATCGTTCGAGCGCGCCCAGTACATCAACACGCTGCACAGCTGGGTTGGCTAGCTGAAAAAAAAAGAAAAAAAGGGGGTCGGGAGTCATTTTACGAATCGTGAAAAATGACTCCCGACCCCATTACATTTGTCGGATGTTGGACTGGGAACAACGAGCAGTTTCGGCAGACGAGGCAGTGGGATTGGTCGCCAGCAGCATGCATGTGTTCGTGCACGGTGCCGCCGCGACACCGACACCGCTACTCGAGGCGTTGAGCCGGCGCACGGATCTCGAGCACGTCACGCTCTACCACCTTCACACCGACGGTCCCGCGCCGTTCGTCGATCCATCACAACGCGGCCGACTGTTCTCCGTCTCGCTGTTTGCCGGCTCGAACGTGAGAGCGGCAATCGACAGCGGCGACGCCGACTTCATCCCGGTCTTCCTCTCGGATATTCCGGCGCTGTTCTCGACCGGTCAGATTCCACTCGACGTGGCGCTGCTTCAGCTGTCCCCACCCGACCGCCACGGTTACTGCACGCTCGGCACCTCGGTGGACGCGGCGCTATCGGCCTCGCAAACGGCGCGCGTCATCGTCGCGGAAATCAACGAGCGCATGCCGCGGACGCTCGGCAACACGCTGGTGCCGTTCTCGAAGGTGCACCGGTTCACTCGCACATCGCGGCCGCTGCACGTTCACGAGCCCACGCGTCCGTCAGCGGTCGAGGAGGCCATCGCCGATCACGTCGCACCGCTCGTCGAAGACGGCGCCACGCTGCAGACCGGCATCGGCGCGATCCCCGATGCGGTGCTCGCCCGGCTCCACACGCGGCAGGATCTCGGCATCCACACCGAGATGTTCTCCGACGGACTGGTTGATCTCGTGAAATCGGGGGCGGTCACCAACCGGCTGAAGCAGGTGCACCGCGGCCGCATCGTCACGACGTTCGTGAACGGCACGCAGCGGCTGTACGACTACGTCGACGACAACCCGTTGGTCGAGTTCCACCCGTGCAATCGGACGAACGATACCTCGATCATCCGCCGCAACGACAAGGTGACGGCGATCAACTCCGCGATCGAGGTCGATCTGTCCGGGCAAGTCGTGGCCGACTCGATCGGTTTCCGCATCTACAGCGGCATCGGCGGCCAGATGGACTTCATCCACGGCGCCGCACTGTCGCAAGGCGGCAAGCCCATCATCGCGCTTCCCTCGACCGCCGCCGGCGGCAAGGTCAGCCGCATCGTCGCGGCGATCAAACCGGGCGCAGGGGTCGTGACGACACGAGGGCACGTGCACTGGGTCGTCACGGAGTACGGCGCGGTGAACCTCTTCGGACTCACGCTGCGCCAGCGTGCCGAAGCCCTGATCCGCATCGCGCATCCGGATGTGCGGGGCGAATTGAGCGCGGCGTTCAAGGAGTGCCGCCACGTGGTGCTTTCGCCTGGCGCTGCGGGCGTCTAGCCATCGCTCTCGTGCGAATTAACCGCGAACGACGGGGAAAAATCCGCGCCACGGCGATTCACGTCGACGCCACGTGTGCAATTCGACTGGGAAGACAGTTGGTACGGAGGCTGCTGTAGAAGTCCTCGACCGGACGCGCTCTGGCGAGCCGGAGGGAGGACAACGTGAGCCGGATCACACGCATTCTGGTGCCGACCGATTTCAGTGAGACGTCGGACGCGGCACTGACCTACGCACGACAACTCGCCGACGCTCTGGGCGCGTCCCTTCACCTCGTGCACGTGTTCGACGATCCCTATGGCGACGCGCTCGTCGCCGAGGTGAGCGCGTCGGTCTACGAGAGCATGCGGGCGTCGGCGATCACCGCGGCGAGACGAGAGCTGATGCGGCGCCTTCCAGCCGAAGACCGGCAGCGGTTCCGCGGCAGCTCGGCGATGATCACGGGCGTGGCGGCCAACGCCATCGTTCAGTACGCGGCTGACCACAGCATGGATCTCATTGTGATGGGCACGCACGGACGGACCGGCTTCGCCCACCTGCTGATCGGCAGCGTCGCCGAGCAAGTGGTACGCACCGCGCATTCCCCGGTGCTCACGGTTCGGACGGAAGCAGTCGAACACGAACTGAAGGAAGAAGCAGTCAGCGCCGTCGCATAGCGACGGCATCCCGGGGGCGCCCGATGACGACTTCAGTGACGGATGCCGCCAAGGCTGTCTACTGGCACCGCGACCTACCTCCGTTGCGTGCCGAAGTCATGGGCGAGCACACGCTGGAGGCCGTCAGCGGGCGCGTGCCGGGCACGCTGAGCCATCGCGACGAGCTGTGGGATCGCTGTTACGAGGAGCTGATGGCGAACACCCACAATCGTCTGAATCAGGAGATCGCGCGCCTCGACGGGCGCTACGCGCATGTGCTGCACGAGTCGATCGACAGCCGGCACGACGACGCGCTGAACGAGGCGTGGCGGCTGCGCGGAACGTTCACCTACGTTCTCTATCGGTGAGAGTTCCAGAGTTCTGGAGTTCCTCGAGTTCCTGAGTTCCTCGAGTTCCGGAGTTCGTTGAGTTCACGAGTTCTCAAAGTTCGTGTCCGCAATAGAACTCGGGAACTCCGGAACTCGGGAACTCCTTAACTCGGGAACTTCGGAACTCCGAAACTCGCAAGTTCAGTAGAACCCGATTCCCCGTCCCATAATCCCGACGCCCGACCACAGCAGCACGGAGACGACCGCAACGGCCTTGGCGATTCTCGAATTCGCGCGGGCCTCGTCGCCGAGCGCGACGCGCTGTCGCACCGCAAACGTGAACAGCAACGCTGCCCCGAGGAAGTACATCTTCAGACGAAACGCCTCATTGAAGTAGTACTTCGAGAACGCCAGCGACGCCATCAGCGGCACGCCGGTGACGAACATCGCGACGAGGCTGCCGATCAGCCACGGCCGTGCGTCGCGCGCGACCGCGTTCACCGACTGCCCCGGGAACACCCATCCCAACGTGCGCAGGTCGACGACGAGCACGGCACCGCCGATGACCGCCAGCGCCAGCAGGTGCGCGGCCTCGAACGCCGCGAACGCCCACAACGAGTTGTTCACCGACGTCCCCAGCCACGATTGCTCGATCCATTGAAAGAACAGCGACATGATCGGCCTCACGTCAGCGGCGGGAACCAGTTGTAGGCGACGAAGCGGCCGGTCATCACGATGGCGGTCCACAGCGCGATCGAGGCGATCCCGGCCACGCGCGCCGCTCGCGGCGTGACGTCAGCGGTGTCCCATTCGGGGAGGCGACGCTCGATGCCGAGATGAAACGCGAGCGCATTGATCAGCGCGAGCACCAAACCGACGGCTTTGAGGCGGAAGAAGATGTTGCCGTAGAAGCGCACCGGATCGGAGGCGAACAGCAGCACCCCGCTGATCACCATGAGCGCCGCCCCAAGCGTGATCCACGGGATCAACCACGCCCAGACTTCCGACACCGCGACGCGCCGCAGTGTGAAGCCGACGAGCCGCAGATCCCAGAGCACCAGCAGCCCGACGAACACGCACAGGCTGAGCACGTGGACGGATTCGATCACCGGATAGAGCCACGTCGACTCACGAATACCGACACTGAAGGATGTATTGCCGAGCCACTGACAGAAGAAGAGGATGGTCCCCATGCGTCCCAGCGTAGTGGCGACGCCGGGACGATGCATCTGAAGTCTTGATTAAATCTTCGTCAGGTGATCAACGCCTGACGAAATCCTGAAATGCAGATCAGGAATCAAGACTCAGGTCTGCATCCTTGCCCACGCCTGATTCCTGATTCCTGACTCCTGATTCCTACAGCGTCAGAACAGGTATTGCAGTCCTACCTGCATCGTCCTGCTCCCCACCTTCGACACGATGTAGCCGAAGTCGCCCGAGGATGGGTTGGTGACGGCATTGCCGAGACGCGGGCGGTTCATGATGTTGAACGCCTCGAGACGGAAGTCGAAGCGGTGCGCGCTATTCGCCACAACGAAGCTCTTACGCAGCGACAGGTTGATGTCCCAGAAACCAGGCTGCCGCAGCGAGTTCTTCTCCTGCGTCGTCGCAAACGTGCCGGCCGTGGGCGCCCGGAACGCTGCGCGGTCGAACCAGATGACGCCTTGCGACGTGCCCGTCGGCAACGCGCCCCACTCGGTGTCCCGCGCCGCCTTGGGATCGCTGAGCTGTTCGTAGAACTGGCTGCCGCTGCCCGCGCCAACACCGGCGATCTCGACACCAGCAGGCGTGCGGATGTCGAACGGCGCACCCGACTGTGCCTGGAAGATACCGGAGATGTCCCAGTTGCCGAGCACCCATCGCGCCGGCGCCACGGACGACGCCAGAGACGGGAATCGGTAGCGCACCTGCGACACCAGCACGTGCGGGCGATCGAGGTCGGAGATTCCGTAGTAGCCGCTGTCGTCATAGGCATTCGGGAGGATGTCGCCGCGGCCGCTGCCGTTGTCTTTCGTGCGCGAGAACGTATAGGCCACGCTGAAGCCGACGCCACGAGTGGATCGTCGTTCGACTTGCGTTTGCAGGCTGTTGTATCGCGACCTGCCGGTCGTCTCGTACATGGTGATCGCACCAAACCCGAGATAGGGACGCAGCGCGTTCACGTTCACACCTGGGTTCGCCTGGATGGTGCCAGGCTGCAGCTGGTTGATGTTGCGCGCGCGCTCGAGATTCGACGCGGAGCGGCCGACGTACGACAGGGAGCCGCGCATCTGCCGCGGCAGCTCGCGATCGAGCGTCGCGTTCCACGCCCACGACCTCGGGTTGGTGAAGTCTGGCGACTGCATCGCCATCAGGAGTGGGAAGACCCGCGTCGAGGCGCCGCCTGGCGCGTCAACGACACCGTTGACGACGGTCTGCATCTCCGAGAGCGGCGGGTTGAACCCATAGGCCGCAGTCGTGTTGATCTGCACGCGGTTGAGGAAACGACCCGCGCCCGCTCTGAACGTCGTCAATTCGTTGATCGCGTACGCCATCCCAAGCCGGGGCTGGAAGCCGTCCTTTGGCGTCTCGGAGAAGCCGTTTGGGACACCCTGATAGAGGCGCTGCAGGGTGGCCAGCTGCGGGAATTCGGCCAGCGCGTCGTCGGTCGGCGCGTCGCCTGGCAACACGATGCCGTTGAACCGATCGCCGCCGGTGATGAAACCGCCGCCCGGCGTTCGGTCGACGACCGCCGCGCGCGACGGATCGTAGAACGCCGGGTTGAACGACGCCATCGCGCGATTGGTGGTGCCCCACGGCTGCCACAACGAGTATCTGAGTCCGAGTTCGAGCGTCAGATCCCCTGTCGGCTTCCAGCTGTCCTGCGCGTAGAAGTCATAGGCCATCGCGAGCCACTTCGTGTTCGGTTTGTTGCCGAACTCGGTGTAGTCGTCGAAGAGGCCGAGCAGCGTGTTGGCGGCGCTGAGACCGCTCGTCGCCGCACCAGGGCGCGTGTCCGTGAACCGGAAGGATCCATTCTGGTTGGTCGTGGCGGGCGCCTGCGCGAAGCTGAGCTGAATGCGATCGTTCATCCCCGATCGCTCGATGCTGGCGCCCGCCTTGAATGCGTGGTTACCGGTGACCTTGGTGACGTTGTCGGCCCACAGGAACACGAAGTCGTTCCACGATCCGGGGTAGGCGGCGTTATTGACCGCGGTGAACCCTTGCATCGTGACGTTCGGGATCTTGTCGGGATCCAGCTTGGTGCCGGGGAACAGATAGGGATAGTTGATGCCGACATCACGCTGCCGCGGATATAAGAACGCATCGCCGCCGCCAGGACAGTAGTCGCAGTTGCGCTGTCCGAAATACTTCGACGGGCTGGTCGATCCCCATGAGAACGAGAACTCGTTAATCAGCGAATTGGAGAGCGTGCTCGTGAAGGTCGCGGCGAGCGTCCGTCCGGGGTAATCCCAGATCGTCGAGTACACACCCATCGGCTCGGGATCGTTCCAGACGTTCGGCGCCCAGGTGTGCCGCACGGCCAGTCGATGATCAGACGAGGGTACCCAGTCGATCTTGACGCTGTCCTTGCGCTGGTTGTTGAAGACCGAAGGCGCGCCGATCCAGTTGCTCGCACCACGCTGGAAGCCGGGAATCGGCAGCGGGTATGCGTTCAGCAGCGCCAGCCCCTGCGGGCTGATGCGATCCCGCGGAATGATGTTCCCGGCAAATGGCAGGCCGGTCAGCGGGTCATTGATGACTCGAGCCCGGTTGAAGTACGGATTGGCGGGGTTGAGCAGCTCGCTGAAGTCGCCGTTCCGCATCGCGGCGCTCGGCACCGTGGCCGTCTGCTCCTCCACCGTTCGATCGCGCTGCCACTCCTGACCCCAGAAGAAGAACAGCGACTGCTTGCTCGAGTTGAAGCCACCGGGGATGTAGATCGGTCCGCCGAGTGTGAAGCCGTAGGCGTTGTAAGTGTGCGGCGACTTGTCGAGACCGGCGGCCTTGCGCGACCAGCTGTTGGCATCGAGCGCGTCGTTCTGATGGCTCCAGAACACGTTGCCGCGGAAGTTCTGCGTGCCGCTCTTCGTCACCAGGCGAAGCTGTCCCGCGGATGATCGCCCGTACTCGGCCTGGTAGTTGGTCGTCAGCACCTGGACTTCGGCAACGGTGTCGAAGTTCTGCGCGCCCATCATGAAGCCACCCGCCGCGCGCACCCGGATCGATGGCGCGCCATCGACCGTCGTGATGAACTCGTCGGCGCGGCCGCCGTTGATCGACGTCACACCCGTGGCAAACGTGCCGACGCCGGTCGGCACCGATCCTCCCATGTTGCCGCCGACGACGCCGGGCGCGAGCTGGGCGACCTGCGAGGCACGACGGCCGCTCAGCGGCGTCTCCGCGATTTGCTCAGCCCGGACGGTGCGCCCGATCACCGACGTGTCGACGAGCGTCGTCGCGGCTTCGACCTGGATTGTCTCCGCGAGCGTGCCGACCTCGAGCGCAACGTCAACTCTGATGTTCAATCCCGCGTTGACCCGCACATCCGACTTCGTGAGCGACTTGAAGCCTGACAGCGTGGCGGTAATCCGGTACTCGCCGACCGGCACGTTCGGGAACGTGTAGAGTCCCGCCTCGTTGGTGACGGCGCGACGCTCGTTCTTCGTGCCGACGTTCGTCAGCGTCACATCGACGCCCGGGAGGACAGCATTGGTGGTGTCCTTGACGACTCCAGAAATCGTCGCGGAGTCGAACTGCGCGTAGGCAGTGGTCGCGCAGAGCAGCATCAGGCAGGTGGCAACGGCAGCACGCCAGGTCATGGTTCCTCCATGCGATCTCGGAACGAAGGACCGAGGACTGATATGTCTCAGGGCGCCGCTTTAATAGCAGTCGGGAACGATGGCGTCAAGGATGAACGGGGCCGGCAAAGCCGGACACTGCGTACGATAGAGTCCTCGCGATGTTCGAGAATGACCCGGTCGAAGACCTGGACAAGCTGGTCACGGAGCTTCGCCTCGACGCGCGGAGAGGCCCGGACGAGGAGGGTTTCGACGACAGCCGCCTGATCCAGTGGCTGAAACGCGTGCGCGACCTCGGCGGCGCCGATCTGCTGCTCGTCTCGGGGGCCGCCGCCACGATTCGCGTCCGCGGCGCCTTCGTCGCCGCGTCGACGGTTCCGCTCGACCCGACGCACATCGTGCAGGCGGTGGCGCCGCTCCTGCCGACCCGGCTGCTCGAGCGCCATCGCGCCGGCGAATCGGTTGACCTGGCGTTCTCGCGACCGGGGCTGGGGCGTTTCCGGATGAACCTGCACTACGAGCGTGGCCGGCCCGCCGCCGCGATCCGGGCCTTGCCGACGACCATACCCCGACTGAATCAGCTCAATTTCAGCCATGACATCTCGGTATTGAGCCGATTGCCGCGCGGCCTCGTGCTGATTGGCGGGCCGACCGGGTCGGGAAAGACGACGACGCTGGCGGCGATCGTCGCCGAGATGAACAACCGCGATCAGCGGCACATCATCTCGGTCGAGGACCCGATCGAATACGAGCACCCGCACGGGACCTGTCTGATCGAACAGATCGAAATCGGCGTCGACTCGCCCGACTTCGCCACGGCGCTGCGCGCCGCAGTACGTCAGGCCCCGGACGTGATCGTCCTGGGCGAGATGCGCGATCCCGAGTCGATGCGGATCGCCCTCACCGCGGCCGAGACGGGGCACCTGGTGTTCGCGACGCTGCATACGACGGACGTCGCGTCTGCCATCGGCCGGATCACTGACGGCTTCCCGACCGAACGGCAGAACGCAGTGCGGCAGGAGCTCGCCATGGCGCTGGCGGCGGTGCTGACCCAGACGCTGCTCCGCACGGTTCAGGGCGCGCTGACACCAGCCGCGGAGCTGATGATGGTCAGCTACGGCGCGCGTCAGCACATTCGCAAGAACGCGCTCCAGCATTTGAATCAGGAAATCACGATCACGAGAAAGGCCGGATCGTTCACGCTGGAAGAATCGCTGGCCGCGCTCGTCCGCGCGCAGAAGCTGGATCGTCAGGACGCGCTCATGAAGGCCGCCCACCCGGATGAATTGACGACCCTGCTCGCCGGCTAATGAGCGGCGACACGCGAACGCTTTTCGCCTCACTTACCCCCGGTAAGAACTGATATAGGATGTAAAAGTCCTGTCCTGTACCTTATTTGGAGGCTCATTTGGCCACTCTTGATATGAAGGAATACGCCAGGCGCGGGGCCCAGGCCCGCGTCCAGGAACTGACACAGGAACTCGCCGCGATTTACCGGGCGTTCCCCGGGCTGCGGCGGGGCGGAGCGTCGGCCGCGCCCTCCTCGTCAGCGGGCGCCGTCAGGCACCGTAAGCCGATGTCAGCTGCCCAGAGGCGGGAAGTGAGCCGACGGATGAAGAAATACTGGGCCGATCGGAGAAAGGCCAGCGCGAAGTAACCCGCGCTGTTCAGAAAGCCGGCCGCGGACGTTAATGCCCGAAGAGTGTCTGCGCATCGGCGACGAACGCCTTTAGAACAGCTCTTCGATCGGTTGAATACCGAGTTCTTCGACGGCCGCATCGCTCCCTGCGCGGTGCGGCGCTCCTTCGTCCTCGCTCGCGCCCACGGCTGCGACGGCTGGTATGAGCCGGCGCATCATCGGATCGTCATTCAAAGCGGGCTCTCACTTCAGACCGAGCGGCGTGTGCTAATTCACGAGATGTGTCACGCCCGCCTACCCGCTTACCGTGGGCACGGAGGGCCCTTTCTCGATCAACTGCGTCGTCTCGCCAGACGCGGCGAACGCTGGGCGCTCGACGAGGCGGATTGGTACGTGCACGATCCCTGGCTGCGCATTGTCGATGAGCTCGACGACCTCGATCACCAATGGCACGCGTTGCCCCCGTCGGCATCGCTGCAGTCGCGCGCGTCGCTGCTCGCCCGCGCGGATCGCCTGCTCGCGAAGCTGTAGCGGGAGCGACTCGACTCCCACCTCCTAGCGATCAATCGGCGCGGGAACCTTGTAGAACTCGTCGAGTCCCTGATGGTGCCGGATCCCGAGTGACTCGCGCTGGACTTCGAGATACCACCGATAGAGCGACGCGCGTTGATGGAGGTCCTGATATTTCGCCATTTCACGCGCACGCACATCACCGTGAGTACCGGCGACGCGTGCGCGTGCGTCGTGCAGCTGTGCGAGCAGCGATTCGAGTGTCTTGCTGATACGCACGAGCGCCGAGATGCGCTCTTCGTTCAATTGCGCCAGGAGGTGTTCGTGCTGTGCCGTCCGTTCGCGCAATCCCATGGGATCCATTGTAGTAAATCGGATGCCATCCCATCCGCAGGCAGCCACCGCTGCCCAAGCCGCGCCGGACCAGGACGGTGGCCTGCATCGTGCAGCGCGAGAGCTCATGCGACTGACGTGTGTCGCGTTGTTGGCGGCCCTCTCGACCGCGTGCGTCCGGGCGGAGGCAGTCAAGCAGCCGGTCGAGGTCGAGATGCGCAACGTCGATCTCCATCTGACACCCGAGATCAGCGTGCACATCCGTCATCTTCGTGGAAAGTTCATCGCGCAGGGCGCACGTGACGTTCCCTATCTCGACGATCCACAGAGCTACTCCGTTTCGGTGCAGTCCGGCGACGTGGCGGTCGACCTCGAGTCGTTGAACGCGATGATGACGCGCGCGCTCCAGGGCCACTCCAACGTCCGTCGTCTCGAGATCTCAGTCGACGATGACGGGCGGCTCCGGCAGAAAGGCGCCGTCAAGAAAGGCATCAGTGTTCCCTTCGACGTGAAGGCGCGCACGAGCGTCGCGCCCGACGGTCGCATCCGCGTCCATGCGGAGTCGGTGAAGGGGTTCGGTGTGCCGGTCAATCCGCTGTTGAAAGCGTTTCACATCACGATGGACGATCTGCTGAAGGTCGAGCCCGGTCGCGGTGTGAGCGTCGAGGGGAACGATCTCCTGCTCGACCCGGCTCGCCTGCTGCCGCCGCCGGCGATGACGGGATCGATCACGTCCGTGCGCGTTGAGCACGGCATGCTCGTGCAGACCTTCGGGACTGGCGCGCTACAGCCGCTGTCGCCAAACGCCACGGCGAAGAACTACATCTATTGGCGTGGTGGGCAGCTGACGTTCGGCAAGCTCACGATGACGGAGACGGATCTCGAACTGATCGACGACGACCCGAAAGATCCCTTCGACTTCTCCGTCGATCGCTGGAACGAACAGCTGGTCGCCGGTTACTCCAAGGTCACGCCTTCACGTGGGCTCAAGGCTCACATGAAGGATTACAACGACCTGGGGAAGTAGTCGAGTCGATCTTTGATTAGTGATTTGTGTTTGGTGATTCGTTGTTGATTGACGATTTGTGACTGTTGATTGAAAGACGAGAAACGGAAACGAATCACTAATCAAAGATCACTAATCACAAATGTTCTATTCATGCCGCAGTGCCACGAGCGGATCCACCGACGATGCGCGCCGCGCCGGCACCCAGCCGGCGAGCAGGGCTGCGGCACAGAGAATCGCGGCGGCGAGAGCGAACACACCAGGCTCGGTCGGCGTCAGGCCGAAGAGCAGGCTGCGCGCGAGACCGGTCAGCATCAGCGCGGCGCCGGCACCGATGACGACGCCTGGAACCACGATCGCCACGACGTCGCCAAGGACGAGACGCATCATCGACCATCGCGTGGCACCCAGCACGGTTCGCACGCCGAGCTCGTTGGTCCGCCGCGTCACCTGAAACGCCAGTACGCCGAAGAGGCCGACGCCAGCGAGCACGAGGGCGAGCAGACCAATCAAGCCGCCGACCGTCGCCATCAGCCGCTCGGTTGGAATGCCCTCGTCAATCCAGGCGTCATACGTCATCAGTCGGAACACGCGCAGGCCGCCGCCAGCCTCACGAACTACTCGTTCCACCGCCTGCCGGACGCTCGGCGAATCGCCTCCCTGTAGCCGCGCGAGATAGCCGAAGTCCTGTTCCTCGGCGCGTTGCGTCCAAGGGATGTACAGCGTTCTGAGCGTGCCTTCACGCAGCCCCTGGTACTTCGCGTCGCCGACGACGCCGACGATTTCGTAGGTCAGCCCAACCGTCGTGACACGGCGGCCGATCGCCGATCGATCGCCAACGAACGCGCGAG
>DASRJR010000242.1:0-8101 GCA_035649395.1 Vicinamibacterales bacterium
GTGAGGTCCGGCACTACGCCCTCGCGCGGGTGCCGTCGCGTGAAGCGGCGCCCGAGCTCGCCTTTGCGGCCGCGGGAGCCGTCGAGCCGAGCCCGGAAGAACGAAAGAGCTGGGGGATTATCGAGATCGATTAATTCAGAATGCAGAATTCAGAATTCAGACAGAATTCAGATACTGACCGGCGGCTCACGTACTGTCTGCATTCTGAATTTTGCATTCTGCATTACGCATTTCGCAGAAACGTCGCAACGCTATGGAAGAACTCTCGCAGTAGCGTCGTCGCGCTCTCGGGCAGCTTCGTCTCGTCCAAGGCACGATCCATCAACATCACCCATCGATTGCGCGCCGCCTCGTCGATCGCGAACGGCAGGTGGCGCATCCGCAGCCGCGGATGGCCGCGCTGCTCGATGTAGCGCGGCGGGCCGCCGAAGCGTCCGACGAGGAAGTCGCGCAGGCGCTGCTCCGCGCCAGCGAGGTCGTGCGGCGGATACAGCGGGCCGAGAATCTCGTCGCCGGGCACCTGCGCGTAGAACGCGTGCACGAGGCGCGCGAAGCCGTCTTCACCGATGGCGTCGTAAAGCTGTTCGTCAGTCATCACCTGGGGCCGCCTCGAGGCGGCCCTATCCCAACTTCAACAACGCCTCGCGCGCCGCTTCCTGCTCGGCTTCCTTCTTCGCGCGTCCGGTGGCGCTGCCGAGCACCTCACCGTTCACCACCACTTCGACGGTGAACGTCTTCCGATGATCCGGTCCCGATTCGCCCGACACGCGATACTCGGGCAGCGGCCGGCCGAGCGCCTGCAAACGCTCCTGCAGCGCCGACTTGTGATCGCGCGCGTACGTCTGCGCGCTGCCTTCCTCGAGGGCGTCGCGCAGCTCGCGGCGGAGAAACCCTTCAGCCGCCTCGAGACCGCCATCCAGATAGATGGCGGCAATCAGCGCCTCGTAGGCGTCGGCGAGCAGCGCCTGCTTGAACCGGCCGCCGGTCTTCTCCTCGCCGCGCCCCAGAATCAGGTGGTCGCCGAGCCGCAGCTGCTCGGCGTGCCGCGCCAGCGACTGCGTCGAGACGACCGCCGCTTTGATCTTCGACTTCTGCCCTTCGTCGTAGGCCGGATAGAGATGAAACAGCGCATCGGCCACCACCAGGCCGAGCACGGCATCGCCGAGGAATTCGAGCGACTCGTTGTCGGCGACGCCGCCCGACGCATCCTCGGCGGCGCGCGACTTGTGCGTGAGTGCGTGCTCGAGCAGGCCGCGGTCGCGGAACCGGTAGGCGATGTGCGTCTGCAGATCGTCGAATTCGTCACGCAGCCGCACGACGCGCGCGCCGACGTCCTGACGATGACTCTCGATCACACGAAGGGCCTGATCGGCATCGGCCTCGGCGACGGCGACGCGAATCTCCCCGAGCGCGCTCACCGCCATCGGCCAGATGCCCTGCGGATTGCCCGACACACGGAAGCTGTCGATACCGTGACTGTCGAGCAGCGCCATGACGACGCTCGCTTCGATGTCCGACGCGGTGGTGAAGACCACGACAGGGGTCATTCAGAATTTGTGATTAGTGATTCGTGAATGGTGATTGGTTGTTGATTGAGGATCGTTGATGGCTGATTGAGAGCAACGACCGAGTGACTTGGAGAGACGACAGGGAGGCGGTCGCGTAGTCGACGATCATCCTTCAACAATCCTCCAATAAATCACCAATCAATAATCATCAATCAACAACGAATCACTAATCAAAGATCACCATTCACAAGTTGTCGATTTTCACCAGCACCATCGTCATATCGTCATGCTGCGCAGCCGATCCCGCAAAGCCGCGCACGTCGTCGAGGATTCGCTCGCGCAACTCGGTCGACGTCAGGTCGGCGTGCTGCGACGCCAGGTCGGCCAGCCGCGAGTCGCCGAAGCAGTCGCCGTCGACGTTCATCGCCTCGCTGATGCCATCGGTATACAGCAGAAACAGGTCGCCGCGCCCGATCGGGAGCGTCAGCTCCTCGAGCACGCGGCTGAACATGTCGCCGACGTCGAGCGTCAGGCCGAGCACCATCCCGTCCGGCTGCAGCGACTGCGGCGAGCGCGAGGCGGCGTACGGCCCTGGGACGAACACCATCGGACAGTGGCCGGCGCGTGCCACCGTCAGTGTGCGCTGCTCGATGTCGACTACGGCGTACGTCATCGTGATGAAGCTGCGCGAGTCGAGGTGCTTCGAGATGATGCGGTTCGCGTCGATCAGCAGCTGCCGCGGCGACTTGTGCAGCTGCGACAGCGAGAGCATCAGTCCTTTGAGCTCCGCCATGTACAGCGCCGCGGAGGTGCCCTTCCCCGCGACGTCCGCGATCAGGATCCCCATTCGCGACTCGTCGAGCGGCAGGAAGTCATAGTAGTCCCCGCCCACTTCGCGTGCCGGTTCGCAATGGCCGCTCAGCGAGACGCCGCGCATCGAGAACGAGCCGGACGGCAGCAGCGACATCTGGATGCTCCGCGCGATGCGCAGCTCTTCTTCCAGACGCTCCTTCTCCGCCTTCTGCTCGAGCAGGTCTTCGATGCTCGCCGCCATCGAGTTGAACGAGGCCGCCAGCTCGCCGAGCTGATCGCGCGAACGGACGGTGATCTTGTGTGAGAAGTCACCGCGGCGAAGCCGTTCAGTGCCGGCGAACAGCGAGTGCACCGAGCCGGTGATCGACCGCGCGAGCGTCAGCCCCATCAGGAACGCCACGCTCTGGATGATCAGGAACATCACGCCGATGACCGCCAGCAGGATCAGCAGCAACTGGCCGAACGAGAAGCTGCGAATGCGCTCGGATGACGGACCCAGGAGATAGCGGTACACGGCCGACGGCCCCATCCGGAATCCGATGACGATCGTGCTCATGGCCCCGTTTTCCCAGCGCCGGTAGTCGTTGAACGCGAACCATCGCAAGGGTTCGGCGACGACGTTCGCGGTGATGTTCAGCGGGCCGACGATCAGCCCGCGAGCAGGCTCGACACGCCGCTCGCCGCCAAGCGCCACGTCATCGTCGAACAGCTCCAGCGTCGAGAACTCACCGATCGTGATCCCGACCTCATCACGCAGTTGACGCGCGAGCGCTTGGTCGAACGGCACATCGACCACCACCGCCGCACTCACCGCCTCCGGCCAGGCCACCGCACGCACGAAGGCGTGGCCGCCGTCGGCGGCTTCCTGCGTCATGATGCTCCCGTGTCCGCCGCACCCGACCCACATCGGAATCGACTCCGGAACTGGCACATGATTCCAGGGACCGGCGACGACGGTCGTCGAGACTGGCCGGGCGCTGTCGGGCGCACACCGTTTCGGCGCGGGAATGACCGCAAGCGACACGAACGGATGCCGCGACGCGGCTGCGGCCTGGCGCCGGTTGAGCGCGACGCGCAGATCGCCGGGAGTCTGCGCGTGCGGCAGCTCCAGCGCGGCACTCTCGGCGAGGAAGCGCGTCTCGTCGACCAGTGCAGTCACGCGGCTGCGCAGCATGAACGAGCTCACGTTGAAGAACAGCAGCGCGCCGGCGACGAGAAAGAACGACACGATCAGCAGCGCCGGAACGACCCCGATGAAGATGTACGACAGGATCAGCTTGCGGCGGACGCGCCACAACAGCCGCCGCTTGGCGTCCACGTAGATGCGATAGCCGAGCACGAACGCCGCGGCCACCAGCGCCACGTCGCCGACGCTGTCGAACGCGTCGATGCGCGTCGAGCGGCCGAACGCCGCACCGAGGACGAACGCCAGCAGCTTGATCAGCGCGCCGATCGCGATCGCACGTCCGGCAAATGTCCCTGTGAGCCAGGACCGAAACGCGTGTGCGCGCGACGACGGCGATGGTGGCGGAAGTTGGAGCGGCTCAGACACGATGGGTTGACATGCGATAACCGGGAACCAGGAGTCAGGAATCAGGAATCAGTCCAGGGCCAGCCAGAAGCAATCTGACTCCTGATTCCTTCACCTCCGGGGGTTGGCGGTTAGTCTAGAGTACTCTTCCAACCGTGAAGTTACCCGACAACGCTCGGTTCAGCACCATCTGCGTCCATGCCGGTCAGGAGCCCGACCCCTCGACGGGCGCCATCATCACGCCGATCTATCAGACATCGACTTACGTGCAGGACGCGCTCGGCCAGCACAAGGGCTACGAATACGCGCGCACGCAGAATCCGACGCGGGCGGCGCTCGAGGCCAATCTGGCGGCGATCGAAGGCGGCAGGGCCGGGTTCGCATTCGCGTCGGGAATGGCGGCCGAGGGCGCCGTGATGACGCTGCTGCAGTCGGGCGACCACGTCGTCGTCACCGACAACACGTATGGCGGCACGTACCGGCTGTTCGAACGCGTGCTGCGGAAATATCAGCTCGACTTCAGCTACGTCGATACGTCGAACCTGGACGAGATCCGCGCCGCGATCCGGCCGTCGACGAAGATGCTGTTCCTCGAAACGCCGACCAACCCGGTGCTGCGCATCACCGACCTGGCCGCCGCCTGCGAGATCGCCCACTCGCGAAACGTGTTCGTGGTCGTCGACAACACCTTCGCCAGCCCGTGCGTCCAGCGGCCGATCGAATTCGGCGCCGACCTCGTTGTCCACAGCACGACCAAGTTCCTGAACGGCCACAGCGACAGCGTCGGCGGCATCGTCGTCGCCGTGCGCGACGATCACATCGAGTGGCTGCGATTCGTGCAGAACGCCGAAGGCGCGATTCTCGGGCCGATGGATGCCTGGCTGGTGTTGCGCGGCACCAAGACGCTGCCGCTGCGGATGGATCGCCACAACGCGAGCGCGCAGGCACTGGCCGAGTTTCTCGCGGCGCACCCGAAGGTGACGCGGGTACACTTCCCCGGCCTGCCCGCGCACCCTCATCATGCGCTTGCCCGTCGGCAGATGCGTGGGTTCGGCGGCCTCATCGCGTTCGAGCTCGGCTCGCTCGAGCGCGCGCGCACGCTGCTCAACAGCGTGCGCCTGATGGCGCTGGCCGAAAGCCTCGGCGGCGTCGAAACCCTCATCTCCCACCCCGCCACTATGACGCACGCGTCGGTTCCGCCCGATAGACGACTACAGATTGGCATTACCGACGACATGGTGCGCGTGTCGGTCGGCATCGAGGATATCGACGACTTGAAGGAAGACCTCATGCAGGCACTCGATCAGATCTGATGGACCTGATACAGACCTTCTTTTCCAACGTCTACAACGTTCCCGAGCTCATTCGCCTCGTCGGCTTCTACGGCATCGTCGCCGTGGTGTTCGCCGAGACGGGCCTGCTGATCGGGTTCTTCCTGCCGGGCGACTCGCTGCTGATCACCGCCGGCCTGTTCGCTGCGCGCGGCGATTTCGACTTCGCCACGCTGATTCTCTCGCTGATTCCGGCGGCGATCATCGGCAACGCGACCGGGTATTACATCGGTCACCGGACCGGCCAGGCGCTCTACCAGCGGCCCGACTCGCTGCTCTTCCGTCGAGAGCACCTGAAGATGACGCACGACTACTACCTGCAGCATGGCGGCAAGACGATCGTCATCGCGCAGTTCATCCCGATCCTGCGGACCTTCGCGCCGGTCGTCGCCGGCGTCGCCGAGATGGGCTACCGCCAGTTCGCAACCTATAACGTCGTCGGCGCGATTCTCTGGGTCGGGAGCATGACGACTGCAGGGTACCTGCTGGGCAACCTGGTACCGAACATCGAGCAGCGAATCCACTACGTCGTCGCCGTCGTGATCGCGATCTCGCTGATGCCGCCCGCGATCGCCTATATGAAGCGCCGGCGCTCGCAGCGAACGCCGTAGCGAGCGGGCTTCAGCGCGCGCGACGCGGGGTCTGAAGACCCCGCGCTACGATCTCGTGCTCCAGATAGTCCACGACACGCTCGAACGGGTCGAATCCGAAGGCTGCAGCAACCGACGGGCGTAGATTCGAATTCGCGTTGATGTCGTAGAAGACGCGGCGGCCGTCGGGCGTTTCGAGGTACTCGATTCCACCGACATCGAGGCGCGCGGCTCGCACGATCGTCGTTGCCGTTTCCACGGCTTCGGCTGGCACGTCGGGATACGGATAGAACTCGACCGGGGGTGCGACAACCTGCACGGGCTCCGGCACCTCACAGACGCCGTTCCCCTCGTCCGGGTTACAGACCGGCGACGGGCACAGATTGAAGCGTCCATGCGTCTTCACGCGCATCGCGTACAGCAGCTCGCCGCCAAGGAACTCGAGCCGGACGATGCCCTGGTCGGGGTCGTGCGGCAGGTACTCCTGCAACAGAAAAAGGTTATCGGGCAGCCACGCTGACGGATCGGCCTCGAAGATCGCCCGGACGTGCGCCAGCGAGTCGACGACGTGGATGCGGGCACCGCTGCCGCCTTGATCCGGCTTCAGGATCGCCGGCCAGTGAATTCGATCCGCGTAAGCCTCGAGAGCGCCGACGTCGTTGAAGGTGACCGAGTGCGGCGTATCGATCCTGAGCGTCCGGAGCAGCGTGGCCTGTGCGCTCTTGCTCAACTCCAGCGCGAACACGTCCGCGCCGTTCAGCACGCGAGCGCCTTGCCGTTCGAGCGTCCGCATGTAGGCAAGCGCCAGCGGCACCGCCCGAGTGTTGCCGCGAACGTAGGCGCTCGGACTGGCCTGATTGAAGTAGAGCCGCGCCGCCGGCATGTCGACGTTGCTGAACGCCGCATGCTTCAAGTCGAACGCCGCGTAAGCGATGCCCCGCTGTTCGAGCGCCGCAAACAGCGGCTTCTGCCATTCCGGATGTTCGTAGAGAACTACCAAATTCATGTTGTTCAGAGTTCAGGGTTCAGGGTACGGTTCCGGGTTCATGGTTCTGAGTTCACGGTTCAAGATTCGCGAGTTCACGCCGAACCTTGAACCCTGAACCCTAAACCTTGAACAGCTGGATCATCGTATAGCGACGCCGATGCCGCCGCTCAATCGGGCGTGCGGCTCCCATCCCATGCGAGCCTCGATCGCGCCGTAGACCGTGTCGGTGAACCACACCCGTGCGCCGCCGCCGGCGGTGAACGCCCCCTCGCTCGCCGAGAACGTCATCGGCCCGAATCGATCGGAATGCCGCTCCCATCCACCGCCGGCGAGGAGATACGGCGTCACGCGCCGCGGCCGACCGTTGCGTGGACCGAGGACGTCGAACGTCAGGTTTCCCGTGACCATCAGGTCGCGATCGTTGCCAGGACCTCTGAGAAATGTGACTTCAGGTCCGACGGCGAGACGGGGCGTGAGGTAGAACCGTGCGGCGCCGCCGAACGCGGCGTGATCGATCGTCGACTCGTCAGCAAACCCCACCCAACCGGACTGGATTTCGACCGTTGGCGACGTCCTAAACTGATTTGATTGCGCCAGGCTCGTCGACGCAAGTCCGGCGCAGAGCGCCACAGTCACCATCGTGATCTTCGCGAGCATTTGCCCCTCCCTGCTGGAGAAGGTGCAAGAACGGGCGAAGGCGGCTCAGCTCGCGTTGGCCGACCCGGTCATCCAACCGATTCGATCACCCAATTGAGGTAAGCGTCGGACCCACCGCTGGCGTGGAAGACGATGAGCTCGGGCAGATCGTACGGGTGCAGCTGCCGCAGACGCGCCTCGAGCGCGTTCAGGCTCGCGGTGGCCGTCTTGATGATCAACTGCTGCTCGCGATCCTGGCTCACCGCTCCCTGCCATCGGTAGATCGACGTCACGCCGGGAACGATGTTGACGCAAGCGGCCAGCCGTTCTTCGACGAGCGTCTTGGCCAGGGCTGCGGCGTCGGCATCGGCGCTGAGGGTGGTGAGCACGATCGAGACCGAGGGGGTCGGCACGGCGGTTTTGTACTTTTTCGATCGAGTCTGCTACTTAGGGAGTGCCCTTCGGGATCAAATCGCGCTATTCTCGCACGACGCCCTGATGAAGCCCGCCTCGCCACCCTCACCGTCGAGCAGCCAGACGCTCCGGCGCCGCGGCCGTCGGATCGTGCAGTATCTGATCCTGTTCGTTGGGTGCGTGCTCCTGCTCGACGGACTCGTCGGCGAGAAGGGGCTCGTCGAGATGCTCAAGAAGCGGCAGGAGTTCCGGGCGCTCGAGCAGTCGCTCGCCGACATCCGCACCGACAA
>DASRJR010000243.1:0-29928 GCA_035649395.1 Vicinamibacterales bacterium
GACGACGACCGGCATACTCTCCGACATCACGGTCCCGATCACCTGACGCGATGTCGCGCCGAGCGCCACCCGGATCCCGATCTCCCGCGTTCGCAAACGCACCTGCCAGGCGATCAGCGTGCCCAAGCCGAGCGCAGCCAATAGCGACGCGGTCGCGGCAAAGCCGTTGAACGTGAGCGCCACGAGACGAGGGTTCGCGATCTGCGCCTGGACCGCATCGCCGAGCACGACGACGTCGTCGATCGGGAGTGCCGGATCGAGCGCGCGTACTTCGGCTCGCACCGCGCTCACGATCG
This sequence comes from Vicinamibacterales bacterium, assembly GCA_035649395.1. Lineage (GTDB taxonomy): Bacteria > Acidobacteriota > Vicinamibacteria > Vicinamibacterales > UBA2999 > Gp6-AA40. The sequence continues at coordinate 297 of DASRJR010000243.1, forward strand.
ACTCAGGACGTCCGCCGGTTCGCACGACGAACTGATGCACGGCGTAGGGACACTGCGCCGAACTGATGTACAGGTCGAGCCGACTCCCGCGCAGCTCACGGTACTTGGCGTCGCCGACGACGCCGACGATCGTGAACCATTGCCGATCGTAGGGAGAGCCGGGCAAGGGAAATCGCAGCCGTTTTCCAAGCGCGCGGCCATCGGGCCAGAAGCGTGTCACGAAACTCTGGCTGACCACCGCGACCGCCGGCTGGCCTTCGCGATCGCCGTCGGTGATGCCGCGACCCTCCACGAGCGGAATCTCCATCGTCTCGAAGTAGCCCGACGAGATCGCTTCGAGATTCGTCAGCGGGTTCTGGGCGGCGTCACTTGGCGATTGCCCGTCGATGGTCACCGCCCAATCCATACCGACCACACCCCACAGCGGCCTGAGGAGCACCGACGCGGCGTGTTCGACTCCCGGCAGCGCCGACAGCCGGGGCAGCAGGCGATCCGCGAACGCGAGGCTGGCACGCGCATCGGGATAGCGACTGGCCGGCTGCGGCACGTCGAAGGCCAGCACGCGATCGGCGTTGAAGCCGACGTCGACGGCGCGCAGGTTGAACAGCGTCCGCGTCACCAGCGTCGCGACCACGAGCAGCACGACGGCGAGGGCGATTTCGGTTGCGGCAAGCACTCTCCTCGCACCACCGCCCTCGCCCGCCATCGAACGTCCACCCTGTTGCAACAGCGCGCGCACGTCTCGCGACAGCGACTGCAGCGCCGGCGCCATCACACAGAGCAGGATCGAGACGGCGGTGACGGTCATCGCAAAGGCAAGCACGCGCCAGTCAACACTCACGTCTGCGATGCCGGGAATGTTTCCGGGCGCAGCGACACGAACCAGGCGTACGATCGCGAGGGCGAGCGCCGTCCCGATGATGCCGCTGAGGGTCAGCAGCACCGCGGATTCCGCCAGCGCCTCCGTGACGACGTGCCAGCGCGTCGCCCCCAGGGCGAGGCGAACCGCGAGATCGTGCGCGCGTGCGGCGCTGCGGACGAGCAGTAGACCACCGACGTTGGCGCACGCGACGCCGAGCAGCACCAGCACGCCGGCGAGCAAGGCCCAGAGCGCCGGTCGAGTGTCGCCGAGCAGCTCGCGCTGGAGCGGCACGACCGACACGTCTTCGCGCCCGCGAGACGCGTGATAGCGCTTCGTGAGATCCGCGAGCGGAATCACGAGGTCTGCACGCGCCGCCGCGGGCGTGATCCCAGGCTTCATGCGCCCGATGATTTCCAACCACCCCACCGAACGGTTGTCGACGTAATCGGCGGCGCCGTGGGCAACGGTCACCCACATCTGGGCGTCAGGCGGATAGGCGAACCCGCGCGGCGCCACGCCGGTGACGATGAACGCATCGCCGTCGAGCGTGAGCGGCTGACCGACGATCGACGGATCGGATCCGAAGCGCTGTTGCCACAGCGCGTGGCTGATGGTGACTCCCCGCGCCGAACGAGGCACGTCCTCCACCGGCGTCAGCGTGCGGCCAACGGCCGCTCGAACGCCCAGCACCTCGAAGAAGTTGCCCGACACGATCCGCATCGGGATCACGACCGCGTCGCCGCGGCCGGTCAGCGTCATCCCGGCAGGCGCATTTGCCATGGCAGCGACGCCGTCGAGACTGCGCACAGCGCCCGCGAGATCGATCGTGTCCGGCCAGGAGAACCCGCGCTTCACGGTGTCGCGGTCGGGAATCACACCCCAGATCGCCACCAGCCGGTCGGCGTACTGAAATGGCAGCGGGCGCAGCACGACTCCGTTGACGATCGCGAACACCGCCGTCGCGGCGCCGATGGCGCCGGCCAGACACGCGGCCGCGCACGCAAACAGCCGCGGCGAACGGCTCAAACTACGGAAGGCGACGCGAAGATCCGACAGTAGAAGATGAACCATGTTGTTCGTCACGACGTCCGTTCGATTTATGTATGCAGACGGTCCTCACCCGATCGTCTGCCGGTCCCCTTGCACCTGATTCGCCCTCGTCGCGGCGAAGCCTCCACCCCCGTGGCGACGACAAAGGAGTAGTTGCATGTCCCGCGTCTCCGTTCGAATGCTAGCGCTCTGCGTCACGCTCGTGTGCGTGGCGGTCCCCGCCTCCGCACAATCAACTCCGAAGGCCGAAATCTCCGCTGGATACCAGTTCCTGAATTTCTCGGTCGAAGGCGAAAACGAGTCGATGCCCAAGGGATGGTATTTCGACGTGGCCGGAAACCTGAACCCGATGATCGCCATCGTGTTTCAGGTCGGTGGCAACTACAAGACCTTCGAGGAGTCGGTGAGCTTCGGAGGCGCCACGGCGTCGACGACCGTCGATCTCAAGGTCCACGAGTTTCTCGGCGGCGTGCGTCTGAACGCGAGAACCGGCGCCGGCGTCACGCCGTTCGTCCAGGTGCTTGGCGGAGGACTCAGCGGGTCGGTCGATGCGACCGCCACCACGACGATTCCGGGTCAGCCCCCCTTCTCGATCAGCGACTCGGATTCCGGCACTGATTTCGCGCTCGAGATTGGTGGCGGCGTGAACTTCCCACTGTCAGACGCCGTGGGGCTGCGAGTCGGCGCCGACTATCTGCGGATCTTCGAAGAGGACGCCGGCGCGAACCTGTTCCGGTTCACCGTCGGCATCGTGTTCGGTCGATAGCCAACCAGAAGGCCTCAGGGCTCAGGGCCCAGGCCTCAGGTCGATGCTGAGGCCTGGGCGCAATGAGCTTGAGGTCAGTTCGTTCCTGACGACTTCAGCATGCGCTGAAATGCGGCCTGATAGAACGACAGCTTCGCCGTCGGCGCAGCGGTTTCGACCTGCGGCGTATCGCCGAAGACCATCACCCGGCCGCTCATCAGGTCCTTGTACTCGGACCAGCGTGGCAAGCCATTGCCATTCGGATCGCCTTTCGCGATGAAATTGACCCAATACGACGACATCATGTCGGCGAGCTTCGTATCGACGTCGTTCCACGTCTGAGTGGCCTGCCCTTTCGGGTTGTTCCAGGCATACGAGATCTCGGCGGTGTGCGTCGCCCCTTGCGGCGACGGTCCGCCGTTGAGCGTCGGGATGTGTGTGAAGAAGTAGGTGTAGGCCTTCTTGCCCTGCTTGGCCTGGGCGACGGCCCACTGGCGCATGTTCCAGTTGATCTCGTCGGCGCACGCCACGTGCGCGGCCGGTTGCGCCTCGGCATCCGACGTCACGCTATAGAGCTTCACGTACTCGTCTGCGGCATCGCCGAACTTGCGCTGGGCGTTGGCCTTGAACGTCTCGGCGGTCAGCGCCGGGCCGCCGCCGCGGCCGCCGCCGCCTCCGCACACGCCGAAATTCGCCTCGTCCTTGTTCGAGCCGGTGAGGACGTCAACGGCGTTCTGCCGCCCGTTCATGAACGTCATCGAGATGTCTTCGGGAATCAAATAACCGTCGATGACGAGGCCGCCGCCGGTCAGGCCTGTCAGTTCGTTCACCGGCTTGGCGCGGAGCTCCGCGATCGTCTTGACGCCGAGCGCTTCCGTCGCCTTGGCACCATCGCCTTGCGCGACCTCGCCCGATCTCATGCGCCCCATCGTAAGGCCCATCCAGCCGCCGCTCTCCGCGATGGCGCGGTGGAACAGCCCCTTCGCCTGCGGCGAGCCGACGAGTGCGCCAACCATGATCGCGCCTGCCGACTCGCCGGCGATCGTCACGTTGTTCGGATCGCCACCGAAGGCGCCGATGTTCTTCTTGATCCATTGCAGCGCGGCGATCGCGTCCATCATCCCGTAGTTGCCCGACGCGTGGCGGCTCGATTCCTTCGCCAATTCCGGATGCGCGAAGAACCCAAATGCCCCGAGGCGGTAGTTGAAGGTGACGATCACCGGTCCCTTCGACGCCAGGTTTTCGCCGTCATACCAGGCCAGCCCTCCTGATCCGCCGGTGAAACCGCCACCGTAGATCCACAGCATCACCGGCCGTCGATCGTTCGGGTTGTTGGCGCTGGTCCAGACGTTCAGATAGAGACAGTCCTCGCTGCGCGCCGGCTCGCGCGGCGGCGCGGCTTGCGCGGGAGGGGCTGCTGCGGGGGCTGCCGCGCCCGGTGCCGCCTGCGCGCCGCGTCCTCGTCCGTCGGCCGCGCCCGGTGCCGCGGCGCCGCGTCCGCCGCGTCCGCCGCCTGGGGCTCCGGCACTGCACGGCGCCCCGAACGCATCGGCCTTGCGCACACCGTCCCACTTGGCGACCGGCTGCGGTGCCTTCCACCGGTTCTCGCCGAGCGGCGGGGCCGCGAACGGAATGCCCTTGAACACACGCACCGTCGGCTGACCGCTCGCCGTTCCGGCGAGGAGTCCCGAATCGATGCGCACCTGTTCGGGAATCATCGCCGTCACCGGTGCGGTGGCGACGACGACGGCGGTTCCGACAGCGATCAACACGAGTCGTTTCATTTCGTCCTCTCAGAAAAGATTCATGTAATGCAGAATTCAGAATTCAAAATGCAGACAGAGAATCGGGGTGAAAGGCGCGGCAATCTTCACCTCGTGCTCACGTGAAGTTAGTGTCTACATTTTGCATTCTGCATTCTGCATTACAGATTACTTAGCGCGCTCGTCCGCCCGCGCGCCCGTCAGGATGTTTTTCATCGCGTAGTTGCCTTCGTGGCAGGCGTACTCGAACATCCCGTAGTGCTGATCGCGCTTCCACGGAAACGCGATCGTCCATGGGCGCGCCCAGGTGCCGGGGTCGTCGATCGTGACCTCGTACTGCAGCGTGTTCTGATCGAGCATCGTGAACCGCTCCGTTAGCGTGATGCGGTCGCTCGTCGTGCCGCCGCCGTTGCCGCCGACGCCGTTGCGGCCGTTCAGATTCGCCGTCTCGACGACCAGCGTGTTGCCGTCCCAATGCCCGCGCGAATCCCCCATGTAGCTCTTGATCGCCGGCGGCAGATGCGGACGACCGTCGAGCGGGACGATGCGCGTCTCGTGAATCATCTCGTTGCGAATGACAACGACACCGGGCGCTTGCACGATCTGGTTGCCGTTGTTGTAGATGACGGGAAGGATCGATCCGAGGACACCGCGAGTGACACAGCGGTCGTACAGACTGCGATCGGTGAAGGAGTCGGCGGGCCCGCGGCCCTTGCGCGCCGCCTGGGCGTCGGCGTTACGCTTCTGCGCTTCCGCCACCAGCGCCGGCTGACGGCCGTCGGCCGGATCGACGATCAATGACGCCTGCCGCGACGGCGTGCCGCGCTCGAGCCAGTGCGGCGGCGGCGAGGTCGCCGACCCCACGGCGCCGGCATTGCGCGTATCGGCTGTGGTCACGTCGAAGTCGGCCAGCGCCTCGTCCTCGGTCTGCTTCGCTTGTTTGACGCGCGCCTGGAACTCGTCCTCGGTGAGCACGTTGCGCTGGCCGAACTGCGGCTGGCGCTGCAACGGCACGCCGACCATCTCGGTGCCCGGCCACACGCCCTGCAGATCGGGATCGCCCCACGGCGTCTTCGGCGGCGTGAATCCCTTGCCGCCGGCTGGGCTCTGGGCGACGGCCGTGACGGTCAGTGTCGCGATGACAAGAGCGACGCTCCATGACAACCGGTGCATCAAGCGCTCCTCTTCGGCTTCCTAGAATACGCCTTTCGACCCAGGGTCGTTGACGGTCGGCTCGTCAGCGGAGCACGGTCGTCGGAGGGTTCATGCCAGGCTTCGGCGAACCAAGCCCACGGTAGAGAAACCGCTGAAATCGGCGCGCGTCGAAGTTCTCGCCGACGTAGATGTTGCCTCGGCTGTCGACCGCGATCGCGTGTGGCACGTTGAGCGATCCACCGAACAGCCCCTGCTGCCCGAACCGCGCGATGACCTGAAGCGTCTGGCGGTCGAGGATCCAGACATGATGATTGGCACCATCGATCATGTAGAGGAATCGCTGCTGAGGATCGGCGGATAACGCAAAGCCGGATGCGGCCCCGTTGAGGAAGGTCCGCTTGGCGATGAACGTCTCCTTGACGTAGGTACCGTCCTTCCTGAATACCTGAATGCGGTTGTTCGGGCGATCCGCGACGTAGACGAAGCCGTCACGCGAGATCGAGATGTTGTGCGGGAGCCGGAACTGCTGCGGCGGCGGCGCGTCGGGATTGTAGGGACCGAGATCCGTGTCATCCGGTTTGTTGCCGTACGCACCCCAGAGACGCTTGAACGCGAACGTGTCGCCGTCGAGCACGATGACGCGGTGGTTGGTGTAGCCGTCGGCGACGTAGACCTCGTTGGACATCGGATCGACGGCGAGGTTCGCCGGGCTGCCCATGTTCTTCGTGTCGGCGCTGCCGCCGTTCATCCCAGGCTTGCCGAACTGGGCGAGGAACTTCCCTTCACGTGTGAACTTCAGGAGCTGCGCGTCCTTGGCTCCGCTGCCGGCGAGCCACACGACGTCCTTGTGATCGACGAAGACCCCGTGCTCCGTCTGCGGCCAGTCGTAACCGGCACCGGCACCTCCCCACGAGTGCACCAGCGTGCCCGCCTGATCGAGCTCCAGCACCGGAGGTGCCGGGATGCAGCAATCGGCTTTCGGAGGCGTGTCGTCGGCACCCGAGAATCGCTCGTTCGTTCGCAGCGCGCCAGGCCGCTGCACCACGTAGAGGTGGTCGCGTCGATCCACGGCCAGCCCGCCGATCGGACCGATCGCCCATGTCTCCGGCAGCGGCTTGGGGAACGTCGGGTCGTACTCGAAGATCGGTATCTGCGCGCTCGGCGTCTGACCGGCGAGCTTATCTCGAGACACGATCGCGATGGCCACCCACGCGATCGCGATCAGCACTCCAATGATGCGAGTCCTCATGGCGCCGCACATAGTAGATCAGGCCTGGGGTCAGACCCCGGGGTCACCGGGGTCAGGCCTAGGGCAGGCCTGGGGCAGGCCTAGGCCAGGCCTGGGGCAGGCTTTCAGAATTCGACCGTCAATCCCCCTGATGGGACGATCGGCAGGAGCGACTCGGTCGTCTCGAACACTCGTCCGGCACGGTCGACAGAATAGGAGGCGTTACGCAAATTGGTGTGATTCAGGACGTTCGCCACGTCCACGAAGGCGACCAGGCGCCGGCGCGACCAGTTGAACGCGCGATCGGCACGCACGTCGAGGCGCGAGTACGGCGGTAAGCGGACGGTATTCCGCTCGCTCGAGAGCCCATAGAACAGCGGACGATCGTCGACGAGCGGCCGCTGCCCCAACGCCGCCGACGGCTCTCCGATGTACCCGGCGATTGGATAGTTCGAACCGTAGCGATAGCGCGCGCTCAGGCTCGACCGGCTCGACAGCCGGTAGTTTCCATAAAGAGAAACGGTGTGACGCTGGTCGGCATCGGCCCAGAAGCGCTCTCCCGTGCTCGAATCGGTGTATCGCAGACGACCGTATCCATACGCCGCCCACCCCGAGAGTCCGTCAGCCGCTTCTCGCCGTAAGACGACCTCGACGCCGCGCGCGTGGCCACGCAACAGATTCCGCCACGGAGCATCGAAGAGGCCCGCCCGCACGGTCCCATTCGGCGCGAGCCGAGGTTCGAGCCCCGCTCTCCACAGCACGTCGTGTTCACGACGTGTGTAGGCGCTGACAACGATCCGCGTTTGACCTCGCCACATCCTTTCGACACTTCCGTCGATGTGCAGCGCGCGTTCCGGCTCGAGTTCGCGACCGCCGCCATTCACTCCGTACACCGCGTCGAGATCGGGGAACTGCCGATAGATGCCGCTGCCGGCCCGCAGGCGCGTGCGCGTCCCGACGCGCCACTCGGCGGTCACCCAGGGAGAGCCGGTCGTCGCGTTCGTCACCGACCAGTGATCGACGCGGCCGCCAGGCGTGACCGTCAGCCGCGAGCCGGCGTCGATTCGGACCTGTGTGTACGCTGACGCAGCGGTCGCATGGCGGTCGTACGTGTTCAGCGTGATTGCGGGCGTCGTTGCCGACAGCTGCCGGACGATCGTGCTGCGTCCGTCGAGTCGCTCGACGTCGCCACCGAACTCGAAGACGAGGCCTGGTCTCGCCGACGCCGACGCGTCGGCCCGCCAACCGAGCTCCGCGCGACGGGCGTCGTCGATGGTGGCTCCTGCGCGATTGTCGTTGTCGAACCGCAAACCAGTTGAGTAGAGACGCTGCGTGATCGCCAGGCGCGGGCTCGGCAGGTATCGCCACGACAGCGTCGTGAGCCATGCCCGGCTCACACCTGTTCGAATCTCGTTGACGCCGATGTTGGGATCGCCCTCCTCGAACCTGGCGCGCCCGAACAATGCGGACATCGTCACCTGATGCCGCGTCGTGAGGTCGTAGACCACTTTGGCCTGAGCATCCACGAACCCGAAGCCAAAGCCGTTCTCGGGGTCGATGCGCTCGATGACGTAGTCGAGATAACTGCGCCGAACAGACGCCAGCCACGCGCCCTTGCCGCTCGCCAACGGCCCTTCGCCGACAAACGCTGCGCTCGTTCCGCTCAACCCCGCACGTCCGTGGAACCGATCGCGCTGCCCTTCGCGAGTGGCGAGATCGATTTCAGCGCCCAGCCGGCGTCCGGTGCGCTGCGGATAACTGCCTGGCAGCAGCGACACACCTCCCAGGACCTCGCTGTTGATCATCGTCACCGATCCGCCGTCGCTGACGCCGTTGACGGCGTGCATCAGATACGAGGTGGGAACGCCGTCGACCACGAGCCCGACGTAGCGGAACGGGTTGCCGCGAACTGCGAACTCGCTATAGAAGTCGTCGGTCGCCGTGGCCGACGGCAGCACCTGGAGCGCGCGCAGCGGGTCGTCGAGCACGGCACCACGCAGGTTCTCGAGCTCACGGCCATGCAGCGACGTCGCGCCAGCCGTGACGTCGGAGTCCCCACGCAGCGACCCCGAGACCGTGACGCGTTCGGTGTACGCGCCCGCGCCCTCCGACAATCGAATCGTCATCTCCAGCGGCGCGGCGCCGACGTTCACATCGGTGTGCAGCAGCGCGTATCCGATGATCGAGGCGTTGATGGTGTATTGCCCGGGTGGCAGCGCGAGACTGAATCGCCCGCTCGCATCTGTGGTGGCGACCATCGGCGGGTTCTCGACGTACACCAGCACCCCGCTGATCGGTTGTTCGGTACGATGGTCGATGACGAGGCCGGCGACGCGCTGCGTCTGCGCCGGCGCGGCGCTCGACTGCGCCTCCACCGGAGCCGCCAGCGCAATGACGATGAGCACGAGGGCGGGAACGCTCCTCACGGTCAACCTCCTGAGTCGCGATGCCCCCGCACCGATCGCGTAGACGCGCCTTGGCTGTGAGTGTGCATGATCGCTCAGACATGGCTCAGATCACAACACGCGGCAAACTCGTGACGCTCATCAACGTCTTCACCGTCGAGCCGGCAAAGCAGAACGATCTCATCGAGGTGCTCACGCGCGCCACCGATGAGACGATTCGTCACTTTCCAGGTTTCATCTCGGCGAACATCCACAAGAGTCTCGATGGCCGCCGAGTCACCAACTACGCCCAGTGGCGCAGCCGGCAGGATCTCGAAAAGATGCTGCGCGATCCCGTGGCACAGCCCCATCTGCAGGAGGCGCAGGATCTCGCCACCACCTTCGACCCTCAACTCTACGAGGTCGTCGCGGCGAAGAGTCGGAGGCGCGGCCCTGGCCGCGTGGCGCTCGGCGCCGCCGCGTCAGGCGCGATGGCGCTCGGCGCCTTCGCAATCGGCGCCATGGCCATCGGACGCCTGGCGATCGGCGCAATTGGGGTGAGACGTGCGCGCGTGCGCGCACTCAGCCTCGGCGACGTGACCATCGGCCGTCTCGCGGTTCGCGAACTGGCCGTCGAGCGCGGACCGTCGCTCCTGTCGCGGGGGCGGTAACGGACTCGGCCGTCAAGCGGGACGAGGACTCAGCTCTGGACCCAGAGCTTGGGCTTCCCCGTCCCGTCGTCGGTGCCCTTGATGTACCAGTTCTTGCCCAGCGGGTCGTGATCCATCGTGGTCGCAAAATCGAACGGCGCCTGGAACTCGATGTAATCGAAACCGGTCTCCGACGCGATCAGCTGATGCCATTCACCTGCTGGAATCAACACCAGGCTGCCCGGACCAACGGGGAGACTGCCGCTGTCGTGCTTCACCTCGCCGCGGCCCTTCTCGATGAAGTAGAAGTGCTCGGGCGTGACGGTGCTGCCTTTGGCCGCGTTGTGCACGTGCCGCGGCGAATGCGCGTGCGGCGCGTAAGCCATGCGGCCAATCTGCAGGTCCCATGATCCGGACAGGCCGGTCTCCTTGTTCACCCAGAACGTCCGCTCGCGAAAACGCTTCTCGTCCAGCAGCGATCGCAGCTGCGCTTCCTCGAAGAAATAGCCGTTTGGCGACGCGACGTTGGTCGGCTTGCCGGTATGCTTGGGTACGCTCACGACCAGAAGCACCAACGGCGTCGATGTCGCGGTGACCGTGGCGTCTTCTCCGGGCTCGAGGTAGACACCAGCACGGCGCTGTGTCGTGTAGTCGGTCGTTCGTCCCGCGCTCGTGTGACAGACTTTGACGTCGCTGCCTTCGAGGATGTACGCGAGCTGCGTGCGATCGCTCGGCGCCAGGCGAAAAGCGGTGCCAAGGTCCACGTCCTCGATGGCGACCTGAACCCGGGTTCCTTCCTCGGATGGGCCGAGAATCTTTCTGACGCTGCCTTCGTCAACCGGAATCCGTGGCCGGCTCTGGGTGTCGATCACTTTGATCATGGCGTGTCAATCTATAGCACAGCATGTGGCGGGAACCGCCATACACGGATCGGAGTAGCGTGTGTCTGACTCAGCGGCTCAACCCCCGGCAGCGATTTCACGGACCGCGACGTATGTCGCGGCGGGACGCGCGGTCGGTGCGCGCGAACCCGATCCGAGCGTGCGCAACCCCGATAACCTCGCAGAGAAGCTGCTGGGCGATCCGTCGACGCTGACGTTGCAGCATCCAGTCGTCCGAGCCCTGAGTCTCCCGTACGACGAGGCGATGCGAGACGTCGAGGTGGTCAACATCGTCCGGACGATGCTCATTCGCACGCGCTTCATCGACGATGCACTGGCGCGTGCGGTGGCGGCCGGCGCCACGCAGGTCGCGGTGCTCGGCGCCGGGTTCGATTCGCACGCGTACCGATGTCAGCGATTGCTGGCAACCGTCAAGGTTTTCGAGGTCGATCGCCCCGCCACACAAGCGCTCAAGCGACAGCGCGTGGATGCGGTGCTCGGCGGACCGCCGAAGAACCTGACGTACGTGCCCATCGACTTTCAGCGCGAGGATCTGCGCGACGCACTCACTCGGCACGGCTACGACCCAACGGCGCGAACGTTCTTCATTCTGGAAGGCGTGACGATGTACGTGCCCGAGGATGCGGTGCGCGCCACGTTTCGATTCGTCGGCTCGCACCCGCCGGGCAGCGGCATCGTGTTCGATTTCGTCTATCGCGCGATGATCGATTTCCTGGCGAACACGAACATCGACACGATTCCAGCGGCCTCACGGCCGTACTTCGAACGATTCAAGAACCTGATCAAAGACGAGCCGTGGATCTTCGGCGTGCCGGTCGGTGGTGAGCGCGACTTTCTGGCGGAGTTCGGTCTCGAGTTGCGTGAGGCGTTCATGGTTGGCGGTGAGGAGTCGTTGAAGCGCTTCGTGACCAAGGCCGACGGCACGCAGGTCGGCGCCGAGGCGATTGCCGCCGCGATGGCGCGCATGGCGCAAGCCGCGCGCGAGGCCAGTGAGGCGGGCGCGCAGTGGACGAGGATGTCGCCTGAGCAGATGCGAGAGCAGCAGCGGCTGATGGCGTATCAGCTTGCCGAAGCGATGGTCGCATAGGTCCGGCTAAAGCCGGACACTACAGTGACGATGAGCCGACGACGCGCTTGGCGAGCGCACCGGCCGTGAATCGCGAATCGGCACTGGGCAGACCGTTGATGATCGCGAGCGTCCGTGGCGGCACTCCTGACGAGTACTTCTGCGCGAACTCGCTGACCGTCATCGCCGACGGAACCTTGACGATATCGATGCGCTGCGGTTCCACGTTCAGAATCGCTGGATCGTTGACCGAGTCGAAGCTGCGGATCGTGCTTTCGATCGCCGTGCCGTAACTCGAGTACGACGCCGCCGCGGTGTAGCCGATGAGTTGATACGTCAGGCCGCCGTACGACACGTAGGCGGCGAGCCCCTGCACCACGCCGCCATCGGTCTGCGCCTGGAACTCACCAATCGCTGCAGGCTGGCCGTGGACCTGATCGCGAACGACGCGGCCAGCCGCGACGCCGGGTTGCGAGAAGAAGCGTTCAAGGGCGACCTCTGGACGCACATCCCCCGCGATGGTGACCTGAATGGCGGCGCGATTTTCGGGCGCAACGGCCACCACCGCCTGACTCAGATTCTGCGTCTGCCATCCCTCCGGAAACAGCAGCTGGAATCGCAGCTTCGGATGGAAGAAGCGCGTGCCGCGAAAGAAGCCCTGACGAGGATCGTTCCCGTAGACGAGCCCGTCGATCTGATTGAGGTAGTCCTCCTCGCCGATCCGAGCATTCGGCTGCGGACCCACAGCGGCGATGCGAGCCTCGGCATTCTTGACACGCTCGGCCGGCTCCGGATGCGTCGAGAGCCACGCCGGCAACGCGCCACCTTCCTGATCGCCAATCCGATCGAGGGCGGCGAACACATCGTCGAACTCCCTGACGTCGTAGCCGCGCTTGCGCATGTACTCGAATCCGAGCACGTCGGCCTCGCGTTCGTCGTCGCGGCCGTATTTCAGGAAGAGCAATTGAAGGCCGCTGCCGAGCAGCGACCCGAGCGGCGCGGCTTCAGGAAGGAAGACCGATCCGAGACCCAGACCTAATTGCGCCAGCTGCTGTTTCGAGATCTGGTTGACAGAGTGACGAGCCGTGACATGACCGATCTCGTGACCGAGCACTCCGGCCAGCTCCGCCTCCGACGTCATCAGGCCCAACAGGCCTCGCGTGACGTAAATGAACCCGCCCGGCAAAGCGAACGCATTCGGGCTGGGATCGTCGACCACGTGGAATTCCCAGGGCAGCTTCGGGCGTTCCGACGCGACCGCTTCGCTTCGCCCGATTCCCTGGACATAGGTCTGCAACGCCTGGCTGTCGACGAGCCCCACAGTGGCGCCGACGCTCTGCGCGGCCTCGCGGCCCATCTGGATTTCCTGCGCTTCGCTGATGAGTGAGAGCTGCCGCTTGCCGGTTGCTGGATTCAGCGCGCACGCGGCGGCGCCGATCGTCAGCGCCACGCCCAGCGCTCGAGCCGAGCGCCGCGACCGGGTCCAGGATGTGGTAGCCATGTCGACAATCCCCGCGATGGGGAGGGTGCAAACGCCGCACCTCCCCTGCCGTCGCGGTCGCCGCGTGGATCATCGCACGAGCTTCCTGGCGGTTGCGATGTGTATCGATTCGAGTCAGCCCGCGACGATGTGCCGCGGGCCGTCGACGCGCGCTCCCCGCTGAAGGCGAAGCGGCGGCGGCATCTTCGCCTGCGCCTTGTTGCGATACATGCGGCGGTCGGCTCGGACCAGCAGCCGTTCGTAGGTCTCGCCGTCGTCAGGGAACACGCTGGCGCCGGCGCTCACGCGTAACGCGATCTCTCGACCATCATCGGCGAGCAGCGTAATCGCTGACACCGCGTTCTGCAGCCGCCGGCGCTGCTCCTCGGCCTCGTCGCGTCCGCACGACGACAACAGCACCACGAACTCGTCGCCACCGTATCGAATGCAGGTGTCGTATGGGCGAGTCGTCTGCTGCAGCACCCTGGCCACTTCCTGCAGCGCGCGGTCTCCAATCAGATGCCCGTAGTCGTCGTTGATCATCTTGAAATCATCGAGATCCAGCAGGACCACCGAGAAGGGCGAGCCGGTGCGCCGCGCGCGACCGAGCTCACGCGCGACCTGGAACTGCAGCGCACGAGTGTTCGCGAGTCCGGTCAGGCCGTCCTTGAGCGCCTGCTCCTGCGTGCGCTCGAACACCATGGTGTTGTGCACGACCGAGGCGGCCTGCCGCGCCACCTGATCGAGAACGCGGCGATGATCGTCGGTGTACGACTCGGCCTCGTCGTGATACACGGCGATCGTACCGATCACTTCGTCGCCGACGGTCAACGGACAGATCAGCGCCGACAGCAGCTTGATGTCGCCGGCCTCTTGCCCTGCCGCCGTGAACTCGGCGACTGGCAAGCCGTTGATCAGCGGCCGCCGGTGACGCGCGACCCAGCCACTCAATCCCTGTCCTTCCGCGATCGAGGCCTCCTCGAGGAGGTGACCGTGCAGCCCCGTGGCGAACCGGCAGCGCAAATCATCCGTGCCGCGACGGACGAACAGCGCGAACGCGGACAACGGCATCAGCGTGGCGAGCCGCGCGCTCACAAACGACATCGTGTCGGGAAGGCTCATCGTCCGCCCCATCGACTGGGCGATCTCATAGAGCGCATAGGTTTCACGATTGGCCGAGGCGATCTTCGCGAACGCGTCGCCACCGAGCTGCTCTTCGGCGTGAGCGGACGCGTGGTCGCTGGCCGCGTCGGGCCGGCGCAAGCGGCGCAGGAAGCCGTCGTTCGTGGGCGGCGTGAGTACCGGCAGCAGCTCCGTAAATCGCGCGACGATCGCCGGGTCGAACGCTCTCCCCGCTTCCTCGTTCATCATCCGAATCGCGGCAGCCGGTGACACGGCCGGTCGATAGGGCCGCCCGTGCGTCAGTGCATCGAAGAAGTCTGCGACCGAGAGTATTCGCGCTCCAATCGGAATCTGATCGCCGCTCAGGCCCGCCGGATAGCCCTTGCCGTCCCATCGTTCGTGATGGCTCCGGACCAGCGGCGCCACCGGACACGGGAACGGCACGGCGCCCACAATCTCCGCACCGATCTGCGCGTGCATCTGCATCTTCTTCCGCTCGTCGGGCGTGAGCGGGCCGGGCTTGGACAGGATGTGTTCCGGGACCGCCAGCTTGCCGATGTCGTGCAGCAGCGCCGCGATCTCGACCGCTTGCCGATCGACATCGGAGAGCTCCAGCCGATGTGCCAGCGCCATGGCGTAGTACTGCACGCGCTCGACGTGGCAGCCACCGCCTTCGTCCTTCGCCTGAATCGCGCGGGCGAGCACTTCTGTACTGTCACGATGCAACTGCGCCCAGTCGGCCGAGCGCCGCTGCTCCTCCGTGATCCGCTTCAGGTAGATGCGATACGTCCGATACGTCAGGCCCAGTGGAACGAAGGCCAGCGCCGTCTGCCACTGCCCCGCCGTGTCGAACACTTCGACGGCAATGCCTGCGCCAATCGCGCCCACGACATAGCTGCTGACCGTCCACAGGAAGTTGTCATGCCACACGCTGAACACGTTGCGGCCCTTCGAGAGGCCGAACGCCGCCGCCACCGCGAGTGAGTTGACGAGGAAGTAGACCATCGCCGCTGCCATCAGCGGTTGCAGCGGAGATGACGGCAACGAACCATAGGTGCCGCCGAGCCACGTGTACGTGGCGCCAGCCGCCGCAACGCTGAGCGTCAGCGTTGCCATGCTGAACAAGGTCTTGTAGGCGGGGTTCCGCTCGCTCATCTTGAACGTGCACTGCGACCATCCGCTCGTCGCCGCGATCAGCATCGTCGGCGCCGGACCGAGCAGGAGCAACGCGGTGAAATCGACCGCGTATGACAGAGAGATACAGGAGCTGCCGACACCGAGGGGCATGTCGACTTTCAGCGCCGAACTGATCAGCGACAGCACCAGCAGCGCCGCGAACAGTCCTGGCCGTGAGAACTGCACGGATGTCAGCGCGCTGAACATCACGACCGCGCCGAGCGCGATCATCGCGGACACATAAACCTGACCGGCAAGGGGACGACGTACCACGGCAACACCTCCGCTACGCACTAGAGCCGCTGCGTTCACAATTCCTGAGGACGCTTACGGGGAGGTGAGAATCGCGCCACCCGACAGCGCGCCGCTGGCGAGCGCTCCCCATACCGTCGACGACGGGGTGTCAGAGGCCATCCCCCACGTCGTAGACGATCCGTCGGTCGCGCCGATGACCGAGTTGCCCCAGACGATGTTGTTCCCCCATACGATGTTGCTTCCCCACACGATGTTGTTGCCCCACACGATATTGCTGCCCCAGACGATATTGCTGCCCCAGACGATGTTCTGGGTCCACGCCAGCTCGTTGTAGTACACGGCCGGATCCTCGCTGAGCGCGTTGCCCCACCCAATCGTCTCGGCCCACGCGAGCGTCTGCCCTGCGATCTGGCTGTAGGGGTCGACGTTGCTCGTCAGCCACCATGAGGCCAGCGGCATCGTCGTATCGATGTGCCAGGCCACGTCGACCGAGCCGACAGCATTGACGCTCCCGGCGCCTTGCGTCAGATAGTCGTACGCCACGCTCTGGTCGTCCCGCACCGGCAACGCGGTGTACTGGAGGATCGCTTTCACGGCGTTCGGCTTCAGGGGTGCCGACGGGAACGCGATCCGGTTGGCTTCGAGAATCAATGCGACGGTTCCGCTCACAACCGCTGCGGCCATGCTCGTACCGCTGAGACGCATGTAGTTACCGTCAACCCTGAGCGACGGATAGTTTTGGTACAGAGCGCCCGACGTGGCAGCGACAGACACGAGGTTGTGGCCGGGGGCG
This sequence comes from Vicinamibacterales bacterium, assembly GCA_035649395.1. Lineage (GTDB taxonomy): Bacteria > Acidobacteriota > Vicinamibacteria > Vicinamibacterales > UBA2999 > Gp6-AA40. Next base: position 16,928 of record DASRJR010000243.1, read on the forward strand.
ACAACGTCGGGCTTGGCGCGGCCGTCGTACCAGGTCGGCCCTCGCGAACTATACGGAGCGATGCGGTCGTCGCTCCGACGGTCGGTGTCGAAGGTCTTCTCCGCACCGACCGTAATCGCCGACGGCGCGTTGCCGGGCGACAGCACGCCGGCATATCCGGGCAATCCCGTCGTCGGCGAGAGGCCGACGTTGCCGGCAGAGACCACGACGACGATTCCAGCGCGTACGGCCGCTTCAACGGCCTGAACCAGGGGGTCGGTCGCGGCCGGTTCGTAGATCGGATGGCCGAGCGAGAGATTGATGATGTCGATGCCCAGCTGCGGTTTGTTCGTCGTGGCGAATTCAATAGCGCTGATGAGATCGCTGGTGCGGCCGCTGCCGTTTTGATCGAGCACCTTGAGCGCGATGAGCCGTGCCTTCGACGCCACGCCGCGATAGCGCTTCCCGGGGGACGTGCCGCCGTCGCCCGCGATCAGGCCCGCCACATGAGTGCCATGCCCATACAGGTCCGTCGGTGCCACCGCCGCGCCGTTCTGCGTGAAATCGTAGAAGCCGCCGATGCGATCGCCGAACTCGGGGCCCGGTTCGAGACCGGAGTCGATCAGGGCAACGCCCACGCGATTGCCAGTCAACGACGACGACCCTAGACCGAGCGTTCCTCGGATCGTCGAATCGATCGATGAGGTCTGTTGCGCGTTGATGGGCGCGTCGCTCGAGATCGAGACGACGAACGGATTGCGTGAAAGCCCCTCGAGTGCCTGCACCGGTACTCTAGTCGTCAACGCGTTCAGGATCGGATGACTGCGCAGGACCGGATTGCCGGCGGCCTGCAATACGTTCCTCAGTCCAGGGATCCCCGTTGGAGTCGCTCGGATGATGACCTGCTTCGTCCCGGCGTCGCCCGATCGGACGCTCGCGGACAGTGCGCTGTCGAGCCTCGGGGACCCACCGGATTGGGCGTGCACGGCGCTCGACGAGACGGCGACGAGCACGAATACGAGAAGCGCATGGGGGGCGCGGATAATTTTCACAAGCATGGGTGGCTGTAAGGCAACGGCTACGCCACACCTGCAGTGAAACCGCGATTGACCGATATCGAGCTAACCGCTAAATTGTGCAACGAGTTAAATTGATAAGCTTGGTGCAATCGCGAGCGCTTTTTGCCGAGCTTGGTCGTTATCGCGCCCCGTTTTGGAACATGCGCTTACGAATTAGTTGTTGGGGTCTCGCCCGAGCCTGCGGATTCTACCGGGAAACCGGGAGAACAAGACGTGCAACGGCCCCGTTTGACACGGGAAGGATAGCGGCGACTCGAGTCTGAACACGTCCCCGGCCTCCTGACACGCGCTGCGAGCCCCCTCGATGCGCGAGCGCCGTCGTCGACTGAGTCGTAACTGTAGTGTGAGCAACTATAGTTTGCGCACAGCCAACGCGGGCCGTCGGCCGCCCGTCTAACCCGGCGTGAACGACACCGACCCGACGCCGGCGCTGCCTGACCTGGTGTTCCATGTTCTCCTCGCCCTCGGCCCCGGCCCCTCCCACGGCTACGCAATCGGCAAGGACGTGGAGGAGCAATCCGGCGGACGGCTCGATCCGACGACCGGGGCGCTCTACCAGGTGTTGCGACGGTTGACCGAGGAGGGCCTCGTCACACCGGTCGACGGCCCTGGCGACGTCGACTCGCGACGTAAGTATTTCGTGCTGACAAAAGCCGGCCGACGGGCGGCGGCACAGGAAGCCGAGCGCCTGGCCGCGCTCGTTCGCGCAGCACGCCAGCGCAAGCTCTATCCACAGAAAGCGTAGCTCCACTCGATGTGGCTCTATCGCTGGCTGCTCCGGCTCTCTCCCGGATCGCTGCGACGCGACTACGGCGCGGCGATGGAAGAGATGTTCGCGCGACGGATATCGGAGGCGCGTGATGCCGGCATGTGGCGCCGGTCGGTGGTCTGGAGTCGCGAGCTGGCGGGGTTGCTGGCGCTCGCGCTTTCGGAACGATACGGCGCGGCCGCGCGTCTTCGACGCCGCTACCATCAACAACTGATCTCAGGACCAAAGGCAGGAGCCATGGATATCGCCGCACAAGAGATTCGCCACGCCGCACGCCGTCTCGTGCGAACGCCTGTCTTCACGCTCGCGGCCGCATTGACGCTCGGTCTCGCGATCGCCGCAAATGTGGCCATTTTTGCCGTGGTGTACCGGGTGGTGATCAATCCACTCCCGTACCCACAGGCGTCCCGATTGATTTTGCTGGACTACGGCGTACCGGCCCGGAACATGCCATCGGGCATGACGTCAATGGCGTGGCAGCTCTATTTTCAGCTGGCCGATCGCGCGCGAACGTTGGAGGAGGTAGCCGTCTACAACACGGGGGCAGGTACGCTCACCGGCCGCGGCACACCGGAACGACTTCAGATCGCGCGCGCGACGCCGTCGCTCCTCTCCGTGCTGCGCGTCTCACCTGCACTCGGCCGCTGGTTCATTGAAACGGAAGGCGTGACCGGCGGAGCGCCTGTCGCCGTGCTCTCGCATGGGCTCTGGTCGCGCAAGTTTGGTGGCGATCGTGCCGTCGTCGGTCGCACGCTGACGTTGGACGGAGTGCCAACGGAGATCGTCGGGGTGATGCCGGCGGAGTTCAGTTTCCCCGACTCCCGCGTCGAGTTATGGACCGCGGCGCAGTCGACGCGCGCGAACGCGTCGTTCCTGTTCACCTTGACCGGCGTCGCCAGGCTCCGTGACGGTGTCACGATCGACAGCGCCCGCACCGAGATCACCGCGCTCATCGCCGACCTGTCGCAGCGCGTACGAAACCAGACCGGCATCGTCTCGGCCGCAGCGCCACTTCAGGACGCACTCGTCGGCCGCGTCGCCACCGCGTTGTGGATCCTGCTTGGATCGGTGGGGCTGGTTCTCCTGGTGGCCTGCGCGAACGTCGCGAATCTGTTTCTCGTGCGTTCCGAGACCAGGCAGCGAGAGGTCGCGGTGCGCCGCGCGCTCGGCGCCAGCCAGCGGGGCGTTGCACGCTTCTTCTTCACCGAAAGCGCCCTCGTGGCACTGCTGGGAGGCGCCATCGGTTTGGGGCTCGCGTGGGTCGCCGTACAGCTGCTCCTGCAGTTTGGCCCGCCGACGCTTCCGCGTCTGAACGAGATCCGGATCGACGGCGTCGCGATGACGTTCACGATCGCGCTTACGCTCGGGGCAACCGTTATCTTCGGCACGATTCCTTTGCTCCGTCTCGCGCCGGTAGGTGTCTCGCTCCATGACAACACTCGTGGCCAGGCATCGTCACGAGGGAGTCATCGCGCACGGCAGGTGCTGATGGGTGCACAGGTGGCGCTCGCCCTGGTCCTCCTGCTCGCGTCCGGCCTGATGGTCCGCAGTTTCCAGAAGCTTCGCGCCATCGACCTCGGGTTCGAGCCATCGGCCGCCCTGACCTTCAGCGTCGGGCTTCCCGAGGCGAAGTATGCGACGCGCCAGGCTGCGGTGGCCGTGCATCGGGACATCCTCGATCGCCTATCCGCGATTGCTGGCGTCAACGATGTCTCGACGACGACGTGCCTTCCGCTCGCCGGCCCATGCTTCGGGAACACACTCGTCGTAGACGGGGAACCATTCGATCCGCGCAAACCGAACCCATGGGCCTGGTGGCGCGCCGTGAGCGCCGATTACACAGCGGTCGTGGGTATGCGCTTGTTGCGAGGACGCCATCTCGATCGGTCGGACGTCGACCGCGGCGAAGCGGTCGTCGTCGTGAACAAGGCATTCGCAGACGGATACTTCCCGGGTGAGAGTCCGATCGATCGACGAGTCAGGTCCTCGAGACCGCCAAACGTGAATCTGCCTGCGGTACCCTGGCTGCGCATCGTAGGCGTGGTCTCCAATACGCCAACGTTCGCCCTCGGTGAACCGACGCCATCGCCACAACTGTTCATGCCGATGTCGATCGCCGGTGGCCCCGATATTCCACGCGAAGCGTTGACGGGCCCGGATGTCACGGGGATGATCTACGTGCTGCGATCGAGCATTCCGCCATCCGATCTGGCGAACGCGGTTCGCAACGCGATCGATCAGGTCGACCCCAACCTCGCCATCGCGCAGGTTCGTACGCTTCAGGACATCGTGGACCGTTCATCCGATCAAGCGTCGTTCACGATGATGTTGATCGCGATTGCGGCAACCGTCGCGTTACTGCTCGGCGCCATCGGCATCTACGGCGTCGTGTCCTACATCGTCGCGCAACGTACGGGCGAGATCGGCGTCCGGCTGGCGATGGGCGCCGAACCGCGCACCGTCGCACGCATGGTGCTCGGCCAAAGCGCAGTCGTGATCGTGGCTGGAATCACGGTCGGTCTCGTCGCGGCGTTCGCGGGGACCCAGCTGATTCAATCGCTGCTGTTCGGCATCAGCCCGCGCGATCCCGCCGTGTTCGTGGCCACGACAGTGTTGCTGCTCGGCGTCGCGTTCGTGGCGTGCTGGCTGCCCGCACGCCGCGCGGCGCGTCTCAGTCCGTTGGACGCGCTGCGCGCCGAGTAGCGCTTTGCTGGTCCGGCTGAAGCCGGACACTACAATCTTCTGCGCGACACGCCGGGACGCATCGCGATCCGATACGTCGCGGCATAACCCGCTTCCGTTTCGCCGATCGGTAGAACGAGCTGCGTCGCTCCCTCGCGGAAGACCATGTCGCGCGAATTGAGCAGACGCTGTCCCGTGTGTGCCGAATATGGCGCCGCCGCGTGCACGCGATCGGTGAGCTCGTCCGGGAAGTACAACTGCGACGTGAACTCGTCGGTCACTCCCTTCGACTCGCTTCGCTCGCTCAGGGCAGGGCCAGCGGGCTCGGCCGGTACACGGATCTTGAAGTGGATGTGAACCGCCCGGCCGCGATACCAGCCGGGATAGATCGTGCTGAAGCGAACGACCCCGTTCTTGTCGCTGGTCTGATACCCACGCAGAAACTGTCGCCCCACCGTGTTCACGTAGCGGTCCTCGACGTCGGAGTAGACGCCGAGCGCATCGCAGTGCCAGATGTCCACACGCGCATCGGGCAGCACCTCGCAGGCGCCCGCAGGCGTGATCCGCGAGAGGACGAACTGCAGCGCCAGCGGTGCTCCCGGGCTGATCCGTCCCGTGGACGGGTCGCGTCTGATATCCGATCGCTCGAGCGCCTCGTCGACGAAGTACGGCCCTTCCGTCTGTTCGGGCTGCGCGACACAGTCGGGCAGCGGCGTCGTTTGTGCCGCATTCGTTGACTGCGCGCCAGAGCGGTGCGCGACAGACGCGCTTGCGGCCGCGCCGAACAGCGCGAGCGCCTGACGACGGCTCAAGAACGTCCCAACGGGTCGATCGTCGTTGTGCATGATGAGTCTCCTTCGATCCGTCAGACCGCGATGCCGATTTGGAACGTCGCTGCATAGCCGCCCGACGGACTGCCGGTCGGCGTGACGAGCTCGGAGGCGAGGCTGTCGGCGAAGATGCCATCGGACGCGTTATTCGTCGGGTTCGAGCCTCGCGACGCGTACACCCCGGTCGCGTGAACGGTGTTGTTCACCGATTCGGGGAACGCCATCTGCGTGACCTTGATCGAACGACCGCTCATCGTCACTTCCGCATGGATGTGCGTCGCCCGACCCTGATACCAGCCGGGATAAATCGTGGTGAAGGTCACTTCGCCGGAGGCGTTGGTCGTCTGAATGCCGCGCAGAAACGTGGCGGCGGTCTGTGAGCCGTACTGCGAGTAATCGCCGGCCGCGTCGCAATGCCAGATCTCGACGTCGGCGCCCGACACGGCCGCACACCCGTTGTTGACGTTGACCACCTTGATCGTCAGGTTGAGCGCGGTGCCGCTCCTGTTCTCGCGGATGTCGCTGCGGAACATGTCGGTGCGAGACGGATATGGTCCGGCGGTCTCGCTCGGCGTGACCGCGCACGTGGCGTTGGTGCTCGTCGTCGTCGACCCTGACGTGGTATCGACGGACGAAGGACTCGTCTGTGAATCGCCGCACGCCGCCGCGACCGCCGCCGCAGCAGCTCCAATCGCGCCGAACGCCGCGCGGCGGCTGAGCTGCGTTCCTGATGTCTGTCGTTCTGCTTCCACTTGCCTTCCTCCCTACGCGCTGGTGCCTCCACTGTGCCGCCGAGATGTTGGGAAACTTTGTCAGCGGCGTGAAACGAATGCGGCGGCCGCCCCCATACTTCTGCAACATTTGACGGGCATGATCGCCGTCTATGGCCCCTCGGCCGCTCGTGCGGTGGTACAGCAGCTTCTACTGGCGCATCGGCATCAGCTTCGTCGTCTTCGTCGTCGTGGTGCTGGTGGCCCAGAGCCTCATGGTGGGCTACGCACGCTCGAACGGCGCCTTCGCCCCCGGTAATCCCAACGCGACGGCGGCCGCGGTCGCGGCTCAGTTGGGCGCCGCTCTGACGAACGAGCCGCACCTCGATGTGTCGCGATTCCTGACCGACACGGTGCCGAACGCGGGACCACCCGTCTACATCGTTCTCGCGGAGCGGCCCGTGTTCTCGACGTCTGATCGGCCAATGCGCGGCGAGATCGAGCGGCAGGCGCGGGCCACAATTGCCGGCGCCGCCCCTGTGGCCGCACCAGGCGACTCCCCGACCGGTCCTGTCGTCACCGCACCGATTCAGGTGGCGAACCGGCTCACTGGCCTGGTCGTGCTGCCCCCGCCGCCACCGCGCGGACTGCTCGCCAACGTCGGTGAGCTGCTGACGCTGCCCGGTACGCTCGCGCTGGTGGTCATTGCCGCAATCGCAACGATCGTCATTTTCGCTCCCGCGCGCCACCGTCTTCGCGGTCTCGAGCTGGCGGCACAGCAGCTCGGCGCCGGGCAGCTCGAGACCCGCGCACCAGCCAACGGCCGCGATGAGATCGCACGGGTGGCCGCGGCGTTCAATCAGATGGCCGCCGATCTCCAACAGCGCACCGACGCGCTGCGGATCTCGGACCAGCTGCGCCGGCAGATGCTGGCCGACATCTCACACGAGCTGCGCACGCCGCTGACGACGATGCGCGGCTACCTCGATACGCTCGACATGCCCGAGATCGTGCTCGACGAAGAGCGGCGCCGCCGCTACATCGAGACGACGCGCCGCGAAACGCTTCGTCTCGAACGCATCGTCGGCGACCTCCTGGAGCTGGCGCGATTCGAGAACGGCGTGTCGGCGCTCGAGTCGCGGGTGATCGCGATCGAGCGTGTGTTCACCAACGTGGCTCGCCGGTACGAGCGCGACGCGGCGGCAGCGAACGTCACCATCCGAGCTTCCGTCGATCCGTCCGCCGATCAAATCGTCGCCGATCCCGATCGACTCGAGCAGGCGATCGGCAACCTCGTCGCCAACGCGCTGCGTCACACACCGCCGGCAGGCACGATCGACCTCGCCGCCACGGCCACTGAGAACGGCTATCGACTGACCGTCATCGATACGGGCACCGGTATCGCGCCCGAGCACCTGGCACACGTCTTCGAGCGCTTCTACAAAGGCGATGCATCGAGGACGTCCGGCGCGGGCGGAAGTGGGCTCGGGCTCTCGATCGTGAAGGCCATCGTCGAACGACACGGCGGATCGATTTCAGTCACGAGCCGGCCGGGCCGGACCGAGTTCGTGATCGTGCTGCCGGAACCGGGCAACGTAGAGCGAGGGCTTGAGCCCCGCGTGAACGCGCAGGCGAAGTGAACGCGCAGGCTAAAGCCTGCGCTCTACGTGACAGGCTCGGCGAATTTGTAGCCCACGCCCCAGGCGGTGAGCAGCATTTCGGGATCTTGTGGATCGCGCTCGATCTTCCGGCGCAGGCGGCTGATCACGGTGTCGACCGTGCGATCGGTGACATAGGTGTCGTCGCTCCAGACCGACTCGAGCAGCGCCGCCCGCGTGAAGACGGTCCCGGGTCGTGATGCGAGCATGTAGAGCAGATCGAATTCCTGCTTCGTCAGCTCGATTCGCTCGCCGCGCACCGTGGCTTGGCGACGATCGCGATCGAGCGACAGGTCGCCGGCGTTCACGACCGTTTGCGGTGCGTCTTCCGCGGTCTGCCGTTGATGACGCCGCAGCAGCGCGCCGACACGGGCCATCAGCTCGCGCACGCCGAACGGCTTGGTGAGGTAGTCGTCTGCGCCGCTCTCGAGGCCGAGCACCTTGTCGGACTCGCCGTCGCGTGCCGTGATCATCAGGATTGGTGTGTTGACGTTCTGGCCGGCGCTGCGAACGGCCCGGCACACGCTCACGCCGTCGAGCCCCGGCAGCATCACGTCGAGCAGGATGACGTCGAACCGCGTCGAACGCGCCCGGTCGAGGCCGCGGCGACCGTCGTCCGCTTCATCGATCGTGAATCCGGCGAGATCCAGGTGCAGGTGCAGCAGTTCGCGAATCGCGGAATCGTCTTCGACGACGAGCACCGTGCGGCGCGATGAACGCTCCGGCATGACGACATTTTCGTGTGAGCGGCTCAGCGAACGTTGACGGCGGCGCGCTGCAGATACGCGTTGACGATGCGCTCGAGCTGCTCCAGCGGAACGCTTCCCGCACTCAAGACGACGTCGTGGTACTCACGAATATCGAACTTCCCTCCGAGCGTCTTCTTCGCTTTGTCTCGCAGTTCTATCAGCTTCAGTTCACCAATCATGTACGAGCAGGCCTGCCCCGGATTGACGACGTACCGCTCCACCTCGCTCGCCTCGATGCCGTAATCGATCGCCTGCTGACGCGTCCAGCGCTTCGCGTGGAGACCCGTGTCGACAACCAACCGGCGCGCGCGGAACAGCTCGCTCTCGAGCTGTCCGAGCAGTCCGATCGGATCGCCGTTGTACCAGCCGGACTCTGCCGCCAGGCGCTCGGCGTACAGTCCCCAGCCTTCCGACAGCGCCGAGATCCCGCCGAGCGCCCGCACGCGACGGAACCGCGGTTGGGCCGTGTTCTCGAGCTCAAGCGCGATCTGGAAGTGATGACCCGGAACGCCCTCGTGGTACATCAGCGTCCGCAGACCGAAGAGCGTCATGCGTTCGGGCCGCAGCGGAACCTGCACGGTCCCTGGACGCGATCCGTCCGGCGCCGGGGCTCCATAGCTGGCGGCCGCATTGGCTTCACGGAAGCGCGGATAGGGGCGAGCGATCACCGGTGCTTTCGGCGTACGGTTGAACTGCTGCGCCGCGCGCTTCTCCGCGTCGCGAATCATCGCCTCGGCGTCGGCCATGATCTTCGCGCGGCCCTCCTCAGTCAGCGGATACGCCTGCTCTTTCTTGAGCGCCGCGACCCGCACTTTGCTCGAGCCCTCCGTGCGGCCGATCTGCCGGAACACGTCCTCCATCTGTTTTTCGATCTCGGCGACCCGCTTGAGACCGATGTCGTGAATCTGATCCGCGGTGAGGTTGGTCGTTGTGTATCGTCGCAGCGTGTACGCGTATGCCTCGGCGCCGCCCTTGAATCTCCACAGCCCGGCATCGTCCTTGGCCTTCGAGACGAGCGGCTGCAGCAGCGCGATCGCGCTCTTCCAGGCGGGATAGATCTGCGCCGCGACGATCTTCTCGGCCTGTGCGCGCAACTCCTCGCGCCGCGTCTCGGACACTGCCTTCGATGCCGCCAGACGCTCGGCGAATGTCGTCACGAGCGGATTCATCGCTGGAGCACCACCGATGAACTGCTCCATCTGCGTGATCGTCGAGCGGACGATGAATCGCGGCGGGACCATCTCCTTCTCGAGGAGGGTGCGTGCTTCTGCGACCGCTTCCTCCATGCGGGTGCTGACCTGCCCGAGCCGCGCGAGGTAGTTCACTGCGTCCTTCTCGGTGTTCAGCGGATGGTTGACGACAAGGATGTTTGGCAGCGACACGTTGACGCCGCCGAACTGTTCCAGCGGAAAGAAGAAGTCACCGTACTTGTCACCCTCCACGACACTGGCGAGCTGCCACTGCATCAGATCGGCGGACACTCGCTCGGTGTCGGTCATCCGCGCGCGATCGAACGTGGCCAGCTCCTTCAGCCCTTTCTGCGCGAGCACGGCGCGGGCGTGACGGAACGCCGGCGTCTCGGGAGAAAGCTGACGCTCGAACGCGTCCTGCTCGGCGCCGGAGAAGAAGCGCGTCGACGCGGCCAGGTTCGGATTGGCCCGCATCCATTCGGCGGTGAACGCGTCGAAGAATTCGCCGACGGTCGGACGCTGCTGAGCAGACCCAACGAGAACCGCGAACAGAACGAGAAGAATCGAGAGTTTCTTCATGGCGTCGAGAGCCTCGACGGCGATTGTTTCACACGGCATGCGAGAGCGCACGTTTCAAGCGGTGATAGCATCCGCGCCATGAGCACCACGTCTCGGCGCACGTTTCTGAAGCTCACGGGTGCAGGTATCCTGGCGGATATGACTGGACGAGAAGCGTTTGGGCAGCTACCGGTGCGACCCACCGTCGCGACGGTGCAAACGCCGGTCTTGTCGATCGCGTACGAAGACAGCGGCGACCCGCGCGGCTTCCCCGTGATTCTGCTTCACGGGTTTCCCGACGATGCCCGCGCCTACGACGAGGTCGTGCCGCCGCTCACGAAGGCTGGTTATCGGGCGCTCGTGCCGTACATCCGCGGCTATGGCGCAACGCGATTCCGCGATGCCGCCGCCCCGCGCCTGGCGGAGCAGGCAGCGATCGGCCAGGACGTTATCGACTTCGCTGATGCCTTGAAGCTGACGCGGTTCGCGGTGGCCGGATACGACTGGGGCGGCCGCGCCGCGGCGATCGCGGCCGCGCTAAATCCCGAGCGCGTGCGCGCGACAGTGCTCATCGGCGGCTACACGATTCAGAACACCGTCGCCGCGCAGCCGCCGGCCGCGCCGGCGGCCGAGCATCGCCTCTGGTATCAGTACTACTTCAACACCGAACGCGGACGAGCCGGTCTCGAGGCCAATCGCCGAGCGATCTGCCGCTACTTGTGGCAGGCCTGGTCACCGAGCTGGCATTTCACCGACGAGACCTACGATCGCACCGCACCCTCGTTCGACAACCCGGACTTCGTCGACGTCGTCATTCACTCGTACCGGCATCGGATCATGAACGCGCCAGGGGAGCCGCGTTTCAAGGAGGTCGAGGCGCGCCTCGCGACGCGACCGAAGATTCACGCTCCGTCGATCACGCTCTATGGCGCGGAGGATGGAATCGCGCGGCCGCCGGCCGAATCCCCACCGGCGGAACAGGCCGCGTTCGAGAAGCTGGTCGCCCGGCGCGTGGTGCCGGGCGTGGGTCATTTCATGCCGCGCGAACGGCCCGATGCGGTGTCGTCGGCGATGCTCGAACTGTTGGCGCCAACGAACTGAGGTCCTTGGTGCTTAGTACTTAGGCCTTGGTCCGTCCTAGGTCCTCGGTCCGTCCTAGGTCCTCGGTCCGTCCTTGGTCCTCAGTCCGTTCTTCGTCACCCGGCCGTACCGAACGGGGACCAAGGACCAAGCACCAAGGACGGACCAGGGACCCGGGACGGACCAAGAACCAAGTACCAAGGCCCAAGGACAATCACTCTCTGAGAGCGAACACGAATAGCGACAGGCCTGAGACCGTCGCGACATACTGCTTGCTGCCGATGCGGTACGTCATCGGTCCGCTGTTGATCGCGGCTCCGAGTTGCGTCTTCCAGAGCAGTGCGCCAGTACGGGCATCGAGCGCCTGAAAGTAGCCTTCCCGTCCTCCCGTGAACAGGACGTGCGACGCGGTCGTCAGGATGCCGCTGTCGGTCACGTCGGTCATGTTGAATTTCCACTTCTGATCGCCGGTCGCCACGTCGAGCGCGATCACCGCGCCGTGCCCCGCTGATTCGGTCCACGTGTTGATCGGGGCGCGCTGGAACGACGGTGCCCCTGGCACCGGGCCGAACGGCCGCGGACCTCCTCCGGTGAAGTTCGTGCCCTGCTTGTATTCCACGGGGTTCGGTCCGTAGAGGCTGGCGTAGTCTTCCCAAGCGGACACGTAAAACAGACCGGTGCGAGGACTGAACGACGGCGAATACCAGTTCGTCCCGCCCTGATTGCCTGGATACGTCGGCTGGCCGGGAGGCTGCGGTGTTTGTTGCGGCTTGCCTCGCTCGTCGAAGTCGCTCATCCAGTTCACCTTCACGAACGGTCGTCCGAGCAGGAACTTTCCAGTCGCGCGATCGAGTGCGTAGTAGTTGCCGTTGCGATTCGCCCAGACAAGCGCGTCGATGCCGGTGCGGCCCCAATTGTCGACGAGCACTGGAATCTGCACCGAGTCGTAGTCGTAGACGTCGTGCGGTGTGAACTGGTAGTGCCACCGGAGAGTCCCGGTGTCCGCGTCCAGCGCGACGACCGACGCGGTGTACAGGTTGTCGCCAGGCCGCTGCGCGCCGGCGTAATCGGGCCCGACGTTGCCCACGCCCCAATAGGTCAGATTGAGCCGCGAATCGTACGAGCCGGTCAGCCAGATCGATCCGCCGCCGTGCGTCCACGCATCGGGATCGCAGAAGCTGTCCGACTTCGGCGGACACCTCTCCCACGTCTCGTGCCCCTTTTCACCAGGTCCGGGAATCGTATAGAAGCGCCACGCTTCTTTGCCGGTGGCCGCGTTGTAGGCGGCGAGGAAGCCGCGGATCCCATATTCACCGCCACCGACGCCGACGATCACCTTGTCCTTCACGACCAGCGGTGCGTGCGTGATCGAATAACCCGAAGTGGTGGTGGCGACTTCTGTCTTCCAGAGCTGCCGGCCCGTCTTGGCATCGACGGCAATCAGATTGGCGTCGAGCGTTCCCATGAACAGCGTGTCGCCAAGGATGGCGACACCGCGATTGTTGGCGCCGCAGCAGACGATGCGATCGGGGTTGGGCGTGTAGCGGTAGATCCAGAACGCACGGCCGGTCACGGCATCGAGCGCGACGATGTCGTTGGGCCGCTGCGTGATGTACATCATGCCGTCGACCACGATCGGCGTCGTCTGCCAGTTGCCGGCGACCGGCGCCTGATACACCCACTGCAGCTCCAGGTTCTTCACGTTGGCCGGCGTGAT
>DASRJR010000244.1:0-2492 GCA_035649395.1 Vicinamibacterales bacterium
GTCGAGTTGGCGGGACCGAACGAGGCTTCACCGAGGACGACCTCGGCGTAGGCGCACCAGAACTGCACCTTGGCCACATCGGCGATGTAGGAAGGCAGCGTGATCGAACGATTCATCTTGTCGCCCGTGAGTCCCTTCACCGTCAGCTTCTGCAGCAGATAGATCCGGCCCTTGGAGTCGACCACTTGCCAGTGCGGATCGGGGGCGTCCGGCGCCTTGAAGTCGTCCGAGAGGGTCAGCACCCGCCCGTTCAGCGACACCGTGCCGGTATTCGCTTTGACGCCGGTGAACGGCGAGCTCGTCTTGCTCTGCGCAGCCGATGCGGTCGATACCACTGCGAACGCGATCGCCACGGCGGCTCCAATGGCCTGTGCGATAAAGCTTCTTCGTGCCTGCATTGCCTGTGTCCTCCTCAAAGTCCGCGCCGCCTTGGCGCGTTCCACAACTGCTTCCTTCGATGACGGCGGTGGCGAAAGGTTTCAGGGCACGCGGGCGTAACCAGAATCGACGGTGGATCATCTAAGCGGGCGAGGACGAATGGGAACGTATAGCCAACGCGACGAGTGGCTCGAACCTGACGGGCTCGGCGGGTTTGCGTCAGGGACGGCGACCGGTATTCGCACGCGGCGCTATCACGCGCTGCTGCTCGCCGCAACGACGCCGCCAACCGGCCGCGTCGTGCTCGTCAACGGGGTCGATGCGTGGGTCGAGACGGCGGCCGGTACGTTCGCGCTGAGCTCGCAGCGCTACGAGCCGGGCGTCACTCACCCCGATGGCGCCGCGCGCATCACGTCGTTTGCGGTCGATCCCTGGCCGACCTGGACGTTCACGCTCGAGGACGGCACGGTCGTCGAGCAATCGATCGTCGTTCCGCACGGCTCGCCGGTGGTGGCATTGACGTGGTCGCTCACGTCGTCGAACGGACCCGCGACCTTGTCCGTGCGCCCATTCCTCTCCGGGCGCGACTACCACTCGATGCATCACGAGAACGGTGCGTTCCGTTTCGAACCCGAGCGTGTCGGCCCACGACTGGTCTGGCGCCCCTACGACGGCATCCCTGCGATCCACGCCCTCGCGAACGGCGACTACGAGCATCGGCCCGACTGGTATCGCAACTTCCGTTACGACGAGGAGCTGGCCCGCGGGCTCGACGCAAGCGAAGATCTCGCATCGCCTGGCGTCTTTCATTGGGACCTCAACGACGGCAGCGCCGCGATGGTGTTGGGTGCCGCTCCGTCAGCGGAGACCGCCATCCCACACGACGTCGACGCTCGCAATCTGGCAACCGCTATCCACGACCGTGAGCGCGCGCGCCGCGCGCAGTTCCCGTCGCGCCTGCATCGTGCCGCCGACGCCTACATCGTCACCAGAGGATCCGGACAGACGATCGTCGCCGGCTACCCCTGGTTCACCGACTGGGGACGGGATACGTTCATCGCGCTGCGAGGCATCGGTCTCGCCAGCGGACGCGTCGACGAGGCGCGTCGCATCCTGCTCGAATGGGCCGGCGCCATTTCAGAGGGGATGCTGCCCAATCGCTTCCCCGACCGTGGCGAGGCGCCCGAGTTCAACTCGGTGGACGCGTCGCTCTGGTTCATCATCGCGGTCTACGACCTGCTCGATGCGGCCACGCGCGGACGACTCGAGATCGCACCCGCGGATCGCGCCGCGCTGGAGCGCGCGGTCGATGACATCCTGACCGGCTATTCACGCGGGACTCGCTTCGGCATCCGTCTGGACGATGACGGGCTGCTCGCGGCCGGTGTGCCCGGTGTTCAGCTCACCTGGATGGACGCCAAGGTCGGCGACCACGTCATCACGCCGCGCATCGGCAAGCCGGTCGAGGTCGAAGCGCTGTGGCTCAATGCGTTGTGGCTCGCCGGACGCCACTCGCCGCAATGGCGCGACGTCTTCGCGCGAGGAAGCGCGACCTTCGCCCAGCGGTTCTGGAACGAATCGGCGGGTGCGCTCTACGACGTCATCGACGTCGATCATCGTCCAGGAACCGCGGACGCAACGCTCCGCCCGAATCAGATCTTCGCTCTCGGTGGCTTGCCGGTCGTCCTGGTCGACACCGATAAGGCCGCGCGCGCGCTCGACCTCGTCCAAGCACGTTTGTGGACGCCCATCGGCCTCCGCTCGCTTGCCCCCGGTGAACCCGGATACGTCGGCCGCTACGCCGGCGGCGTCAGCGCACGGGATGGGGGCTATCACCAGGGCACGGTGTGGCCGTGGCTCCTGTCGTCGTTCGTCGATGCCTGGGTGCGGATTCGCGGCGGCGGCCGCGCCGTGAAAGAACAGGCGCGCGAGCGCTTTCTCGCACCGCTGCTCCGTCATCTCGACGAGCACGGCCTCGGACACATCGCCGAAATCGCGGACGGCGACGTCCCTCACACCCCGAACGGTTGTCCGTTCCAGGCCTGGTCGGTCGGCGAAGCGCTTCGCCTCGATCAGGTCGTTCTCGCCCCCGACGCACCCTCACGTAACCGCAG
>DASRJR010000245.1:0-2588 GCA_035649395.1 Vicinamibacterales bacterium
AGCGTCGGCGCAATCAGGATGACGGCGAAGACGGCGACGACGATGACGAGGCGACCTGGTCGAATCATGGACAGATGGTTTCAACGGTAATGCAAAATGCAAGATGCTAAATGCAAAAAGAACGCATCTCGCTGCGCCGTAATCGTTTGCATTTTGACTTTTGCATTTTGCATTGACAGGCGCCAGCCCCGCTAGTATTGCCCGCGGGCCGTTTCCAGATCCGTCTGAATCGCAGCCGCGAGGCGCGCGGGCGATACCACCCGCGCAAACGGTCCCCACCCCAGAATCCAGCTGCGAAGTGCCCAATCGTGGCACACGTTCATGGTCAGCAGAAGACGTCCATCCTGTTCGTCACGCAGCTGCTGTGATGGGTGCCACACCCGCGCGCGCACGTACGGCGCCACCCGCCGATCGAACTCCACCTCGACGCGCTCGGCCGGGCCGGTGTTCACGCCAAGCGAGTTGGCGAACACGTCGTCTCCGATCGCGACCTTGGGCGTGAACGTCTGTTTCTCGAGCGAGACCGACGCGATCCGATCGACGGCGAACGTGCGCACGTCCTCGTAGTCGGGCACATAGGCGAGCACGTACAGCCCGCCCTGTGCGAACGCGAGCCGGTACGGGTGCACGAGATAGTCCTTGGTTCTCCCGCTCGAGACCGAGTGATAGCGCATCGTCGCCACGCGGAAGTGCAGCGTGGCTTCGAGCAGGCGGCTGACGATGTCGGCGGAGGCGTCGCGCCCTCGCGCGCGCGGACCGGACTTGGCGGCGAGCACCGACGGCAGCCGGTCGAGGAACTGCCGCATGCGCGGTGACAGCATCTTCTCGAGGCGCGCGAAGGCGTTGGTGAGGTCGCGCTGAAACGGCGTGCCACCGACCGACTCGAGCAGGTGCCGGCTCAGATACATCGCGCACAGCTCGGCGAGGGTGAAGCCCGATTCGAGCCCTTTCAGGACCTGACCGTCGACGCGCCATCGCGTCTTGCCATCGTCATCCTTCTCGTCGTAGAGCGCGAAGCCGGCTTCCTGCAGGGCGGCGAGGTCGCGCCGGATGGTCCGCGTCGTGACGTCGAGCTCGCGGGCCAGCGCATCGATGGTGGCGCCGTGGCGCGACGATTCGAGCGCGTGGAGCAGCTTCCACTGCCGGATGACTTCCTGATTGCGGGGCACTGACAGATCCTATCAACCAAGGGGCTTGCCCTCGAGATTTCCGCGGAGCAGTTTCCCCACTTTCACGCGTCATCCGCCTTCCTTCATGCGGCGCAGCGCGCGGCGGCGACGTCGATCGGGCGTTCCGGAGGCCTGTGCCGCGGCGCGGTACACGCGTTCCATTCGTCGCATCTCGATTTCAGCAGGCGTCGGCTTTGGCGTGACGTCGTCGTACAGCACTCGCGCCTCCGACTTCTTGACGTGCTGATCGATGAGGATCCGGACGATGACGTCCTGATAGCGGCCCTGACCGCGGTTGATGCGGAGGCGATCGCCTTCGCGGAGGGCCCGATTGGGTTTGCCCGGGCCGTCGTTGACCTGCACCTTGCCGCCCTCGCACGCTCGCTTGGCTTCCGATCGCGTCTTGAACAGGCACGCGACGTCGAGCCAGACGTCGAGACGCTGAGTGTCGGCCACGCTCAGATCAACAGCTCGATCTTTCCTCTCGAGCGGAGCCCTGTGATGAAGGTCTCGGTCTGCTCCTGACGGTTGCGCTCCTGCAGAAACTGCTCGAGTCGAGGCTTGATCTCCTCGAGTGAGATCATGCGGCCGGCCTGCTTTTCGGTGACCTTGATGATGTGATAGCCGAACTGGGTTTCGACGAGCTCGCTGACGGCGCCTGGCGCGAGACTGAACGCGGCGTCATTGAACGGGCCGACCATCTGTCCCGGCTGAAAGAACCCGAGGTCGCCGCCGTTGGGGGCGCTGCCGGGGTCCTGCGAATGCTCCTTGGCGAGCGCCGCGAAGTCCTTCCCGGCTTTCACGTCGGCGAGAACCTGTTCGGCCTTGGCGTGGGCCTGCGCTTTGGCGGCCGCATCGGCGTCGCGAGGGAAGCCGATCAGGATGTGGCTCGCGTGCACGCGATCGGGTTGCTTGAACTGATCGGGATTCTTCGCGTAGAAGTCGGCCATCTGCTCGGGCTTGACCTCGATCTTCGACGAGATTTCGGCGTCGATCATCTTCTGGACCGCGAGATCCTGCTTGGCGTCGCTGCGCAGCTGTTCGAGCGTCGTGTGACTCGCGGTCAGCATCTGCTTGAACGCCTCTTCGGATGGGAACCGGCCTTGAATCTGCTGCAGCCGCGTGTTCACTTCCTCGTCGGACGCATCGACCTTACGCGACTGCGTCTCCTGCACCAGGAGCTTGTAGGTGACGATCTGATCGAGGATGCTGCGGAAGACCTGATCGCGTTGATCGGCAGGCACCGGGCCGCCGGCACGTCCTTCGATCGCGGCGAGCGCGCGATCGAATTCCGCTTTCGTCACCGACTCGCCGTTGACGCGCGCGAGCACGTCCGGCAGTTGCGCCGGTACCGGCTTCGGCGGCGCGGGTGGCGTCTGCGCGGCGGCTCCCGGCTGCTGGGGCGTCGAGGCCGTGGCC
>DASRJR010000246.1:0-55435 GCA_035649395.1 Vicinamibacterales bacterium
CCGAACTTCAACGCGGCCGCGATCACAATCCTGCCGTCGCCGCACCCGAGGTCGTAGACCATGTCGCCGGGACCAACCTTCGCCAGAGCGAGCATTCGATCGACGACGTCTGGCGGGGTTGCAGAAGACGGAGCGAGGCGCTCGGGCTGTTGAGGCTGTGCGCCGAGCACAAGCCCAGCCGTAAGGGCCAAAATCACGGACCTCATCGCACGATTCTAGGGCGATCGCCGCGTCGCGCGCGCCAAAGATGTACGGGTCAAGTTCTAGGCTCCATGGGATTTAGCTGGTGGACCCAGCAGGCAGTCGAGGCCGCCCGATCGCGTCATCGGCGAACGGGCACCTCGGGGGTGCGAAGTGACGAAAACGCCATATTTTTGGGCATTTTCCGTTGATCTACCCTCGATCGCGCGGTATACTCATGGGTGCTGTTCCCAGCGAGAAACCAGTCCTACCAATCAATCTGCGACGGGGGAAACGTGACATTCCAGCTCGGTGACAAGGTCATCTACCCGAATCATGGGCTCGGTATCGTCGAACGCATCGAAGAGAAAACCATTCTAGGGACCACGTGTGGCTTCTTCCATCTCCGGATCGTCTCGAACGACACGACGGTGTTGGTGCCGGTCGCAAACGTCGACAACGTCGGGTTGCGCAAGGCCATCAGCGACGAGGAAGTCGAACGCCTCTTCGATCAGCTGAGCGACGGCAAAATCGATAATCACCAGAACTGGAAAGGGCGCTTCAAGGACAACTCCGACAAGATGCGCACCGGCTCGATCTACGACATGGCCGACGTCCTCAAGAGCCTGACGTTCTTGAGCAAGTCGAAGAGCCTGTCCTTCCGCGAGAAGCGCATGCTCGATCGCGCGAAGGCGCTGATCATCTCCGAGGTTTCCGAGGTGATGCGGCAGAAGGCGCCGGAAGTGGAGACGCGGGTGGACGGCGCGTTGGAGAAGTGCTTCATCATCCGTGCACGGAACATCGCGCGCGCCACGGCTCGCAAGGTGAAGGCAGTGAAGGCGCCGGTCACTGTTGCCGTCACCGCGGTACGTCGAACCGCTCGCGCATCCTAACCACACCACGATTGCGTCGGTGATGCTCTCGCCCGGACCGCTGGTCCGGGCGTTTTTGTTTTGAGCCGGGTTAATGTAGAGGCCCGTACGTGGGGGCCGGCTTTTAGCCGGCCCTCGACAGCCCGCCTGAAGGCGGCCTCTACATTCGTGATCGCGACCATCGTCGCAGCCAGCCGCTCGCTGATCACCTACACGGTGATCCTGCTTTACATCGCCATCATCGGCCCCATCGGCCTCGGAGCTGCGGTGCTCTTCGGGGCGACCAATCTCCTCTTTGCCCTTGGGCACGGCGGCATCTGGCTTGGCCTCACACTCGCCGGCATCCGCTACCGCGTGAGCGGCCGCGAGCATCTGCCCCAGGTGCCAGCGGTCTACTGTTCGAATCACGAGAGCAACGTCGATCCGCCGGTGCTCTTCAAAATCCTCCACCCGCGCATGCGGATCCTCTACAAGGCGGAGCTCCATGCATTTCCGCTGATGGGGCGGATTCTGGACGCAGGAGGATTCGTGCCGGTGGAACGCGGCAACCGCGATCGGGCGATCGCGGCAGTCACCCGAGGCGCCGAGTCGATCAAGAAAGGGAACTCGTTCCTGATATTCCCCGAGGGCACTCGCAGTCGAACCGGTGAGCTCCTTGCCTTCAAGAAGGGCGGCCTCATCATGGCGATTCAGGCGCAGGCACCGGTCGTGCCGGTCGCGGTCCGTGGCGGCCGCGATGCGATGCGGAAGGGGAGCGCCATCGTGCGGCCGGTGAAGGTCACCGTGAGGGTCGGGGCGCCCATTCCAACCCTCGGGCTCACGTTGGAAGACAGGGACCAGTTGATCGAACGCGTCCGAGCCGAGGTCCAGAAGCTGCTCGACGCTGGTTCGCTCTGGACGTAAACTCCGGCGAGGGGACTGGGTCCGGCTAAAGCCGGACACTACACGTCCGGCTGAAGCCGGACACTACACCAGCGATGACTCGATTTTCGCTCATTGCCCTGTTGGTGTTCGCCACCCTGTCGGTGTCGGCGCAGCAGCCGCCGGCGCAGCAGCCGACGTTCCGCACCGGTGCGAACTACGTCCGGGTCGACATGTATGCCACCAAGGACGGCAAGCCTGTCGACGACCTGAAACAGAGTGACGTCGACATCCTGGAAGATGGTGTTCTCCAGCAGGTCGATACCTTCGAGCACGTGAGGGTCCGAACTGCCCCGGAGGACGCACGTCTCGAGCCGAACACGGTCGCGGACAGCCGCCGGATGGCTGCTGACCCACGTGCGCGCGTGTTCGTGATCTTCCTGGATACCTACCACACGCAGATCGACGGCTCCGCCAACATGCGACAGCCGCTCATCAACTTCTTGAACCGCGCGCTCGGCCCCGACGACATGGTCGCGGTGATGACGCCGGAGATGGCGGCGACGGAAGTGACGTTCGGCCGCAAGACGACCGTCCTGTCGAAGATGCTCGAGCAAGAAACGTTCTGGGGCCGTCGAGGGCGCCTGGTCGATGACGATGACCGGGAGGACTTGTATAAGGCGTGCTACGGACCGTCGAGCCCTATCGGCGAGGAAATGAAAGCGCGGCGGCGCGAGAAGCTGACACTCGATGCGCTCGAAGACTTGATGATCCACTTGGCTGGCCTGCGTGATGAGCGCAAGGCTATTCTGACGGTCACGGAAGGCTGGAAGCTTTACACGAAGAGCACGACCTTGGAGGCAGGCGATGCTGAGAGGCGCGTGAATCCCGGCGACGTACTGTTCCGGCCGCCGGTGCCACGCCCCACAGACGCCGCGCAGACGCAAGGCAGCCCTCGAGTGCAATGTGAAGCCGATCGCATGGCGCTCGCGCAGATCGACCATCAGTTGCGCCTCCGCGAGCTGACGCAACTGGCCAATCGCGGAAACGTCACGTTCTATCCGGTGTATGCGCGTGGCCTGGTCGCGTTCGACGGGTCGATCGGCGACAACCCGCCTGGCACCCGTGGCGTGACCCTGCAGGAGGACGCGGCGAACCTCAAAGCGAGGCACGACAGTCTTCGCTTTCTGGCTGACGACACCGATGGCGTGTCTATCATCAACACCAACAACATCGATGGGATGCTGCGCCGCATCGTCGACGACCTCTCGTCGTACTACCTCCTCGGCTACTACACGACCAACACCAAGCTCGACGGGAGATTCCGGTCGATCAGCGTCCGCCTGAAGCGGCCGGGCGTCACTGTCCGAGCACGGAAAGGTTATCGGGGCTACACCGCCGAGGAAGTGTCACGCGGAACATCGTCGAGCGCCGCACCTCCATCGGCGGCTCCCGTAACTGCGGCGCTGACTCCGGTCGTCAGCTTCAATGCTCGCGCCCAATTCCGCATCCGCGCGTCGGCATGGGGGCACCAGACCACTTCGGGAGCGACAGAGGGGGCCCTGTGGGTCGTCGGCGAGCTGGATCCGCAGACGCGTAAGCTGTCTGCGTGGTCGACGGGTGTGCAGGCGGAAGTGGCTCTCGTTGGCGCAGAGGGCCAGCAGGTTGCGACTCGCAAGATCGACGTGAAACCGAACGAAGGGGCGTTTCTCGTACAGCTTCCCGACGCCGGCGGTGTGCCACCGGGCGACTACACGGTCCGTGTGCGATTGCGCTCGCCGGTGGAAGGCGAGCTGGGCCTCACCGACACGGCGCGGGTCACCGTCAAAGAAGAGGGCCTTGGCGAAGCGATCGTATGGCGGCGTGGCGCCTCGACCGGCCCGCAATATGTGCGGACGGCCGACCCGCGGTTCCTTCGCAGCGACCGTATTCGCCTCGAGCTCGCCTCGACGGATACGCGGCCGGTGGCGGCTCGATTGGTCGATCGGAACGGCACCGCCATGACGGTACAGCCTGCGATCAGTGAACGGCCCGACGCATCCGGGCAGTTCAGGTGGATCGTTGTCGAGATCGCGCTGGCACCGTTCGCACCCGGTGACTACGCGATCGAGACCGCGCAAGGACCGTCGCGACGACTGACCGCATTCCGAATAGTGCCGTAATGGGGTCGGGAGTCATTTTTCACATTTCGTAAAATGACTCCCGACCCCATTTTCCAAGTACACTCCTGGGGCTAGCCTGCCCCTGGGGTTCTCCGTGGTTCCAGCCTCACTCGCGCGACGCGCGATTGTGCGTTCCGTGTTCGTGCTGTTGCTGATGGCCCTCGCCGTCTCGATCGCCATTCAGGCACAGGACCAGCTTGCCAATCGGACAGGCGCCAATCGCGTTCGCGTCGACGTCCTCGCGTCCCGCGACGGTCAACCGGTCCAGGACCTCAACCGGGAAGAGCTCGAAGTGCTGGAGGACGGTGTTCCCCAGACGATCGACACCTTCGAGCACGTCGCGATCGGCGACGGCCGCGGTCAGTCACCGCGCGCGCGGGTCTTCGTCGTGTTTCTCGACACGTTGAACACCGACATCGAGGCCTCCTCCAATCTTCGGCTTCCCGTGATCCGGTTCCTCGATCGGGTCGTTGGCCCCGACGACATGGTTGCCCTGATGACGCCGGAAATGGCGGCCGGCGAGGTCACCTTCGGGCGCAAGGGCGTCATCATCTCGAACATCATGCAGGGCGAGTGGTCCTGGGCACGTCATGGCCGGCTCGAGCGGGTGGACCCGAAGGAAGCCCTCTACGACGCGTGTTATCCGGAAAGCCCGCGCGGACCTCGTGGTCCGGCAGCCGAGATGAAGGCACGGCGGCGCGAGAAGCTCACCTTGAATGCGTTGAAGGAGCTCGTCGCGTATCTCGACGACATGCGCGAGGAGCGCAAGGCGATCCTGACAATCTCTGATGGATGGCCGCTGTTCAAGCCGGACAGGGCGCTGGTCGTGTCGTCGCTCGGCAAGTCCGACGACGGCCTCGTGGATCGGTTGCTTCGAAGGCCGCCCGAGAAGAAGGGAGGCAGCGAGAGCGGCGGCGCGAAGGACGTCAATCGAGTCGAGTGCGATGCGGACCGCGAAGCGCTCGCCAGCCTGGATCACACGCTTGCGCTGCAATCCCTCAGCGAGGCCGCCAATCGCGGGAACATCAGCTTCTATCCCGCGTATCCGCGCGGGCTCGACTCGTCGTCGTCGGTCCCATCGCCAACGCGAGGCAAGGAGCGCGAACGCGATGCCGGCAGTCCGGCGGCGCGTCAGGATAGCCTTCGGTTTCTGGCCGACAATACCGACGGCCTCGCAGTCATGAATGGCGCCGCGGTCGAGGCGTCGATCGCGAGGATCGTCGACGACGTTTCCTCGTACTACCTGGTGGGATACACCTCCTCGAACTCCAAGCTGGATGGGCGATTCCGTTCGATCACCGTCCGCGCGAAGCGCGAGGGTGTCAAGGTCCGATCGCGCCGCGGCTATCGCGGAGCGACGGCCGACGAGCTCGTGAGCGGCAATGCGGGACCCGGCGGGCGCGCGAACGACGGCGTCGCAGCCGCGCACGCCGCCGTCGCCAATGTCAACACGCGCGCGCCATTCAAGATTCGAACGTCGTCATGGGTGCGGCCCGACGAATCGGGCGCCGCGACCGGCTCGTTCTGGATCGTCGGTGAGCTCGATTTCCAGACACGCCGCCAGTTGGCGTGGACCGCCGGAGCGCAGGCGCGCGTCGTCGTGCTCGCGTCCGATGGCGCCGAGGTGGCGTCGAGTACCGTGGCCGTGAAGCCATCTGATGGTCCGCTGGCGATCCGTGTGCCGGACAGCGGCGGCATTCCACCAGGCGAGTACGCGGTGAGGGTTGAGCTGCGCTCTGAGGCGGACGCGGAGGTCACGATGACCGACACCGCGCGAGTCGAGGTGAAGGCCGGGTCGTCGCTCGGAGAAGCGATCCTCTGGCGGCGCGGACCGACCACGGGACCGCAGTATCTCCGAACAGCCGATCCGCGATTCTCGCGGAGCGATCGACTTCGTCTGGAGCTCGCGACGACGGCGATGGGTGTGGTGACGGCGAGGTTGCTCGACCGAAACGGGAAGCCGCTGCCGGTCCCTGCTCAAGTGAGCGAGCGTCCCGATCCCTCTGCCGCGTTCAACTGGATCGTCGTCGACGCGCTCCTCGCGCCGTTCGCGCCAGGTGAGTATGCCGTCGAGGTCACACAGGGCAATGCCAAGCAGGTGACCGGATTCCGAATCACATCGTAGGAACCCGAGCACGTGCTCGCCGGGAAGCACTGATCGCGCCACCGATCGCGCCGCAGGCCGCACCGATCGCGATGCTGAACAGAAGAGCGCCGAATAGCCCTTCCAGATGCTCGTTCAGCACGAACGACCGCAGATCAGGAGAGCCACTGTCCTGGAATCGTTGGAGCATCCCCTGCCAATCGAGACGTTGCCGAATCACGTCGAGGAAAACCATCTTCCGCACGAGGCTGGCACCACTGAAGATCATCGTGCTGACCGCGGCGGCGCTGATACCGCCGAACACCGCATCGCGCATGCGAAAGCGTTGTCCCTCGGCAGCGAAGCCGATCAGCGTCCAGAGGCCCAGGATCGTGGCGGCGAATCCCAGTATCGGCAGCGGCTCGTCCTCGGCGAGCGGTGCGACGATCGTCGAGAGGATGTTGAGGACACCAAGTGTGACCCCCAGCACCGTGCCCCAGACCCACGGGCGGACGAGGCTCGCGAGCTGACGCGTGAACCACAGCGCCGCGCGGAGTCGTCCTCGCGCGGGCCGTATGACCTCGCGATATTCCTCGACGAGGTCGCCAACGATCGGCATGTTGTCTCTCATCGCAACTCCTGGATGCTATTCCGTGCGCAGCGCGGTCGCAGCCTGGATCCGTAGCGCGACCCACGCCGGTCGGCAGCACGCCATGATCGTCGCGATCGCGATCACCGTCGCGGCAGTGACGAGATCAATGGGCGTGACCGTGCGGTCGCCCGCGATAGCCGGCAGCCACCGCGCCGCCGCGCCGGTAAGCAAGAGGCCAAGGCCTGCACCGCCCGCGGCGATCGCAGCGGCATCGCGGAGGACGAGCGCAACGACCGATCGTTTCGACGCGCCGAGCGCCACGCGAACACCGATTTCAAACGTGCGCCGGCTGGTCTGATAACTCACGAGGCCGTGCAGTCCGATCGTTGCGATCAGTGCGCCAATCGCAGCGAACAACCCCAGCACGCCCCCTGCAACTCGCAGCGGCGCCAGCGTGCCGTTGAATCGGTCGGTCATCGTCGTTACCGAGGCACTGGCGCCGGGGAACCGTGCTCCGATCGTGCGGACGACGGTTGGCACGGTTGCCGCGGCAGTGTGTTCGGTTCGGACGACGAAAGTGGCGGCCCGCCGCGGCGGGTCGGTGGGAACGAAGACCAGCGGCGTGGGCAGCCCATTTGGTCCTCCGAGGTTCGCCACGCGCGACACGCCGGCGATGATGACTCGCTGGTCCCGGGCGCCGGTCTCTGAGTCTCCTGCAAGCGTCATCACCACGCCCACAGGATCACGGCCGTCCAGATACCGATCGACGAACGTTCGATCGACGACGACCCGTGTGAAAGTGCCGCGGCCGGTGAGATCCCCGCGTTCGAGGTCCTCACCACGTTCGATCGGGATGCCTAACGTGCGGAGGAAACCGGGCTCGACGCTGAGCGCTTCTGCTCTGACCACTTCGCCGGCTTCGTCCAGACGAAGTTGGTGCCTCCCGGCGGTGAACGCTCCGGGGAAGCTCCCGTAACTCACTGCTGCGACACCGTTGAGGCGGGCGAGCTCCGCTTCGACATCGAGCGCCGCATTGTCGCCGGCGGCCGACGGCAGGCGGACAGAGACGACGATGGCGTGCGCGTCATCGAAGCCCGGCACGATGCTGCCGAGGCTGACCGTCGTGCGAATCATGAAGATGGCCACGGTGGCGAAGATGGCGCAGATGCAGATCTGCATCCCGGCCAGTACTCGAGGCGCACGCAGCCGTCGGCCTGCCAACGACATGCGGCTGGGCCGCAGACTACCGATTGTGTCGAGACCACGGACCAGAAGCGCCGGTGCGACGGTGCAGACCGCGGCCACGAGGATCACAAGTGCGAAGAGGAGCCCGACAGGAAGCCGCGGGGGAATCAGCACGACGCCGAGATTGACCAGCGCCGGCATGCGCGAGAGCAGTGCGATGCCTGCCATCCAGAGCACAGCGGCGCCGGCTACGCTGATCGTCCCCAGGAGCACGCCGTCGCCGAGCAACTCGACAATCAGTCGTCGCCGGCTCGCGCCGAGTGCCGCTCGAATGGCGAGGTCGCGTCGTCGTTCGTCGGCGCGGGCGGCGAGCACGCCAGCCACGTTCGCGCAGGCAATCAACAGCACGAGAGTGCCAAGCCCGTTGATGACGGCCAGCGCGGCCCGGATCCACAGGCCTGGGACCGTATCGTCTCTGCCCTGGAACGGACTGACCAGACCGGACTGCGCAGTAAGCGCGACACGGCGTGCGTTCGACGGCTGCTCTTTCCGGATCCGTGCGTCGAGAGCGCGGAGCTCGCCGCTCGCTTGCGCGAACGTCACCCCGGCCCTCAGGCGGCCCAGCACATCGAACTGCGCGGCGCCACGATCTTCCAGTGCCACGTTGACGTGCGAGCTGACCGGCACATAGATCGCCGGCGCGAGCATCGGTGCCACTGCCGAATGAAACCCGTCGGGTAGGACGCCGACGATCGTCATCGGCCATCCGTTCAGCGTGAGCGATTGCCCGACTATGGCGGCGCGCGCGCCGAATTGTTGCCAGAAGGAATAGCTGAGAACGACTTGATCGGGATTCATCGGGTCAGCGGCGAACGTGCGGCCCAGCACCAGTCGAACGCCGGCCACTTCGAAGTAGTTGCTGGAGACAATCTTCGCGCTGATCGTCCGCGTCCCGGTGTCGTGAGCCCAGAGGAGACTGGCCGATTGAAAGATGGTGTAATCCGCGGCGGTGCTGGCTCGACTGAGAGAGACGTAGTCCGGGTACGAAAGCCCCGGTCGTACGGTCATCACGCGTTCCGCCTCACTCACCGTCAACCAACCACCGGTGGCGAGACGATCGACGACCGCGTAGACGCTGATGGTGATGCCCACGCCAACGCCAAGCGACGCGATCATCAGCACGAGCACGATGGGGCGTCGTGCCAGCCGTCGCCAGGCCTGCCGGAGATTGCTCGTGATCGCATCAACGGCGATGCTTCTCTTCATGTCGTGCCCTTGAGTGGAAGGCGAACGCCGGTCCAGAGCCGGGTCGTCGCCGTTCGCACGGCATCGAGCGCGTGCAGGCCTTCGGCTTCGATGCGGTAGTGACGCTTCGGCCGTCCGCCGCGTACCGCCGTGCCGGGACCGAGTCTGGACGAAACGTAGCCTTTCGCCTCGAGTCGATCGAGCGTCGCATAGACGGCTCCGGCCGTGATCGGCCGCTGCAGGCGGTGTTCGACTTCCTTGAGGATGGCGCGGCCATAGCCTTCCTTGCCGAGCTCTGTTTGCGGGCGAACGAGCGCGATCAGGACGGCCTGTTCGAAGATGCCGAGGTGCTCAGCCAATTTGTCTGCATTGTAGACAAATTGACCGGTCAGTCAAATGGAATACGCGGCGGGTTTCGAGAATCTCAATTGCCGATCGAGAACGTCACCGTCCAGGGTGTCACCGGCGCCCCGTCGAAGCCTCTGACGCCGTCGAGCACCTGGACGCGCACGGTACGGAACGCCTCGAACGGTTCCTTCATCTTGATCTGAATCGAGCGGCTGGCGGCGTCGTACGAGAGCCCGAAGGGGAGTGTCGGCGCTGACGCGGATGCCGCCCCACCGAGGTACGAGATCCGGATGTCGTCGGCGAGCGACGCTTCGTTGAGACCGCGGGAAAACTGCACCCGGATGGGTGCTCTGGGCGAAACATCCGTTTCGCCGTCGGTTGGTGAACTGAAGACGACCTGCACCGGTTGGAGCGGAACCGCAGGCGCCGCCGGCTCCTCACTCGCCGCTTTCAGGTCCGGCGCCGTCGCGAGCTTCATCCGGGTGGCTTCGATACTCACCAGGCCGCGTTCGTACACGACCTTGCCGGTGACCTCCAACCAGCGATCGCTGTCGACCCGGCGGTTGATGTCGAGATCGAACTTGTCGCCTTTGGGCCGAAGACTCGTCACCCAGACAGCACCCTCGGTACCGCGCAGCACGAAGTCGTACTTGCTCTTGTTGGGCGACCCGGCGAGATCGCCGAACAGGTTGCGCCCGCGGAAGTTGCCGATGATCGTGACGTTCTGGCCATCGAACTTCCACGGTTCCAGTGTCAACGATCGCACGCTCGCCGCGCTCGATGACTCCGCGTCGGCCACGCCGTTGACACGGAGCACGAGCTCCTCACCAGGCCGTGGCCAGCGTTCGGCATCACGCTCTTCGGCAACGCCGGTGAGCCGGGGGTCGCTGGGCTCGAGGCGCCCGACGTCGACGAGCACGCCGCGTACTTCGACCGGCCCCTTTTTCATGGCGGCGCCGTCGCTCAAGACGACGCGCATCTCGTGCCCCTCGGAACGCAGCAACAGACGCTTGCCGTCCTCGCCGAACTCACCGCGGATGAGAACGTTCTGCAGATGATAGAAACCTGGAAACTGACGGAGGGCGTCGATCGTGGTGAAGCGGCGACCCGGACCCTGACCGAGGCCGCTCGATCCGGCCAACAGGACAATCAACAGGGCTGGAAGCGCGGCCCGCGTCACACCATCATTCTACTTTTCGCTGGCCCATTCGGGCGACGATGAGTGCAAGAGCGAGAAACAGCAGCAGGCTGGCGATCTGGGCGACCGTCGAGTTGTCGTGGAAGTACGGGAACCACTCGCCGAGCTTTTGAGGCGTGTCGATCCCGCCGAAGCCCAGGTTCGTCTTGGTCCATTCATTGGTGCCCACGAGCAAGGCGAACAGAATCCCCGCGATCGAACCACCAGCGATGAGACCAGAGCTGAACAGCACACCGGCGCTGACATCCGACTCTTGTGCTTGTCCGGTCTTGCGCTCGACCCACCATCGCACCAATCCACCGGCGAAAATCGGCGCCGTCGTCGCGATCGGCAGATACGACCCGACCGCAAACGACAGCGACCTGATGCCGCACAACTCGAGGGTGATGGCCACGAAAACGCCGACGAGCACGAGTCCCCATGGAAGATTCTGGTTGAGCAGCCCCCGGATGATCGTCGACATCAGCGTCGCCTGCGGTGCGGCGAGGTTCTCTGAGCCGATACCGCCGAGATTCTGATGCAGGTAGAGCAGAGTCCCGCCGATGATGAGCGCTGAAGTGACCACACCGATCACCAGGCCGATCTGCTGATAGATCGGAGTCGCGCCGACGATGAAGCCGGTCTTCAAGTCCTGCGACGTGTTCCCAGCATTTGCCGCCGCGATGCAGACGATGGCGCCGACGCAGATCGCGATCGGCGAATACATGTTGCCAGTCCAGCCGAGCGCGACAAAGAGAAGGCACGTCAGAATCAGCGTCGCGATGGTCATCCCCGAGATCGGGTTCGACGACGTGCCGATGAGGCCGGTGATTCGGGAGGATACCGTCGCGAAGAAGAACCCGAAGATGAGAATGAGGATGGCGGCGAGCACGTTTCCCTGGGTCGGCAGGCCCGGCGCGGCGACGAGAAAGAGGCCGAGCAGCAGCGATCCGCCGAGGACGACGATCATCGGCATGTCGCGTTCGGTGCGCACCCGTGCCACGGCTCCGGCAGCGCCGGCCGACAGATCGCGAAAGCTGCCGCGGGCGGAGGCGACGATCGTGGGCAGGGTGCGCGCCAATGTGATGAGGCCGGAGGCGAGCACGGCGCCTGCGCCGATATAGCGGATATACGCGCTCCACAATTGTGCCGGTGCCATCTCAGAGATGAGAAACGGTCGGCCGGTGGCCGGATTGTTCGCGAAGTTGGGATGAATCGGCGGAAATGGCTCCGTGAGGCTCGCGCCGAGAATCGACAACAACGGGAGTAGCACGAGCCACGACAGCACGCCGCCAGCAAACATCGTCCCCGCGATTCGCGGGCCGATGACGTAGCCGACGCCCAAGTACTCGGGCGAGATGTCGACGTTGATGGTGGCGTTCGGAAACTGGCTGGTCTTCGGCATCGAGTAGCCGATGACCTGGAGGAACAGGTTGAAGATCCACGACAGCGATTTCCAGATCGCTCCGACCGCGAGTCCGCCGAAGACGAGAGTGGCCAGTTTGCCGCCGCGTTCGCCGGCGACCAGGACTTCAGCGCACGCCGTCCCTTCGGGAAAGGGCAGCACGCCGTGCTCCTTGACGATGAGGGCGCGGCGGAGCGGCACCATCATGAGCACGCCGAGAATGCCGCCGGCGAGCGTCAGCATGGTGATCTGCACGTAGTTGAAGTACGCCGGTCCTTCGGGCGCCAGGAAGATGAGCGCCGGGACGGTGAAGACCACGCCGCCGGCGATCGACTCGCCCGCCGAGCCGATCGTCTGCACGATGTTGTTTTCGAGCATCGTGGACCCGCCGAATTTCTTGAGCACGGAAATCGCCAGCACTGCGATCGGAATGGACGCGGCGACCGTCAGGCCGGCGCGCAGACCGAGATAGACAGTCGATGCGCCGAAGATCAATCCGAAGACGACGCCGAGCACAATCGCCTTCGGGGTAAATTCCGCCTGCGTCTGTGACGCGGGCACATACGGCTGAAACGTTGCCGCGCCGCGTGTTTCGGGCGTATTCGTGGTCATGTGCGCCATGGCGCGTGATGGTAGCATTGAACCTTGTGAATCGGCCGAACAAGCGGAAACAGGCACCCGATCAGGTGTCCGAGCTGACGACGAATCGTCTGTCGGTGTACCTCAGGTGCTTGAACGAGCTTGACGTCGGCGGCGTTCAGACGATCTCCTCGCAGGCGCTGGCCGAACGGTTTCAGCTCAACGCCGCGCAGATTCGCAAGGACCTCGCCTACTTCGGCGAGTTCGGCGTGCGCGGCGTCGGTTACTACGTCAAGGAACTGCGTCGGCATCTGCGGCAGATCCTCGGACTCGATCGCCATCTTCGCGTCGCCATCATGGGAGCGGGCAACCTGGGCCTGGCGCTCGCCGATTACCCCGGGTTTCGTCAGGAAGGGTTCGAGATCGCCGCGCTGTTCGATGCCGCCAACGAAAAGATCGGCCACGAGTCGCGCGGTGGCGTGCCGATCCACGACATCAAAGAGCTCAAGCGCGTCGTCCGCAAAGAGCGGCTGGACATTGCGGTCATCGCCGTGCCGGCGCAGCATGCGCAGCCGGTGGTCGATCAGGTCGTGAGCGCGGGCGTCAGAGCCATCCTCAATTTCTCTCCCGGTGCGCTCAAGGTTCCGCCCGATGTCAAGCTCAAGAGCGTCGACCTCACGGTCTCGCTCGAAAGCCTCTCCTTCTACCTCGCTCAGGGTGATCGAGGTGACTAAACGAAGGGGGCCAGGGGGAGGCGGGCAAGGGGATAGCCGTTCGCGTGCGCTCTCACATGTCGACGCGCGTGGCAAGGCGCGCATGGTGGACGTCGGAGACAAGGCGGTCACCGATCGTGAGGCGACGGCACGCGGTGAGATCGTGATGAGCGCGACCGCGCTGTCGTTGATTCGCCGGGGGGAAGTGGCGAAAGGCGATCCGCTGCAGACCGCACGGCTCGCCGGAATCATGGCGGCGAAGCGAACCGCTTCGCTGATCCCGCTGTGTCACCCGCTGATGCTGTCGCACGTCAACGTGGAGCTCACGCCGACTCGTCGCGGCTATCGCATCGAATCGCGCGTGCGCACATCGGGGAAGACCGGCGTCGAGATGGAGGCGCTGACCGCCGTCGCCGTCGCGGCGCTGACGATTTACGACATGGTCAAGGCCGTCGATCGCGAGATGGTCATCGGCGACATCTGCCTGGTCGAGAAGCGCGGCGGACGATCGGGAACCTATCGCCGACGTTCTTGAGTGGTCGAGTCTTGAGTGACACGGCGACATCAGCCGCTCCGCACGGCGAGGGCTATTACCGACTCGCGCTCATTCTTGGCGCGCTCACGGCCGTCGGTCCGCTGGCGATCGACATGTATCTCCCGTCGCTCCCGACGATCGCACGCGAGTTCGGGGCGACCGCCGGAGCGGTGCAGGCGAGTCTCGCGGCGTACTACATCGGCATCGCCATCGGCCAGGCCTTTTACGGTCCTCTGTCGGATCGCGTCGGACGCAAGCCGGCGTTGTATCTCGGACTCGGAGTGTTCTTCGTGTCCTCGATCGGGTGCGCCAGGGCCGGCAACGTCGAGACGCTGGTCGTCTTTCGCTTCCTCCAGGCGCTCGGCGGGTGTGCGCCGATTGTCGTGCCACGAGCGGTTGTGCGCGACTACTTCGACGAGGGCGGCTCGGTCCGCATGCTCTCGCTGCTGATGCTCGTCATGGGGCTCGCGCCGATTCTGGCGCCCCTCATCGGCGGTCAGTTGCTGCTCAACTTCGGTTGGCGCGCGGTGTTCTGGCTGCTGGCGACGTACGCGGCGACCTGGCTCACGCTGGTCGCCATTCTGCTGCCGGAAAGCCTTCCGCCCGAGCGCCGGCGTCGTCAGCGGCTCGCAGAGATTCTCGGGACGTACGCGCGATTGCTGCGCGATCGGGCCTTCATGGGTTATGCGTTATCGGGCGCGTTGATCTTTGCCGGGCTGCTGTCGTACATCGTTGGATCGCCGTTCGTCTTCATCGAGCTCTTCGGCGTGGCGCCACAGCGATTCGGGTTGTTCTTCGGCACCAATGCGATCGGCATCATCATCGCGTCACAGATCAACCGGTTGCTGGCGCCGCGAATCGGTCCGCGTCGCATCGTCCGCGCGCTGCTGATGGTGGCGCTGTCGTCGGGCCTGGTTTTGCTGTTCGACGCGACGACAGGGTTCGGCGGTTTCGCGGGCATTCTCGTGCCGCTGTTCTTCTACATCTCATCGCACGGCTTCATCCTGCCGAACACGACCGCGCTCGCGATGGCTCCCCATCGGGAGGTTGCGGGCAGCGCGTCGGCGCTGTTAGGGACTCTGCAGTTCGTGCTCGGGTCGGCGTCTGGAGCGTTGGTCGGCGCCTTCGCCAACGGCACCGCGGTCCCGCTTGCGGCCGTGATCGCCGGCTGCGGCGTCGCCGCGTTTCTCAGCCATGTTGCTGGAGATACGCGATGAGCAGGGTCACGGTCACCGGGCTGAGCAGCGTCGACAGGCACACCACGCTCGTGACGAAGTTCGGCGCGACGTCGAACTCGAGCGCGAGGATGGTCGTGATCACGGCGGTCGGCATCGACGCCTGCAGCACTCCGGCCTGAAACGCGGCGCCACGCAGTCCAACGAGGTCGGCAATCCCGATCGCCGCGAGCGGCGTGAGGATGATCGACAGGACGACGGCTGCGCCGACCATCGCAGGACGCTCGGGCCACGTGGCCCGTTCGAGCTGCATCCCCAGCACCAGAATCATCACCGGCAGCGCCGCGTCGCTCATCATCGTGATCGGTCGCATCAGCGCGGCCGGCAGCGACCATCCGAAGCCCATGCTCAACGCGGCCAATGCAGCTCCGTAGACCGCCGGCACGCGCACCACGCCAAACAGCGCATCGTGGAACGATCGCCGACCGCTGGCGGCGAGCAGGATCCCTCCCGTGTAGCTGAACAGAGAGCTCGCGAGGAAGTACACGCTCGCGAACGCGAGCGCCTGGGGGCCAAAGGCGAGCAGTGCGACCGGCAGACCGTAATTGCCGCTGTTCGAGCAGACGACCACCAGCAGGAACGCGCTGAGCGAAGGGCGATCCAGCTTGAGCGGAATCGCGACAAGCCGCGCCATCACACCGGCCGTAACCGCGACAAGGATATAGAACAGCACCATCCGGCCGACCTGCGACGCCTCGACGTTCGATGTGACCAGCATCGTGAACACCAGTGCCGGTGCGAGCGCGTAGAACGTCATCCGCGAGACCGTCTGCACCTGCACACCGAGAAACCGTGCGAGCAGGAAACCGGCTGCGGCGATGGCGAATACGGGGAAAAGATCCGCGACGAAGATCGAGAGGAGCAGCTGTGCCGCCGAGGTCACGTCACCGCCATGATATGCGGTCGCGGCGACCCGCCGGTATGATCGCGAGATGAAGGCGGCCGTCACGTTGCTCGCTGTCGCCGCCGCCTTCCTGGTCTTCGTGTGGGTGACGCAGCGTCGCTTGATTTACTTTCCATCGACGCAGCTGCCGGCGCCGAGCGAAGTCGGCCTTGCGTCTGCCGAACCCGTGTCGTTTGCTACCGGCGATGGACTGCGGTTGACCGCGTGGTTCGTTCCCGCTTCCGGCGCGCCACACCTCACGGTCCTCGTCTTCAATGGAAACGCCGGCAATCGCGCGTACCGCGCCCCGTTGGCGAAGGCGCTCTGTGACCGCGGCTTTCAGGTCCTGCTCACCGATTACCGCGGCTACGCCGGCAACCCCGGCGCGCCAAGCGAGCAGGGACTGGTCGCCGATGCCCGAGCGGCGCTGGCGTATCTCCTCAGCAGGCCGGACGTGAATCCGGATCGGCTCGTCTACTTCGGCGAGTCGCTCGGATCGGGAGTCGCCGTCCAGCTCGCCGTCGAGCGTCCGCCGGCTGCGCTGATCGTGCGCTCGCCGTTCACGTCGCTCGTCGACATCGGCCGTCATCACTATCCGCTGCTGCCCGTCCGGCTCTTGCTTCGTGACCGTTTCGCGTCGATCGAGCGCGCGCCCCTTCTTCGATCGCCAACGCTCGTGATCGCCGGGACTCGTGATTCGATTGTGCCGATCGACGACTCGCGGCAGTTCTTCGACATCGTCGCCGCACCGAAGACCTTCGTCGAAATCCGCGGGGCCGATCACAACGACGACGCCCTGCTGATCGGCGACGAGATGCTCGAAGCGATCGACGGGTTTCTTCGCCGTCTTCACTGATTCAGCCGCGCGTGGCTGGCTGATATACTTCGCGCCTTATGAAAACTGTCGATGTTGGGGCGGTACTGGATGAAGGGCGTTGGACCGGCTACCAGAAGCTGCTAGTCTTCGGCACGGCGCTGACGATCATCCTCGATGGCGTCGACAACCAGCTGCTGCCGAACACCGTACCGACGCTGATCAAGGAATGGGGGCAGCCCCGTCCCGCGTTCGTGAACGCATTGGCAGCGGGCCCATTCGGGATGATGATCGGCGGGCTGCTCGGCGGCTTGATGGGCGACCGTCTCGGCCGACGTACGGCCCTGCTGTCGAGCGTGATCGCCTTTGCCGTTCTGACGATCGCGATCGCGTACGTCGATAGCATTCAGGCACTCCTGGTCCTCCGCTTCCTCGCAGGTGTCGGCCTTGGCGGCGCGATGCCGAACGCGGCCACGCTCGCGTCCGAGTACGTGCCTCGCCGTCAGCGTCCCGCGGCAGTCACGTTTACGATCGTCTGCATTCCGCTCGGTGGGTTCGTCGCGGCGGAAATGGCCGCCCGCATCATTCCGGCGTACGGGTGGCGATCGCTGTTCCAGATCGGCGGTGCGATCCCGCTCGTGCTGGCCGTCATTCTGTGGAAGGTGCTTCCCGAGTCGCCGCGCTTCATGGCCCAGCATCGCGACCGGTGGCCCGAACTGAACCGAGTCCTGCGGCGCATCGGCCACAACATCCCCGACGATGTGACGTACGTAGAGTCGTCCTCAACGGCGACGGCAGGAAAGCGCGCCACGATTGGCGATCTCTTCGCGCCCTTCTTCGCTCGCGACACCGTCGGCCTCTGGGGCGCGTTCTTCTTCTGCCTGATGGTCAACTACGTGGCCATTCAGCTGGTGCCGGCCATGCTCTCGGGCGCCGGGTTCGCACAGCCCGCCGCGAGTCGAGGACTCACCATGGTGAACATCGGCGGCGTCACCGGGGCCGTGCTCGGAGCATTCCTGATTCAACGCATCGGCTCGCGGATGACGATGCTCGGGATGTCGGCGCTGGCGGTGGTGTGTTCGTTCGTCATGGTCGGTATTCCGCTCAATCCGATGGACACCTTCGCGTTGATGGCGATGTTCCTGCTCACGGGCGGACTGCTCAATGCCGTGCAGACCACGATGTATGCGCTCGCGGCGCACGTGTATCCAACGGAGATTCGAAGTACCGGAGTCGGCGCCGCGGTGGCGTTCGGCCGCATCGGCAACGTGCTCGCCGTCTACGTCGGCAACTACGCACTCGGTTTGGGCGGCTCGCCGGCCTATTTCACCACCTGGGCGATTCTGATGGGGTTGGTGTTCCTGTCGCTGGCGATGATTGGCCGGCACGTGCCCAGAAGCGCGCTGGTGCCAGCGGGGCAGGAACGGCCCGCCCCGCAGCATTAGAAACAGTCCCTGGTTCTTGGTGCTTGGTTCTTGGTCCGTCCATGGTCCGTAGTCCGTGGTCCGCTTCGTGAGCGCACCGAGGACCGAGGACCAGGGACCAAGGACGGACCCAGCACCGAGGACGGACCCGAGGACCAAGAACTAAGGCCCAAGGACCAGTCCGCCGCCCCAGTTGGCGCAGGCCCACAAGCGCGGACATAATTAAGGGCTTTGGGCAAGCCGGGCCCGCCAGATCAACCTAACCCGCCGGAGCGTGCTGAGGAGTAAGAAGTCACTATGAGTCAGAACAGCTTGGAGCAATTACTGCAGGCCGCCAAGAATCCCGTCGAGATGCTGCGGAACTCGCAGATCGGCGCCTATGTGTATCCCGTCGTGCCCTCCGAGTACACCAACTGGCGCGACGAGCAGAAAGCGTGGCGCGAGACGGCGGTGCTCTTCGATCAGTCGCATCACATGGCCGAGCTGCTCGTCACGGGTCCCGACGCGTTCAAGATGCTGGAGTCGCTCGGTACCAACAGCTTCGCCGGCTACAAGCCCGGCCGTGCGAAGCAGTTCGCGCCGTGCAGCTACGACGGTTACGTGATCGGCGACGTCATCATGTTCTACATCGCTGAGAACGAGTTCAATCTCGTTGGCCGTGCGCCCACCGTCAATTGGGTGCAGTTCCATGCCGAGACCGGCGGTTTCAACGTCAAGATTCGCCGCGACGACCGTTCGCCTTCGAATCCCAAGGGCAACGCGATCGTGCGTAACCACTACCGCTTTCAGGTCCAGGGTCCAAACGCCAAGCAGATCCTCGATCGTCTGAACGGTGGTCCGATCCCCGACGTGAAGTTCTTCTTCCTCGATTTCATCAACGTCAAGGGCCGCAAGGTCCGCGCGCTCCGCCACGGCATGGCCGGCGCCCCCGGTCTCGAGATCTGGGGACCCTACGCCGAGCGCGAAGAGATTCGCGAAGCGATCATCGAGGCGGGCAAGGACTTCGGTCTCGTGCAGGTCGGCGCCCGTGCCTACGCGACCAACACGCTGGAGTCAGGCTGGATCCCGTCGCCGCTCCCGGCGGTCTACTCGGGCGAGAAGATGAAGAAGTATCGCGAGTGGCTGCCGGCGGCCGGCTACGAAGCGACGGGTTCGATTGGCGGCAGCTTCGTGTCGAACAACATCGAGGACTACTACCAGACGCCGTACGAGCTTGGCTACGGCTCGTTCGTGAAGTTCGACCACGACTTCATCGGCCGCGAGCCGCTCGAGAAGAAATCGAAGGAGCCGCATCGCCGGAAGGTGACGTTCGTGTGGAACGGCGAAGACGTCGCGCGCATCTTCGCGTCGCAGTTCACTCCGGGAGCCGAGCGCTACAAGTACATCGACCTGCCGCTCTCGAACTACGGCTCGTCCTCGTACGACTCGATCGTGAAGGGCAGCAAGATCGTCGGTCTCTCGATGTTCAGCGGCATCAGCTACAACGAGCAGTCGATGCTCTCGCTCGGCATCGTCGATCCCGACGTCAAGGTCGGCGACCAGCTCACGTTGATCTGGGGTGAGGAGAACGGCGGTACCAAGAAGAGCACGGTCGAGCGCCACAAACAGACCGAGGTCCGTGTAACGGTTGGTCCGGTTCCGTACAGCGAATCCGCGCGCACGACCTACCGGCCGCACGAGATGGCTCTCTAGCAGGCCTCAGGGTCCAGGCCTCAGGCCTCAGGTCTCTCTGCTGAGGCCTGGGGCCTAGGGCCCTTCATCGCGGCTCTATGTGGATCACCACGTCGACCAGCTGCGGGAACTTCGCCATCAATCGATCTTTTACGACATGCGACGTGGCGTGCGCCTGTTCGAGCGGCGTCTCGCCGGGCAGCCACAGGTGCAGGTCGAGGAACGCGTAGTCGGCTGAGCCGCGAGTGCGGATCTTCTCGCACCCGATCACCTCCGGCACCGACTGGACGACGGCGCGCACCTCGCTCTCGGCGATGACGATCTGATCGCCGAGGATTCGCGACGCTTCCTGGGCGATGCTCCAGCAGGCGTGGCCGATGAAGCCGGCCACCAGCAGCGCCGCCATCGGGTCGAGCAGCGGATACCCCCACCACACGCCAAACAGCGCTCCCAGCACCGCACCGGACGTCAATACGTCGCTGCGCGTGTGCTTGGCGTCGGCGCGCAGGAGTTCGCTGTTCAGCCGACGTCCTTCCTTGAGCTCGTAGGCGACGACGAACATGTTGATCGCCAGGGTGATCGCCATGATGGCGATGCCTTCGGGAAACACCCGCGGCGTGCCGCCGTTGACGAAGTGATCGGCCGCTGCGGTCAGGACCTCGACGAGCACGATGACGAGAAAGATCAGAATCCCGAGCGAGGCCATCGTTTCGTACTTGCGATGGCCATAGGGGTGTTCGGCGTCCGGCGGCCGCCGTGCCACCGACACGCCAACCAACGCGACCACGTTGGAGGCCGAGTCGGTGAGTGAATGAAATCCGTCGGAGACGATCGAGACGGCGCCGGTCACGTAGCCCAGGACGATCTTGGCGAACGCGACGGCCAGGTTGAGGAAGAGGACTCGGTAGAGGACCGTGTTGACTTCGGAATAGCGGTCGCGGACGTCGCTCACATCAGTAATTCAGAATGCAGAATTCAGAATGCAGACAGTTCGCCATGAGAAGTGTCCGCATTTTGCATTCTGAATTCTGAATTACGCGAGCGTCAGCGTTAGAAAACGCGAGCGTGCGGGATCGGCCACCATCGCAGTTGGACCCGGCCGATGATGTACTTCTTCGGCACCATACCCCAGTGGCGGCTGTCGGAGCTGTTGTTCCGGTGGTCGCCCATCACGAAGTAATAGCCGTCCTGAATCCGCGTCGGGCCGAAGTCGTCGTGGCTGCGGTATTCGGCCGGCACGAATTCGTCCGGCATCGGCACGTCGTTGACGAACACCTGGCCGTCGACGATGCGCACTTCGTCGCCCTCTTCCGCGATCACCCGTTTGACGAACGACTTGTCCGGATTGAGCGGGTAGTAGAGCATGACGATGTCGCCGCGTCGCGGCGCGCCCATCCGATAGGCGAACTTGTTGACGATCAGGCGGTCCTGATCTGAGAGTGTCGGGGCCATGCTCTGGCCCTCGACGCGCGCGACCTGGAAACCGAACGTCACGATCAAGGTGGCGTACACGGCTGCCGAGGCCAGCGTCTTGAACCAGGCAACCAGCTCGTCTTTCCAGACGTTGACCCGATGCCTGAAGACGACCGACGGATCGACGACCGGCTCGGGGGTCACCTCGGTGGTCTCGATGTGAATTTCACCTCCGGGCGGAGGATCGCTGACCGGTTCGACGACCGGTTCCGCCGTCGACGCCATTTCGGCGAACGGCTCGCTTACAGCTTCAGGTACTCCCGTAGCCGCTTGGTCTGAGACCGGCTCACCGGTATCTCGCTGCCCTTCGTGTCTTTCATCCGAAGGATGAAGTTCCTGCTGAACCAAGGGACTATCTCCTTGATCTTATTGATGTTGACCAGGTGGGACCGATGAACGCGCCAGAAGACGTCCGGATCGAGACGGGCCTGGAGGTCGTCCAGCGTGCGGTAGTTCGATGTCCCTGCTACCTGTCCAGTAACTATGTTAATCGACTCGTCGGTCAAGGAGGCAAAGATGATTTCGTCGGCCTGCACCAGCATCAGCCGCTCGCCTACCTTGATGGCCACCTGGTCGCGTCGAACCTGCCTGGCCGCCATCATTTTGACGATGCGTTCTATCTGATCGTTCGACGGGTTTCCCCCTGTTTCGGTCGGCTGGCGGTCGGTCTCCACCCGTTTTCGGGCGCGCTGCAGAGCCTGTTCCAGCCGGGCGGCCTCGACCGGTTTGAGCAGGTAATCGACGGCGTTGACCTCGAAGGCCTCGATCGCATGCTGGTCGAAGGCGGTGACGAATACGAAAGCGGGCGAGTCTTCCTCGCGTTCGAGGAGCCGGCGGGCGACCTCGAACCCCCCGAGGCCGGGCATCTGAATGTCCAGGAAGACGAGGTCCGGCTCGTGCCGATCGATGGCGCTCAGGGCCTCGAGTCCATTCGTGGCCTGCCCGATGATCTCGATGTCGGCCATCTGCTCGAGCTGGTAGCACAGTTCCTCGCGCGCGAGCTGCTCATCGTCAACGACGAGGACGCGCAGCGCGATCATGCCGTGTTCTGTTCGAGCGAGATGAGCTGCGGCACTTCGATGCGGGCGCTCGTTCCCCGGCCCGGTTCGCTCGTCAGCGTGAGCTGGTAGGCGGTGCCGTAGACGACCGCCAGCCGCTCGCGAACGTTCGCGAGCCCGATCCCGCTCGACATCGGCTCGTCGAGCCGTTCGAGCAGAAAGCCCATCCCGTCGTCTTCGACCTCGATGATCGCGCGGCCCCCGTCGAGGCGGCTGCGGATCGTGATCGCACCGGCGCCGACCTTTCGGGACAACCCGTGTTTGATCGAGTTCTCGACGAGTGGCTGCAGGATCATGCTCGGAACGATGACGCCCATCGTGTCGGGGCTGATGTCTTTCTTGACGCGGAGCTTCGGTCCGAACCTGACGGCCTCGATGTCGAGGTACTCGTCGATCGACTCGAGCTCTTCGCGCAGCGTCACGAAGTGTTGGTGGCTGCGCAGCAGCCGACGCAGCAGCGCCGACAGCTTGATGATCAGCGTGCGGGCCGTATCGGGCTGAGAGCGGATCAGCGACGAGATCGACGTCAGCGTGTTGAAGAGGAAATGCGGGTTGATCTGGCTCTTCAATGCCTCGATCTTCGCCGCGAGCAGCAGCTTTTCCTGCTCCTGCAGCTTGTGCTCGA
This sequence comes from Vicinamibacterales bacterium, assembly GCA_035649395.1. Classification (GTDB taxonomy): domain Bacteria; phylum Acidobacteriota; class Vicinamibacteria; order Vicinamibacterales; family UBA2999; genus Gp6-AA40. The sequence goes on from DASRJR010000246.1 coordinate 23,121, forward strand.
TCCGGGCGGTGTTCCAGATCTTGATAGGCGTGGCGACGCCGAGCACGGTGCCGAGCACGACGAGCACCGTCATCCACGGCGAGGGCGATCCCAGAATGAACAGACCGTGCGGGCCGAACTTCGTGCCGAGCGCCTGGCGAAGCAGCTCGAGGCCGACCGGTACGAACAGCAAGACGACCTGCCAATTCGGCTCGAGCTTCCGAATCATCTGCCAGACGTGCTTCGGCAAATCCAGCAGGGCGAACGGCGAGAACTGCCAGATCGTTTCCTTGGGGCAGAGCTCGCGGAGTCCGCCGCCAGCGAAGCCGACGCCGACGGCGAACGGCATGCCGATGAACTCACTGGCCAGAAACGCCGGGGTGCCAACCATCACGCCAACCAGCGCCCCGGTGTAAGGGCCGGCGATCAGGCCGGCGAGGAATGCGCCCTCGAGCGACAGATCGGCGGCGCGATAGTCGAGCAGCGCGCGCGACGCCACCCCCGCCATCAGCGGGACGCCGAACGACAGCGTGAACACGAGCCGGTCAACCCAGCCCCGGCGCTCGAAGATGAGGATGTGGCGGAACCGTCGATAGCGCGCCAGCATGGTCGCCAGCACGGCAACGACCGCGAGCTTGGCGAGAAGCGTCAGCAGGAACTGCTCCGGCGTCAGGATCCGTTCCTGGAGCACGGAGGCATTTTACCCCTCACGGCGGGTGTCCGCGGTCGTAGCTGTTAGGTATGATTGAGGGATGATCGTCCCCTTCCTCAAGGGCCTCGGCCTCACCCTGCGCCACATGTTCAAGCCGAAGGTCACGGTGAACTACCCGTACCAGAAGGTGCCGGTCTTCCCGAAGTACCGGGGCAAGCAGGTGCTGATGAGGGACGAGAACGGCCTCGAGAAGTGCGTCGCCTGCGGGTTGTGCTCGGTGGCGTGTCCGGCCGACGCGATCTATCTCGAAGCGGCGGAAAACGACGGCACGGTGATGGCCGGCCCCCGCTACGCCAGCATCTACCAGATTCACAAGACGCGTTGCATCTTCTGCGGGATGTGCGAGGAGGCCTGCCCGGTCTCGGCGATTTTCATGGGCAAGGACTACGAGCTCGCCGTTTACAGCAAGGACGATTTCATCTGGGATAAGTCGGATCTGCTCGTGGCGCCGCCCGCAGGAGCGCAACCCCCCGCGAATTGAAGCCGTTTCTCCAGGCGCTCGACGAACGCGTCCTCGTCTGCGACGGGGCGATGGGCACGGTTCTCTACGATCAGGGCGTCTTCATCAACCGCTGTTTCGACTCGCTCAACCTCTCGGACCCGGCTCGGGTCAGCGCGGTGCATCGCGACTACGTGCAGGCGGGCGCCGCCGTCCTCGAGACCAATACCTTCGGTGCCAACCGCATCAAGCTCCGAGCGTTCGGGCTCGAGGACAAGCTCGCCGAGATCAACATCGCTGGCGTCCGGCTCGCCCGCGCCGCGGCCGGCGAGGCGGCGTACGTCGCGGGTGCTATCGGTCCGCTCGGACTTCGAATCGAGCCGTGGGGGCGCACCGCCCTCGATGAGGCGCAGGAGTACTTCCGCGAGCAGGCAGCCGCGCTGGTCGAAGGCGGCGTTGATCTGATCCTCCTCGAGACGTTCCGCGACCTCAACGAGATCGGCGCCGCGATCGCGGCCGTGCGAGCCGTCTGCCGTCTTCCGCTCGTGGCGCAGATGACGATCGAGGAGGACGGCAACACGCTCGACGGGACGCCGCCCGAGCAGTTCGTGCCGTCGTTGCAGGCGAGCGGCGCCGACGTGATCGGCATCAACTGCAGCATCGGGCCCGCGCACATGCTCGAGACGCTCGAGCGCATGGCCGCGCTGACGCCGGTGAGGCTCTCGGCGCAGCCCAACGCCGGCCGGCCGCGCGACATTGAAGGCCGGACGATCTATCTCACGTCGCCCGAGTACATGGCGTCGTATGCGCGCCGCTTTCTCGCGCACCGCGTCCGCCTCGTCGGCGGGTGCTGCGGCACGACCCCCGAGCACATCGCACGGATCAAGGCGGCCGTCGATGGCCCGACGACCGCTCGCACCGCCAGGCGTACGACGGTCGCGACCCCGCCGAAACCGGCCACCCCGGTCGACCGGGCAGAGAAGTCGTTCCTTGGCCACGCGCTCGCGCGCGGCCGTCGCGTGACGATCGTCGAGGTGCCGCTGCCGAAGGGACACATCGGCGACGAGACGCTCGATCAGGCGCGCGCCCTGCGGATTCGCGGCGTCGATCTGGCGTTCGTGGCGGATCGATCGAGCGGGCCGCGAGTCAGCGCGCTGTCGCTGGCGGTGCTGCTGCAGCAGCGCGCGGGCATCGAGACGATGCTCGAGTATCCGACGCGCGATCGAAACCTGCTCTCGATGCAGTCGGACCTGCTTGGCGCGCACACCCTGGGCATTCGCAACATCGTCGCGGTGACCGGCGACGTACGTCCGGTCGGCGACTATCCGGACGCGACCTCCGTTGCCGACGTCGATTCGATCGGTCTGGTGAATGCCGTGGTCCGTCTCAACCGCGGACTCGACGTCGGCGGGCAGGAGATCGGCGCGCCGACGGCGTTTCATCTGGGTGTGACCGTCAATGCCGGAGCCGAGGATCTCGAGTACGAGATCCGACGCTTCGAGTTCAAGGTGGAAGCGGGCGCGGAGTTCATCGTGACGCGTCCGGTGTTCGATCGCCGCACCTTCGAGCGTCTGCTTCCGCGGATCGAACAGGCGAAGTTGCCAATCATCCTCGGGTTGCGTCCATTCGAGAGTCTGCTCGATGCCGAATGTCTGGCAAACGAGGAGCCCGGTACATCGGTGCCGGCCGATGTGCTGGATCGGATGCGGGCGGCCGGAAGCCCCGAGGAGGGCTCGGCCCTAGGCGTCCGCATCGCACGCGAGCTGTCCGACGCCCTCACGGGGTACGTTCAGGGTGTTTTCGTCGCGGCTCCGCTGGGTCGCCTCGATCTCGCGCTCGAGGTCGTGGCATGACTCCGCCTGCGCTCACGCTCCGGCTCGTGTGTCGGTCCGCCACGGCGGAGCGAAACCGCAGGCAACCACGTGTAAACAAGACTTGTCGCGACCGCACCCCCCCCTGTATAGTGCCCAACGGCTCTTCGCGCGGAACACACGCCAGCAACATGGTGCGGTCGAGGCTGGTTGGGGTGGTACTTTCCAGTTGACGCAATCCACTAACGGCCCAGCGCTTCGGCTGTTGGCCGAAAGGGAGCCTGCCAATGTCGTTGTTCGAACGTGAAGAAGCTGATTTCAGGTCCGACGCCGCTACGCGCGCGCTCTCGGTCACAGCCGTTGAAAATGAATTCGTTGCGGGCGTCTATGAGAAGCTCGCGAACGTCTACGACCTGACCTTCGGACCGGCGCTTCATCCCGGACGTCTCATCGCTCTCGAGCGGATGTCGATCAGGCCCGGCGATCGCGTTCTCGAGGTCGGCGTCGGCACCGGCATCAACCTTCCGCTCTACCCACGCAACTGCCGCGTGACCGGTATCGACTTGTCGGCGTCGATGCTCGTCAAGGCGCGGGAACGGGTTTTCCAAAAGGGCCTGCCGAACGTCCGACTTCATGAAATGGACGCGGCGAACCTGACCTTCCCCGACGAGCTCTTCGACATCGTCTACGCGCCCTATGTGATCAGCGTGGTGCCCGATCCGGTGCGCGTCGTCCGCGAGATGCGTCGGGTCTGCCGCCCGGGCGGGAAGATCGTCATCCTGAATCACTTCCGCAGCTCGAGCCCGCTGATGGCGAAGGTCGAGCGCGCGATCTCGCCGTTCACGGTGCACATCGGGTTCAAGTCGGATCTGGATCTGCCGGGCCTGCTGGCCCAGGCCGAGCTCAAGCCGTTGTCGATTCAGAAGGTGAGTTTCCCGCGCATCTGGTCGCTCGTGACCTGTCTGAAGAACTGAAGCGCCCTGAGCGCCGTAGCCTTGGCGTCGGCGCTTTCACAGAACCGCACATTCCAGCCTGGCTCGCCGCAACCGAAGGTGAAGGCGGACAACTGCCTCATCTCTAAGGCTCTTTACACGCCGCGTCGATAAAACTGTCGGGTCACCGCCCTTGCGTGGTGGCTCACCGACATCAAGCGCGCCTCTACGTGTGAGTGGCAGGGCGAAGCTTCGCTCTCGTGTCATTGGTAAAACCTCGAATGCGTGTTCCTCGTGTGGCGCGGTCGCTCAGTGTGACGGCGTCGCTGATCGTGATGTCAGCGGCACTCGCATCGGCGCAGACGAGCCCGATCCTGCCCGAGACCCACGTCATACGCGGTGGACCGATGTCGTTCTATCCGACGTTCGCCGTGCGCGATGCCGGCACCGACTCGAATGTCTACAACGACCAGAACGGACAGAAGGGCGATTTCACCTACTCGGTGGTGCCGCGCCTGTTCGTCGTGGTGCCGATCGCGAACACGCGGTTCGTCGGCACCGGCTTCGGCAACCTCGTCTACTTCCAGGCCTACAAGGACCAGCAATCGATCAGCGGCGTGTTCGAGGGGCGTTACGAAGTCGTGAGCCCTGGGTTTCGGCCGTTCGCGACCGCCGGCTTCGCGGATCGGCGCGAGCGGCGCGGCCACGAGATCGACGCGCGCGTCCGTCAGCGTCAGACCTTCATGTCGATCGGCAGCGACATGGACGTCACGTCGAATACGGCCCTGGTCGGCTGGGTTCGGCGCGAGATCACGACCTGGGACCGCGATGCCACCTATGAGGGCGCGTGGCTCTCGGAGCAGCTCGATTACACGTCACACACGTTTGCCGGCGGGATGCGCGTGCGCGTGACGCCGTTTACGACTGCCGGCTTCACGGTCGAAGTCGAGCGCGATCGTTTTGACCGGGCGCCTTTGCGCGATGCCAACAAGCTCCTCGTCGGCCCATCGCTCGACTTCAACGAGGGCGGCGCGATCATCGGACACGTGAACGCCGGCTATCAGCAGTTCAAGCCGCTCAGCCCGCTGGTCGCCGACTACGGCGGACTGGCCGCGACGTCACGACTTCGGTTCGTCTTCCGCGATCTGCTGGAAGTGAAGTTCGACGCCGATCGCGACGTCGACTACTCCTACGATCCGCTGCAGCCGTATTACCTCGAGTCGGGTGGCGTGGTGACGCTCACGCAGCGTGTCTTCGGGCCGGTCGAAGTGATCGCGATCGGCGAGCGTCGTCACCTGCGGCATCAGCGACTGGGCGCATCGTCGTTCGATGGCCGAGTCGAGACGACCAGGACGGTTGGCGGTGGGTTCGCACTGCAGATTCAGAAGCGGATGCGGTTCGAGCTGGTCTATCAACGAACGACGCGGACGTCGAGCGACCCGATCGGACGCGATTACGAGCGTCAGCGGGTATTCGGTTCAGCCATCTACGGTCTGTAGACAATGAAGGGTGCAGCTTTCGTTCTCATCTGTGCGGTGCTCGCGGCGCAAGGCAAGCCACCGCTCAAGCAAGACGTCAATTACGTCGTCGGCCCGGCCGATGTCCTGCGGGTGAACGTGTTCGGCGAGCCGCAGATGTCGGGGGCGTTCCGGATTGAAAACGACGGCTATTTCAGCTATCCGTTCCTCGGTCGCATTCCTGCGGGTGGCCGCACCGTCGCCGACGTCGCGGCGCTGCTGCGGCTCCGGCTGGCCGATGGCTATCTGCGGGATCCGCAGGTCACGGTTGAAGTCGAGGTCTTCCGAAGTCAAAGCGTGTTCATCATGGGAGAAGTGCGCTCCCCTGGCAAATACGTCCTCTCCGGTGCGGTCACGCTGCTCGATGCGCTCGCACAAGCGGGGGCAACCACCGCGTCCGCGGGTGACGAGGTGCTGATCCTGCATCCCAACGGCGGCATCATTGCCGACGTTCCGACGATGCCCGATCGGCCCGACGCGCTCATCGAGCACATCAACCTTCGTGAAATCGAGGACGGTCGCCTGTCGCGCAACGTGATGATCCGGGACGGCGACACCATTTTCGTGCCCAGGGTCGATCGATTCTTCGTCGTGGGCATGGTCCGCAACCCGGGCTCGTTTCCGCTCGAGCGCAACATGACCGTCCTCCAGGCGATCTCCACGGCAGGCGGGATCACCGAGCGCGGGTCGAACCGGCGGCTGAAGATCCAGCGGATCGTCAACAGCAAACGCAAAGAGCTCGCCGCGAAGCCGACCGACATGGTGCAGCCCGGAGATACGATCGTCGTCCCGCAACGCCTGCTGTGAGTATTGTCTTTCTGTCGCCGACGGCGCAGCGGGGCGGTTCCGAAGCGGCGCTGCTCGAGCTGCTCGCCGGCCTCCGGGAATCCCATCCTTCGTGGTCGCTCGACGTGGTGGTCGCCTCCGACGGACCGCTCGTGGGTGGTGTGAAGGCCCTTGGTGTTCCCGTGCACGTGTTGCCGTTTCCGCAGTCGTTGGCCCGCCTCGGTGACTGGAGCGTGGGCCGAGGGGTTGGCGCGCGCGTCGGGTTCATGCTGCGCTGCGCTGGTCTGGCGTGGCCGGCCGCGCGATATCTCCATCGGCTGCGGGCGGTGCTGCGCGACCGCCGGCCGAACGTGATTCACACCAACGGATTCAAGATGCACGTGCTGGGCGCGTTGGCGCGGCCACGCGGCTCGGCAGTGCTCTGGCATCTGCACGACTACACCGCTCGTCGCGTGATGATGGCGCGGCTGCTCCGCCTGATCGCGCATCGCTGTTCCACCGCGGTCGCCAACTCGCGCAGCGTCGCCGACGACATGCGATCCGTCTGCGGCCCGCAGTTCGACGTTCATCCGGTGTGGAACGCCGTCGATCTGAATCGGTTCACGCCCGAGGGGCCGCAGTTGGACCTCGACACGCTCGCGGGTCTGGAGCGATCGGAGGGGGTGATTCGCGTCGGGCTCGTCGCCACCTTCGCGCGATGGAAGGGGCATCGCACGTTTCTCGACGCGCTCGCCCTGCTGGCCCCCTCGCTTCGTGTACGGGGCTATGTGATTGGCGGTCCGGTCTACGAGACGGCAGGTAGTCAGGTAACGCTCGAGGAGCTTCGGAGCGTCGCCGCATCGCTCGGCCTTGGCGATCGCGTCGGGTTCACAGGGCTGGTTGCGGATTCGGCCGCGGCGATGCGTGCGTTGGATGTGGTCGTGCATGCCAGCACGGATCCCGAGCCGTTCGGGTTGGTCATTGCCGAAGCGATGGCGTGTGCGAAGGCGGTCGTCACCAGCGGAGCCGGTGGCGCCCGCGAACTGACGGAGCCCGGCGTCAATGCGCTCGTGCACACACCCGGGGATCCTCGAAGCCTCGCCCAGGCGATCGACATGCTCGTCCGGGATGCACACCTTCGTGCTCGGCTTGGTTCGGCCGCCCGCACCTCGGCCGAACAGCGATTCACGCGACGACGGCTCATCAACGAGTTCACACCGATCTACGAACGACTGGCCACGCCGTGAGTGGGCCGCCTGAAGGCGGCACCCACGCATACGGCCCCAACGAAGACGAGCAGTGATGCGAGCCCTGCATCTGACGAGCGGCAATATGTACGGCGGTGTCGAGACGTTTCTCGCCACGCTGGCACGCGAGGCGTCGGCCGTGCCCGACATGTGTTCCGAGTTTGCCGTCTGCTGGGAAGGGCGACTCAGCGCCGAGTTGACGGCGCTCGGCTCCCCTCCGCGCATGCTTGGCACCGTTCGCATCAGCCGCCCGCACACGGTGCTGCGCGCCCGGCAGCGCCTGCACGCGGTGCTCGAACAGCATCGACCCGACGTGATCGTCTGCCATCAGCCCTGGCCGTGTGTGGTGTTTGGTTCGACGATTCGCCGGTGCGGGTTTCCGCTGGTCATGTGGGTCCACATGGCCGGACGCGGCCGTCACTGGCTCGAACGACTGGCCAGTCGCACGCAGCCCGATCTCGCGATCTGCAGCAGCCGTTTCACGGCCGAGTGTGCGGCTCGATGGCTGTCGCCCGCGCACATCGAACACGTTTACTGCCCGGTCTCGCGACCTGATGTCGAGGGCGGCGCGACGCGCGCCGCCGTGCGGCTGCATCTCGAGACACCCGCTCGCGATGTCGTGATCGTGCAGGTGAGCCGCCTCGAAGCCTTCAAGGGCCAGCGTGTGCTGCTCGATGCGCTCGCCACCTTGCGCGATCAGCCTGGCTGGACGTGCTGGATGGTTGGTGGTCCCCAGCGGACGACTGAAGCCGCGTTCCTCCGCGAGCTGCGGTGGGTCGCGCGTACGTACGGCATCGCCGATCGCGTCCGGTTCCTCGGCGAACGGCGCGACGTGCCGGCGCTGCTCAACGCGGCCGATATCTACTGCCAGCCGAATCGCCTCCCCGAAGCATTCGGCCTGTCGCTGGTCGAGGCGTTGCACGCGGGGCTGCCCGTCGTGACGAGCGGTATCGGCGGGGCGTGCGAGATCGTCGACCCGTCGTGCGGCATGTTGACGCCGCCGGAGGATGTGGCCGCGTTGTCGGCGGCGTTGCGCAGCCTCATCGCCGATGAACATCTGCGCGCGCGTCTTGGCGTGCGCGCCCGGCTCCGTCCGCACGAGATCTGCGATCCGGCGCGCCAGATGCGCCGCATCCATGAACTGCTGTCGTCCGTTCACGCGGCCTGACCGTGCCCCGATTCCCGCGTCTGCGCATCGCCATGTTGAGCTACAGCCTGCCCGTCGAGGGGCAGAAGCGAGGTGGCATCGAACGAGCCGCTCACACGCTCGCCGAAGGCCTCGCTCAGCGCGGGCACGACATCGTGGTCTTCAGCCACGATCCTCGGCCGTCTCGCGCGGCCTATCGTGTGCGCGAGCTGCCGTGGCGATCGTTCGTCGAGACGTGGGCCGGCCGCCGAGCCACGATGGGGTACCTCGGCAACGTGCTGACGCTGCTGCCTGACTACCACGAGTTCGACGTGATCATCGCCCACGGCGACAGCCTGCTGGCCCCCGTGATCGGCAAGCCGGTGCTGCGCGTCATGCACGGCAGCGCGCTTGGCGAGGCCCGTTCGGCGACCTCGGTCGGCCGCTATGTTCTGCAGCTCGGCGTGTACGCGCAGGAATTGCTGACGGCGTTGACGCAGCGCGGCGTCGTCGCGGTCAGCACCAATACGACCCGCGACAACCCGTTCGTCGCACGCGTGATTCCCCACGGCGTCGACGAACGCATGTTCATGCCATGGCCTCCAGGCAAATCCGAGGAGCCGTCGCTGCTCTTCGTTGGCGCCCTTGACGGACGCAAACGTGGTCGCTTCCTGCTCGACGTCTTCGCCAATCAGATCCAACCGCGCTGTCCATCGGCGTCACTGACGATCGTTGGAGGCGCGGGACCGGCGCATCCATCGGTGACCTACGTGACGGGAGTCGACGATCAGCAGCTGGCGACGCTCTATCGTCGCGCCTGGGTGTATGCCTCGCCGAGCACATACGAAGGCTTCGGCCTGCCATACCTCGAGGCGATGGCCTGCGGCACGCCGGTAGTCGCGACCGAGAATCCCGGCAGCATCGAGGTGCTTGGCGACGGGGTGTTTGGGTCGATGCCGTCGGACGACGACTTCGCCGACGCCGTTGTCGCGCTGCTCACCGATCCCGAACGCCGCGCGATGCTCTCGACCGCGGGCCTGCGGCGTGCGCGGGAGTTCTCGCTCGCCCGCATGATCGCCGCGTACGAGGACGTGCTGTTCGAACTCACGGGACTCCATGTCACATCGCATGCTGCCTAGCGCCGACGGAATGTCCGGACGCGGTCGATACGCGCTACCGCACGACTGGCATTCGTTCGACGCCTACGCCGCCGACGACATCATCGTCGCGGGCAAGCGAGAGTGGGGGTGGCCCGAGATCTTCATCGCGATCCAGCTGCTCTGGAACCTGGTGCTGTTCCTGCCCGGGGCGCAGGCCTACCGAACCATCGTGCGCGGCACACCGTACGTGCTGAGCGGAGTCGCGCTCGTCTACTACTTCCGCCAGCGCAACGAGCAGTCGCTGCCCGCGAGTACGACGTGGTTGACCGTCTCGTTCGGACTGCTACTCCTGAACCTGCTCCACGAGACCGCGCACTGGATGGCTGGTGGGGCGCAGATCGTGTTTCAGCTCTGTATTACCGCGCCGGTGTTCTGGATGGCGCGCGCCGTTCGTACCGAGGAGCGTTTCCACCAGGTGCTGTGGGTCTTCTTTGCTGCCAGCGCGATTGGCGCCACCGTGGGGATCCTCCAGGTCTATTTCCCGGCGACATTCCTCCCGCCGGAATTCAGCGCGCTCGCACAGTCGTTGAATCCGAACCTCGTGCAGTCGCTGACGTATGTCGGTGCCAACGGACGCGAGATCGTCCGGCCACCTGGCCTGAGCGATCTACCGGGTGGTGCCGCGGTGTCCGGCATGATGACGATGATCCTCGGCCTGACGCTCGCGCTGGGCAGCGATCGCCGCTGGTGGATCCGAGCCTGCTGCTTCGCGGCGGCCGTGGCCGGCATGACCGCGCTGTATCTGACGCACGTGCGCTCTTTGACGATGGTCGCTGCGGGAAGCGTGGCGCTGTTTGCAGTGCTACGACTGCGGCAGGGGCGGACCGCTGAAGGGACGTTGAGTCTCGCCGCCGGTGTCGCGCTGGTTGTGGGCGGCTACGTCTGGGCGCGCGCCGTCGGCGGCGATGCCGTGACCGACAGGTTCTCAGGGCTCACTGACGAAAGCGCATTGAGGATGTTCTCCGAGCAGCGTGGGATGTTCATCCGCTACACGCTCTCGGAGTTGCTGTACGAGTTTCCGTTCGGGGCCGGTCTCGGACGGTGGGGCATGATGCACGTGTATTTCGGCGACCCCACGCTGTGGCAGGCGCCTCCGATCCACGTCGAGATTCAGTTGACCGGATGGCTTCTCGATGGCGGCATTCCCCTCTGGCTGCTGTACGGCGGCGCGCTCGCCGTGGCCGTTCGTTACACCTACAACCTTGCCGTCTATGCGGCATCGAAGACGTGGCAGGACGTCGCGGTCATCGTGTTGTGCCTGCAGCTGATCCTGATCGCGCTGTGCATGACCGGGCCGGTATTCAACACGCAGCTTGGCATCATGTTCTGGGCGATTACTGGCGCACTGTATGGCGCCACGCATCGACACCACGAGCCGATGTGGGACCCGCGCGACGGACCGCTGCATGCGTGATAGCCGGCTGCGGCGCTTCCTGGGCGGGTTGGGCCTCGGATACATCCAGACCGCGGCGACCATCATCGTCGGTCTGTGGATCCCGCCGTATCTCCTGCAGCGTCTCGGATCGCACGATTACGGCCTGTGGCTGCTTGGCACTCAGGTGCTGACGTATCTGGCGCTGCTCGATCTGGGCGTGGTCGCGCTCATCCCGAGAGAAGTGGCCGCTGCGGCGGGTCGTGCCGGCAGCGATCGCGCAGTGCTACGAGACCTCGTCGCTGAGACCGCACGCCTCGTGTTATGGCAGCTTCCGATCGTCGTCGTCGCCGGCGCGGTGACCGTTTGGCTGATGCCGTCCGAGTGGGCCGCCCTCCGCTGGCCGCTGTCGATCGTCGTGTTGACGTTCGTCCTGACGTTTCCGCTGCGCGTGTTCAGCGCCGTACTGCAGGGCCTCCAGGATCTCGCCTTCCTCGGCATCGTGCAGATCGCGGCGTGGGCGAGTGGGGCGGCCGTCACAGTCATTGGCGCCTGGGCCGGTTGGGGACTGATCGCCTTGGCGTGTGGATGGATTACCACCCAGGTCATCACCGCCGCATCGACATGGCGAAGGCTTGCGACGAACTTTCCTGACGTGATGCCGTCGCAGCTGCCGGCCTTGACGCTGGCCGCTGCAAAACAGCAGCTGTCGCGCGGCGTCTGGATCAGTTTCAACCAAATCGCCCAGGTGCTCCTCGTCGGAACCGATCTCGTCATCGTCGGCAAGCTCCTCGGGCCGGCGGCCGTCGTGCCGTATGCGTGCACCGGCCGTCTGCTGACGATGCTGGCGAATCAACCGCAGATGTTCATGCAGCTGGCCTTGCCGGCCCTGAGTGAGCTGCGAACAGCGGCGACCCGCGAACGTCTGTTCGAGGTCTCGCGGAGCATGTCGCAGGCCATGCTGCTCCTGAGCGGCGGCATCGTCGTGGTGGTGACGGCCGTGAACGGGCCGTTCGTCGCCTGGTGGGTTGGCGAGGAGCGCTTCGCGGGCATCGGGATCACCGCGATCCTGCTGGCGGGGATGCTTGCCCGGCACTTGAATGCGACCGCCACCTACACGCTCTTCTGCTTCGGCAACGAGCGGCGACTCGCGCTGACGTCGATTGCCGATGGCGTGGTTGCCGCACTGGCGATGCTGATCCTGACGCCGATGTTCGGTTTGTACGGAGCAGCGGTGGGCTCGTGTCTCGGCACCGTCGCGATCAGTTTGCCGAGCAATTTCAGGGCACTGGCTCGGGAAGCTGGCACATCGCCGCAATCGTTCCTCGCGCCGCTCGTCCCATGGTTCGTGCGTGTGGCGGCGGTGCTCGCTGCGGTGAGTGTCGTGACGACGACGTGGACCGTTCGCGGGTTGTTCTCCTTCGCCATGCTGGCCGGTGTCGTGTCGCTCGCGTACCTCGCTGTCATGCTGCCCGTGCTCAGCGCCCCGCCCCTGGGGCCGCTGCTGCGAGCCCGCCTCGCGCCGTGGCTGGCGTCGATGTCGGCCGTGACACGAGCCGTCGCGCGTGTGGGCATCCAATCGTGACCGTCATCCCGATGTCCGGCGCCCGTCAACGAGACAGCGTGCTCGCCTTTCGCACACCTCCAGGCATCGGCGGCCTCGGTCACCATGCCGGTCACGTGCTCGACGCTCTTGTCGATCTCGTTCCAGACCTCCGAGTCTGTGGACCGATCACGCAGGCGCGGCACGGCGTGAACCATGTGGTGCCACCGGACCTGCTCGTCTCGTCGTGGCGACGGCGGTACACATGGCTGCGATATCTCACCGGCCGGTATCAACTCGAGATCGATCGCCGGTTCGGAGAATGGCTTGCGACGGAGCTGTCCGCGCGGCCGTTTCGAAATGGATATTTCTTCACGCAGATCGCTCGAGAGAGCCTGCAGGCGGCGCGTGCGCAGGGCGCGACCACCGTCCTCGACAATCCGAACGGGCATATCCGCGACTTCGCCGCGCAGCTGTGTCTCGAGTCGGCCAGGTGGACTGGCATCCCGTATCTCGGCCATCCGAGCGAGTCGATGGTGCAGCGCGTCGAGGACGAATACCGGCTGGCCGATCGCATTCGGGTCTCGAGCACCTGGGCGAAGCGCTCGTTGATGCAGAGCGGCGTCAGCGAAAGCAAGATCGTTGTCGTCCCGCAGGGAATCGACCTTCGTCGGTTCATTCCGTCACAACCGGCAGCAGGCAGCGGACCGCTGAAGATCGTCTTCGTCGGCAGCGTGTCGCTGGGTAAGGGGTTTCCGTATCTGCTCCAGGCGATGTCGCGGCTCGGCGCACGCCATTTCAGCCTCGAGATCGTTGGAGCCACTGGCGACCCGTGGAGCCGTCGCCTGTTGCAGCGCATGAGTGCGGGACTGGACGTGTCGCACGCGCCGGACGACCCGTGTGCCGCATATCAGCGGGGCGAGCTGTTCGTGCTTCCGACACTGCACGACGGCTTCGGACTGGTCGTCGCCGAAGCGATGGCGTGCGGGTTACCGGTCATCACCACCGACGCGTGCGGCGCGTCGGAGTGGATCGATGACAGCTCGGGCTGGGTCGTGCCGAGGGGAAATTCCGACGCGTTGATCGCGGCGCTCGACCGTGCGCTCACGCACCGTGACGCCTTGCCCGAAATGGGACGAGCGGCGAGGCGCGCGATTGAGCCGCTCGGCGCGGAATCGATCAAGCTGCAGCTTCAACACGCCGTGAGCCGGATGTGGCGCTGCCAGGCAAATCGGCTGCAGACGAAGGCGTCGTGAACCGCTGGCACATCCTCACGAGCGAGTACCCACCTGATATCGGTGGGGTCAGCGAATACACACGGCATGTCGCAGAGGCGCTCGTCACGGCCGGCGACGATGTGCATGTGTGGTGCCCGCATCACCCGAGCGAGATCGCAAGCAGCGGCGTCCATGTGCACGGTGACATGGGTGGCATCCGCCCGAGTGATCTCCGGCGCCTAGATCGACATTTGAATGAGTACGACGCCCCGCGCCGCCTTCTCGTCCAGTGGGTCCCTCACGGGTTCGGCTATCGATCGATGAACGTGGGGTTCTGTCTGTGGCTGGCCTCGCGCGCGTGGCGAGGCGATCACGTGCAGCTCATGGTGCACGAGCCGTATATCGAGTTCAGCGGCCCGCTGCGTCATCGCGCGATGGCCGCCGTGCATCGGTTGATGACTGTCGTCCTGCTCGCGGCGTCGCGACAGGTGTGGATGTCGATTCCGGCGTGGGAAGAGAGGTTACGCCCGTACGCGCTCGGCCGCACGCTCAGGATGCAGTGGTTGCCCGTGCCCGGCAGTGCCGAAGACGCCACGGCTCCGTTGCCGATGCTGCGGCGTGAATACGCGAGCGATTGGCGGCCGGTGATCGGCCACTTCGGCTCGTATGGGCGAGAAGTGTCGTCGCTGCTGGAAGAGCGGCTCGCCGCCATCCTGGAACACGAATCGATGCCGTCCGTGCTGCTCATTGGTGCCGGCGGCAACGCGTTCCGAGAGACGCTCCTCAGCCGCAACGGCGGCTGGGCCTCGCGGGTGCACGCGACCGGATTCGTCGCGCCGGCGGATCTCGGTGCGGTGCTCGGTCTCTGCGACCTGTTCGTGCAGCCGTACCCCGACGGCATTTCCTCACGCCGGACCAGCGCGATGTCCTGCCTCGCCGCCGGCCGCGCCGTCGTGACGACACGCGGCCACCTGACGGAGCCGCTCTGGGAGGACAGCGGCGCAGTGCGTCTGGCCGACGTGCGCGACGTGCGTTCGTTCGTGGCGATGGTCGCGGCGCTGCTGACGAACCCCGAGGAGCGCCGCCGCCTCGGCGACGAAGGTCGGCATCTCTACGAGACCCGTTTCACCATCGAGCGTCTCGTGTCCACGCTTCGGGCCGCCTGATGCGCATCGCAATCGTCAACTGGAGCAATCGGCGCATCGGAGGCACCGGCACCTATCTCAGCGCGGTGCTGCCGTACCTGCAACGCGCCGGACACGAAGTCGCGCTCTGGCACGAGGTGGAGACACCGTCGGACTACGACGAGATTCCGCTGCCCGCGGATGCGCCGCGCTGGTCGGTCAATGCGCTTGGACTCGATGCGGCACTGGCCTCGTTGCGCGGATGGAACCCGAGCCTGCTGTATGCACACGGTCTGCTCGAGCCCGCGACCGAACGACGAGTGCTCGACGTCGCCCCTGCCGTGTTCTTCGCCCACAACTACTACGGCACCTGCATCAGTGGCACCAAGACGTTCAAGTCGCCGGTGGTAACGCCATGCGCAAGGCGGTTCGGCTGGCGCTGTCTGGCGCACTACTACCCGAATAGGTGTGGCGGATGGAACCCGGTCACGATGGCGCGCTTGTATCGGCAACAGCGCGACCGTCTCGATCTGCTGTCGCGTTACCGCGCGATTGTGACTCATTCCACACACATGCAGAACGAGTACATCAATCACGGACTGAACGCCGAGCGCGTCTTCAACGTGCGCTACGGGCCAGATCCCGAGTCGATGGGCCACGCCCCACTCGATCGCGGGGAACACGAGGATCGAACATGGCGGCTGCTCTTTGTCGGGCGGATGGATCCGTTGAAGGGCGGCCGGGAACTTTTGCTGGCGTTGCCCAAAGTCGCGACGCGGCTGAACCGCAACATCCATCTTACGTTCGCGGGGGATGGTCCGCAGCGAGCGGCGTGGGAAGCGCTCGCCTCGCGCATGCGCCGTGGCGAACCGCACCTGCAGATCGACTTCACCGGCTGGATTGCACGCGCGGCGGTCGACACGCTCTGCGCGCAATCGGATCTGCTCGTGCTGCCGAGCCTCTGGCCCGAGCCGCTGGCGCTCGTCGGCCTGGAAGCGGCGCGTCATCGGCTCCCGGTGGCTGCGTTTGCCGTCGGCGGGATCTCTGACTGGCTCACGTCCGGTGAAAACGGCTTCCTGGCGCCTGGCAACCCGCCGACTGTCGAGGGCCTGGCCGACGCCATCGTCGCGTGTCTCGAGAATCCCGACACGCTGGCCCGACTCCGCGAGGGCGCGGGCCGTCTCTCGGCCGACTTTGCGTTCGATCGGCACGTCGAGCTGCTGCTGCGCGCATTTGGCGAGGCAGCAGTCCACCCTCATTGATGCGGATCCTCGTCGCTCATCAGGTACCGCGAGCCAGAACCGGTGGCATGAGCCGGTTGATGGGATTCATCCATGATCGCGTGGCCTCGGCCGGTCACGAGGTGGACTACTTCTGCGCCGACGACGTCCCGAGCGAGTGGAGCAGCTGGGTGGGGCGCCGTATTTCGTTCCCGATGGCTGTCCGGAACAAGGCGATCTCGGCGGAACAGGACGGCCGTCCCTACGACATCGTCAACGTGCACGAGCCCAGCGCCGCGCCGGTCACTGTTGGACGCGCACGCCGCCACGGGCCGGTCGTCGTCGTGACGAGCCATGGGCTCGAGCGTCGGGCGTGGGAGCTCGCGAAAGAAGAGGGCCGTCTGGGGCGCGAGGCGCCGCGGTGGCGGACGCGACTTGCGTATCCCGCGACCGGCCTCTGGCCGGCCGAGATCGCCCTGAAGCGCGCCGACCACGTCTTTTGCCTGAACGAGGACGACAAGACGACGTTGCTCGAGCGATTCGGGCGTGCTCCTGATTCAGTCACCCGCGTCCATCCGGGGGCCGACGAAGTTTACGCGCGCGCTGCGGAAGGGCGGAGTTACGAGCGTGCGCGGCGAGTGCTGTTCGCTGGAACCTGGCGCAAGAACAAGGGCGTCGAGGATCTCGTTCCGGTGTTCACCGTGCTCGCCGATCGATACCCTGACCTCGAGCTCGACGTCGTCGGTGCGGGCGTTACGCCCGCCGAGATCACAGCGCACTTCCCGCCGCACGTTCGCAACCGCGTCGTCTGCACCGCTCCGGGTGACGAAGACGCAATGGCCGCGGCCTTCGCCGCGGCAGACCTGTTTCTGCTGCCGAGTCTGTTCGAAGGCACGCCACTGACGCTGATCCAAGCCATGATGAGCGGCCTTCCGATTGTCACGACGTCGACGTGCGGCATGAAGGACGTGATTGCGCACGAGCGAACGGGCCTGCTTGTGCCGATCCGCGCCAGGGATGCACTGCTCGATGCGATGAGCCGGCTGATCGGCGATCGGTCGCTGCGGGCGCGGCTCGGTGGTGACGCGCGCTCGACGGCCCTGCACCGTTACACCTGGGACCGCGCCGCTGAACCCGTGTTGCGTGCGTACGATGCCCTTCACACGGTCTCCTCAGCCGTGCCGCCTTCCATGATCGTCGCCCCAAAACGATGAAGGTTCTGACGCACTACGTGTGCTGGACGCTCGGTTTGGTCGCCGCAGAGACGCAAACAACTTCGGCGGAACGCCATTGCCTGGCGCGTCATGCGTCGGGCCGGCGGCGGCTCGTCGAAATCGGCGTCTGGCACGGTGTCACGACGAAGCGGCTCCGGCAAGTGATGGATCCAGACGGTGTGTTGACTGCCGTCGATCCGTTTCCATCAGGTCGGCTGGGGATCAGTTTGCAGGCGCGCATCGCCCACCGCGAAGTCGGCACGGTCTCGAACGGAACGGTCGAGTGGGTCCGTACCACCGGTACCGAGGCTGCGCGCGGTCATGAGCCGGTGGATTTCGTGTTCATCGACGGAGATCACAGTGAGGAGGGGCTGCTCGCCGACTGGCAAGCGTGGAGTTCCCTCGTCGAACCGGGAGGGATCGTCGCCCTCCACGACAGTTGCTCGTCGCGCCACCGTCACATCGATGATGCCGGCAGCGTAAAGGTGACCAACGAAGTCATTCTTCCCGATAAACGGTTCCAGCTGGTCGAAACGGTGGACACGCTCACTGTGCTCGAACGTGCACGCTAATGCGGCGACTCTGTGACCACCACGCCTGACATGCGCCCTGAAGCGACCGATCCGCCTCTTCGCGTGCTGTTCTTCGTCGAGGGGTTCACCGACATCCGTTTCGTGGTCGGTCTGAGCACGATTTGTGACCTGACCATGGTGGTTCCGGCGGGCGCATACAAGCACAGCTCGCTGCGTGCCCGCGTCGCTGCCAGCCGGGCGTCCATTCGTGTGCACGAAATCGAAGGCGGCCGTCTCGCGTTCCAGCTTCGTTCCCTTGCCTATCTGTGGCGGGTCGCGTCGCAGTTCGACGTGATCCTCTCTCAGGAGATGCTGCGCGGATCGTTGAATGCGACTGTCGTCGGGCGGCTTCGCCGCGTGCCGGTCGTGACGACGATGTCGATGCCGGCACTCGAGTACTTCCAGTGCCGCCGTGAGCGGCGACAGATTGGCGCGCTCAGCGCGTGGGTGGGTGAGGCGATCATTCGCGGCCTCCTCGCGATCAACGGCCGTCTCGCGACGCGCTGTCTTGCGCTCGGTCCGTATCTGATGCAGGTGGCTGCGCGGACCTGTCCGCGAACCGAGCCGGGCTACTACTACGGCGTCGACACGCACCTGTTCAGGCCGGCCGCCGTCCACGAGCGCGCAGTGCTGCGGCAGAAACTCGATCTGCCGGTGAACAAGTTCCTGATCGTGCTGGCCAGCCGCATCAGCCACGAGAAGGATCCTGAGACCGTGATCGAGGCGGTCGCAAAGGCTCGCGCCAACGGGTTGGATGCGGTGCTGCTGAATCTCGGCGGCGGCTACCAACGGTTCATCGACCTTGCATCCGCAATCGGTATACGCGACGCGTCCGACTGGATCATGGGCCGTCCGGCCGTGCATCCGATGCGCGAGCTCGCCGACTACTTCCGCGCCGCCGATGTACTCGTGCAGGGCTCGCTCGAGGAGGGGCTCGGCCTGTCTCCGCTGGAAGCGCTCGCCTGCGAGACGCCGGTGGTGGCGACGAACGTCGGCGGAATGGCCGCGCACCTCGGCGCGTATGCCGCGCTCACGCCTCGCCGCGATGCCGACGCGATGTCTCGGGCCATTCTCGTCGTCGCGGCGCTCCCTGAAGTCGCGCGGCGGCAGGCTCGCCGCGGCCGCGACTACGTGTGCCGCGAGTGGAGCCGCGAAAAAGCCTTTGCCGAATTGCGGCGGAGTCTCGTCGAAGCGGCCACCGGCACCAGCCAGCCGGTCACGCCGGGCGAGGTGGCCGCATGAAGCGCCCGCGCATTGCGGTCGTCTCGGACTTGGCTGAAGAACGCTGGCACAGCATGGACCTCGTCGCCGAGATCCTGATGCTGGGCCTGCGCAAGCCGGGAATGAGGGTGGTGGACGCCGAACAGGTGCGGCCGGCGATGGTCAAGCGTCTCACACTATTGCCGGCCCTGGGCCGGACACGCACGGCGCAGACGATGGACCGGATCATCAATCGGGTATGGGACTACGGGCGCTGGCTGCAGCCGCGGATGGCCGAGTTCGATCTGTTCCACATTGTCGACCACAGTTACGCGCACCTGGTGACCGAGCTGCCGCCCGGACGATCGCTGGTCATGTGTCACGACATCGACGCGTTCGCCGGAGTGCTGCCAGGCACTCGGGCCGAGTCGGCCATCGGCCGCGTGCTGGCCAAACGTCTCTTGAACGGCTTGATCGCCTCGCGGAAAATCGTGTGCGGTAGCTATGCCACTCGCAACGCGTTGATCGCGTCAGGGATTGTGCCGGCCTCCCAGATCGCCGTCGTGCCTTACGGTGTGCACCCGTCGTGCCGGCCGACTCCCGATCCGCGAGCCGACCAGGAAGCCACCAAGCTGCTCGGCCCCTCTGATGAGGGCTGCCCTGAGATTCTGCACGTCGGCAGCACCATCCCGCGCAAGCGCATCGACGTGCTGTTGAACGTGTTTGCCGCCTTGCGGGAACGGCACCCGTCATTGCGCCTGATTCGAGTGGGCGGCGCGTTCACCAGAAGCCAGCGGACGCAGGTGGACCGTCTTGGGATCGGGTCCTACGTTCGCGTGCTGCCGTTCCTCGAGCGGCGCGTGCTCGCATCGGTCTACCGGCGCGCGGCAATCGTCCTGCAACCGTCCGAGCGGGAAGGCTTCGGCTTGCCGGTCGCGGAAGCGAAGGCCTGCGGCGCCGCCGTCGTGGCGAGCGATCTGCCGCCACTGCGCGAGGTCGGTGGCGATGGCACGACTTACTGTCCGGTCGGTGACATCGCGGCCTGGACGTCCGCGGTGTCGGCGATGCTCGACGAGCGGATGTTCAACAAGGACGCGTGGCGCGCGCGCTGCAGCGCGAACATCGTTGACGCACGCCGCTTCGACGCGCTCGAACACGCCCGCTTGATGCTCGAGGTCTATCGCGAAGTGCTTCCCGGTCTGTCCGCCGACGACGCGCCGTTACGATCCGTGTCAGGGCAATGAGCCAGCTGCGCGTGCTTCACCTGGGCAAGTACTATCCGCCGGCGCGCGGGGGCATCGAGACCGTGGTCGCGATGCTGTGCCGCGGCGAGCGCCGATCGGCCGACACACGCGCGCTCGTCATCAACCGGAATGGCCCGACGACACGCGACGTCGTCGATGACGTGCCGGTCGTCCGCATCCGCAGTCTGGCGACGGTCGGAGCCGTGTCGCTTGCGCCAGCACTCCCGATCTGGCTCGCGCGCGCAACCGCCGACGTGCTCGTCCTTCACGAGCCGAACCCGATGGCGCTGGTCGCCTACGCCCTCGCTCGCCCCACCATGCCGCTGGTGGTGTGGTTCCACAGCGAAGTGATCCGCCCGCGATGGCAGTATCGCTGGTTGTACCGGCCTTTCCTCGAGTTTGCCCTGTCCCGTGCGTCGCGGATCGTCGTCGCATCGCCACCGATGCTGGATGCAGCGCCGCTGGCACCCTACCGCGACAAGTGTGCCGTCGTGCCCTTCGGTCTGGCGCTCGAGCGCTACGCGCTCACGCCGGCCATTGCCGCCAATGTCGAATCGATTCGCGGTGCGGCGGCACGACCCACCCTGCTGTTCGTCGGCAGGCTCGTCGACTACAAAGGGGTTGACGTCTTGCTGCGGGCGCTTCCGGGCATCGACGCCGACCTCATGATCGTCGGGGACGGTCCGCGGCGTGAGGCGCTGATGCGACTGACTGGCGAGCTGGGCATCGCCGAGCGCGTTCATTTTCTGGGCGAGGTCAGTGACGAGAGCCTCCGCGCCTGGTACCACGCCTGCGACGTGTTCGTCCTGCCGTCAGTGACCCGTCAGGAAACCTTCGGGATGGTGCAGCTCGAGGCGATGTTCTGCGGCCGGCCCGTGGTCAGCACCGATCTGGGCACTGGCGTCGCGTGGGTCAACCAGCACGAACGAACGGGTCTGGTGGTTCCCCCGCGCGACCCCCTCGAGCTTCATCGTGCACTCGAACGACTGGTCTCCGACGACGCGCTGCGACAGACGCTCGGCGCTGCCGCACGGGCCAGAGTTCAAGAGGTCTTCTCCGAGGCCCGTATGTGCGAATCGACGCTGGCCGTCTACCACGACGCGATTGCGAGCGCGGCGCGAGTGTCGTCGATGCCTGTCCGCGGCCGCGGCTCGCTGCTCGCCAAGCGCGCGTTCGACGTCGCGCTCTCTGGGGCCGGGCTGATTGCCTCGTCCCCGCTCTGGGGCCTGATTGCGCTGCTGATCAAACTCGAGGACAGCGGTCCCGTGTTCTACGGACAGGAGCGTTCCGGGCTCAACGGTGTTCCCTTCGAAGTGAAGAAGTTCCGCTCGATGGTTCCGGATGCCGAGGCGCACGTCGGAGCCGTTCAGGCGACCGAGCGCGATCCGCGCGTGACACGCATCGGCCGGCTGCTGCGTGCGACGGCGATGGACGAATTGCCGCAGTTGTGGAACATCTTCCGCGGCGACATGAGCTTCACCGGACCACGCGCGTTGCGTCCAGGCGAAATCGAAGCCGGCCGAGGCACGCTCGAGAAGCTCGAGGAGGTACCAGGTTTTCAGGAGCGTGCGAGTGTCCGCCCCGGCCTTACGGGCATCGCGCAGATCTACGCGCCGCGAGACATCGCACGACGATGGAAGTTCAAGTACGATCTGCTCTACGTGCGTCGGCAGTCGTTCTGGCTCGACGTGCGACTGGTCCTGCTGTCGTTCTGGATCACGTTCCGCGGCTCGTGGGAGGCCCGCGGATCCAAGTTCTAACCGCGCGAACTCGCATTCCACGTTGACAGGCGAGCACGGTACGTTGAAACTCGTCACCGGATGCACGACGCCATCGTCATTGGCGCAGGTCCGGCCGGATTGCTCGCTGCCCGCCGCCTCGCCCATCGAGGACTCGACGTCGTCGTCCTCGAAGAACATGCATCCATAGGCGATCCGGTTCACTGCACCGGGATCGTCGCCCGAGAGGCTTTCAGTGAGTTCGGCCTCTCATCCGCTCCGATCCTCAACGAGCTGACGACCGCTCGGTTCCTTTCTCCAGCCGGCCACGAAGTCGTGTACCGAACAGGCGCGGTGGAGGCCGTGGTCGTCGACCGCGCGGCCTTCGACGCGTGTCTGGCCGATGACGCGGTGCAGGCAGGCGCACGCATCGTCCGCGACGCGCGCGTGACCAGCGTGGCGCGCCAGGCGGGCGGCGTGTCAGTCAGCGTGGCCGGGCGTGCGCCAAGACGGGCCCGTGCCTGCGTCCTTGCGTGTGGCGGCCGCTACGCGCTCCATCGGCAGCTTGGTCTCGACATCCCGTCGCTGCTGCTGCACAGCGCGCAGCGCGAGGTGTCCGTTCGTCGTCCTGGTGACGTCGAGGTGCACTTCGGCAGCGCCGTTGCTCCACGAGGGTTTGGCTGGGTCGTACCGGTCTGGCGCGGAGGCTCTGCGTTTGCGCGCATCGGCGTGATGGCCGAGGGGCGCGCGCCGGCGTACTTCGACCAGATGGTGGCGCGGGTTGCGGAACGATGGGGCGTCGAGCCGGGCCAGGCGGCGCCGCGGCAGAAGATCCTGCCACTCAGTCGTATCTCGCGAACGTTCGATGACCGCTTGATGGTCGTCGGCGATGCCGCAGGGCTCGTCAAGCCGACGACGGGCGGGGGGATTTACTACGGTCTGCTGAGTGCGTCGCTGGCGTCCGAGGTCCTTGCCGAGGCGCTGATCCGCGATGAGTTGTCTGCGTCACGGTTGGAGAGCTACGAACGGGCATGGCGTGCTCGATTGGAGAACGAGCTCGATACGCAGCTGTCATTCCGAATGTTGGCGCAGCGGATGCCCGACGAAGACATCGAGGGTTTATTCGAGCTGGCGCGGACGGACGGCGTCATGCCGATCATTCGCCGGACCGCCTCGTTCAATCGCCATCGCAAGCTGATTGTGGCGTTGCTGAACCATCCTCCCGCCCGTCAGATGTTCTTCCGATCGTTTCTGTAATGGGGTCGGGAGTCATTTTTCGATGTTCGTAAAATGACTCCCGACCCCATTGCGGATCTGTGCGCTGTGCTCCGTGGCGAACGGGACGTGCCTGTGGGGGAAGCAGGCGCGCGTCTCGCCGCTCTCGCTCGGCGGCATCGGGTCGATCGTCTCCTTCCGGATCGAACTGATCACTCCAGTCGCCTCAACGCGTTGTTCGACGAGCTCTCCACCCGCGAACTGACGTCAGTGTTGAAGGACCTCGAAGCCGAGGGCCTCGAGCCGCTCGTCTTCAAGGGCATGGCCCTGGCGCACACGCACTACCCGCAGTCATGGATGCGGCCGCGCCTGGATACCGACATCCTCATTGCCCCCAAGTCCCGCGACCGTGCGTTCGAACTGCTGCGCTCGCGGGGGTATGAAGAGCCGCCGGTCGCCTCCGGCAGCCTGGTCTCATATCAAGCGATGTTCGTGCGACGAAACGAGGTCGGTGGCGAGCACGTCATCGATCTGCATTGGCGGATCGCGAACCCGCAGATCGTCGCCGGTGTCTCGAGTCACGCCGAACTCGTCGCCCGAGCCAATCGAGTCGCCCTGAGCGGCCGCAACAGCATGCGGGTACCGTCGTCTGTCGACGCGCTCCTGATTGCGTGCCTCCATCGAACGGCACACCATGCAGACGCCGACGACTTGATCTGGGTCTACGACATCCATCTGATTGCGACCCATCTCGAGGCAGGGCAGTGGCGCAGGTTCGTCGAGGCAGCCATCGACCGCCAGATCGCCGGCATCAGCGCGCGAGGATTGAGCCTCGCGGTTGGCCGCTTTCACACCGATGTGCCGGACGGAGTCATTCGACGGCTATCGGCCATGCAGGAGCCATCGGCGGTTCTTCTCAGAAAGGATTTGCGGCCGGTCGATCGACTGGCCGTTGATCTGACGGCGCTCGGCCCACGTCAACGGGCACGCCTGCTCCGCGAGCACGTGTTTCCGCCGGCTGCCTATGTGAGGAAAAAGTACGGCGTGCAGCGTGTGGCGATGCTACCGGCCTTGTACGCCTATCGGATAGTCGCCGGTGCCGCGAGATGGTTCCGCCGGTAGGCTGGTGCGTCCTGATTCCTTCTGCAGTGTCTACGCGGCGTCCTGCTCGGCGAGCAGGTAGCGATTGCCGTAGCCGTAGTGCCGCGCGTAGTAATACTTGTTGCGCGACACGTCCACGCGGTTCAGCACCGCGCCCAGGATGCGCGGTCGTCCGGCAGTGAGCGTCTCGATGGCGCGCTCGGCCAGGCGACGTCGGGTCATTTCCGACCCGACGACGAATGTCACCCCCGACACCCACGGTGTCAGAATCGACGCGTCGGTCACTGCCAGGACCGGGGGCGTGTCGATGATGACCCAGTCGAACGGCCCCGTTTTCACTTGCGATAGCAGCGATTCCATTCGCTCGGATCCGAGCAGCTCCGATGGATTGGGCGGCGGGGAACCAGCCGTCATCACCCACAGGTCCGGCTCGACGAGGCGCTGCACGGACTGCGCCAGCGTCGCTCGCCCGTCGAGCAGCTCAGACAGCCCGCACTCGTTGTCGAGTCCGAGGCCGCGGTGCACGCCAGGCCGCCGCATGTCCGCATCCACGAGCAGCACTTTCTGACCGCCGTAGGCGAGTGCCGTCGCCAGGTTGCAGGCGGTGGTCGTCTTGCCCTCGAGCGGCTGCGCGCTCGTGACCAGCACGACGTTGTTGCCGCTCGACGCGGTGCTCAGAGCCAACGACGTGCGCAGCGATCGGATCGCCTCGCCGAAGTCGTTGGAGCCCGAGAGTACAGGTCGTTCGCGGTCGCCGCGAACGGCCGGGATCAGGGCGAGGAAGGGCAGTCCGAGACGGTTGATGTCCTCGGGGGTCTTGATCGTGTCGTCGAGGTAGTCGAGGGCGAGAACGAGGCCGATGGCGAGGAGCAGCGCCACCACGCCGCCGAGGGTGGCCGCGCGGCGCAGGTTCGGGCTGAACGGAGCACCGGGGACGGACGCGGCTTCCACCAGCCGTACGTTGTTGCCGCGGCTGTTGGCCAGCACCTGAAGCTCCTTCTCCCGCTTCAACAGCGTTTGATAGAGCTCTCGATTGGTTTCGGCCTCGCGCTGCAGCACGGTGTAGGTGGCGCTCTTGCGATCGAGATCAGTGGCCGCGCCCTTCTGTTCGTCGAGTGCGGCGGCCAACGTCGTTTCTTCGAGGCGCGCCGACTCGTACTCGTGACGGATGCCGTCGACGACACGGCCCATCTCGAGATTCAGTTGGCGCGTCGCGTCGAGAATCTGCGCGTTCACCGTCAGCATGTCGGGATGCTTCTCGCCGTAGCGCTCCGACAGCTGGGCGCGACGCCGCTCGAGCTCCGCGAGCTGCGTCTTGAGCGACTGGATGAACGGATTCTGCAGGATGCCCGGCAGTGAATCAGGCGACATGTTCGGGCCCAGCCCCTCGAGCCGCCGATACAGCGATTCCTTCTGGGCACGATTGGCGCGCGCGCGCGTCGCCGCATCGTTCAGCTGATTGAGCCGCGCGATGACGATGTTCTGACGGTCTTCGAGCGAGAGCGCATTCTGGTCTTCGCGGTACTGCGCCATCGCGCGTTCGCTCGATTCGACCAGGTTCTTCTGCCGCGCCAGTTCCTGTGACAGCCACTCGAGGCTGCGCTCCATGTTCTGACGGCGCAGCTCGAGGTTCTGACGGACGTAGGTCTCGGCGAGCGCGTTGATCGCCTCGGCGGCGAACGTCGGATTGGGCGAGACGAAGCTCACGTCGACCAGCCGGCTCGCGCGCACCGGTTCGACCGACACGTGTCCGGCCAGCGCACCGCTCTGCGCGTCGCGGGACGATCCGAGCTCGCGCGCCCGTTCGGGCCCCAGCGCGTCGACGACGTTCCGGGCGAGCTCGCGTCCGGTCAGGATGCGGTATTGCGTCTGGAAATAGGGCTCGGGGTCCTGATAGGTGTTCGCGCTGTTGTTCGTCGTCAGCCCTTCCATCGCCAGCGAGCGCTCGTCTTCGAGCTCGATCAACAGCCGCGCCGTCGCGCGATAGAGCGGCGTTTGCGAATAGGCGTAGAAGGCCGTACCCGCGAACACGACGACGAACGCAGCCGCGGCGATGTAGCGATACCGAAAAAACACCGCCAGCCGATCGCGCAGGTGCAATTCGGCCGGGCGCACCCGCATCAGCGGGTTCGCATGCGGCAGTCGTTGTATGTCGTTCGACATCGTCGTCGGGACCGCTCGGTGCTGCGTCGCGCGGCGGGCCGTTGCGCCCGCACAGAGACCTCCTGATGAACGAGTATCGGCCCGCGGTTTCACCCCGAGTAGGACGCAGAATTGCGCGGCAATGCAGGAAAACCGCCGGGAATGCCGCGAGTCGCGGCCCCGTAGCCTGTCATCGCAGACACGCGGCGCCGATAGATGGCTACGGCATGAGTGAGTGGAAGGGCTACGGACCGGACAACAAGCCGTCAGCCGCCGGCGTCGCCGAGCCCGGTCCGCATACCGCCGTCAGCGCCGGTGCGCTGACCTACGAGCCTCACTACGGACTGCGCGCCAAGCCATTCAGCCTCTCCACCGATCCCCGAACGCTCTTCACCGCGCCGGGGCACGCCGAGGCGCTCGACGAGCTGCTCGCCGCCATTCGCAGGCGCGAAGGGATCATCGTCGTCACCGGTGAGATGGGAACCGGCAAGACGACGCTGTGCCGCGCGGCGCTGTATCAGCTCGATCGCAAGACGTTCACCACGTTCGTGCCGGATCCGTTCATCTCGCGCGAAGACCTGCTGCGCATGCTCCTCGTCGACTTCGGCGAAGTGTCGGTCGAGGATCTCAGGAAGGGCCGACTGTCGGGCGCGGGCCGTCCCGACTTGAGCTATCAGCTTTACGAGTTTCTGACCTCGCTCGAATCGGTCGACGCGTTCGCGGTGCTCGTCATCGACGAGGCGCAGCATCTCGGCTCACCGCTGCTCGAAGAGATTCGCGCGCTGTCGGAGCTCGAAGCCGGCCGCCGTCTGCTGCAGATCGTCCTCGTCGGTCAGCCCGATCTCGAGGCCCATCTCAAGCAGCCGTACATGCGGCAGATCGAGCAGCGTGTGACGACGCGGTGCGTGCTCAAGCGGCTCACGCGCGAAGATCTCATCGGCTACGTCTCGCATCGCCTGGCGCTCGCCGGTGGGAAGCGGGACCGCGTCTCGTTCTCACCCGCGGCGCTCGATCTCGTTTACCAGGCTTCCATGGGCGTGCCGCGCGTGATCAACCTGGTATGCGATCGATCGCTCTCGCGCGGCCAGGCCGATCAGGTGGCCGTGATCAGTCCGGCCCTCGTCGCCAGAGCGATGGAAGATCTCCGCTTGAGCAGCGCCTCGACGATCGCGGAGGTGAGGCTCGCAGACGTGTCGATGCCAGAGGATCCGGCTCCGGCAGCGCCACAGTCACCGGCGTTCTCGCAGCCGCCCGTGGCCCGGCCGGCGCCCCCGGTCCAACAGCCGGTTGCGCGGATGCAGCCGGTGGCCCCGACGCAGCCGTCCGCACCGCGCCCGGCACCGCGACCGAACGTCGAGGTGCCGCCCGTTTCGGCGTCCGACTTGACCGCATTGCTGAATCTCACGCCGACGTTCAGACAGCCGAGCGCACCGGCGGTCGAGCAGGGCAACGCGGCGTTCGCCCCTGCAGGCGGATGGCAATCGCGTGTCGCGGCTCCACGATCGCAGCGGAGGGTCCGATTCAAGTTCTTGCGAGGGCTGATGCTGCCCGTGCTCGGCATGGGGGTCATGCTGGTGGCCGGCAGCATCTCGCTCAACCTGCAGCGTTCGCGCGCACAGGCGTCCAGTGTGTCATCGGCGGCGCCGTCGTCGACGATCGCGCTGGCGGCGGCGAGCGTCGCGAATCCTGAGAGGGCAGACCACCCTCCCAATTCGCCAGTCGTGTCCGTCAATACGGTGAGCTCGAACACGGTCGCGCCGACCGCAGTCGCGGCGATGCTTCCGAAGGCCGGCAGTGGCACGTGGTTCGTGCAGGTCGCCGCATTCGAGAGCCCCGAGCGGTCGAACGGTCTCGTGCAGCAACTCGCCAAGGCAGGCCTGCCGGCGTACCAGACGCTGTCCGCGGGCGGCGACTTGCATTTCGTGCGTGTCGGCCCCTTCCAGTCGGCCGACCAGGCCGACGAGGTTCGTGAACACGTCGCGGAGATGTCGCCGGACCTCGAAGACGCCTACATCGAGGATGCGGCGGCCGCGGCTGCGCGTTAACGAACCCACCGAACCCTGAACCCTGAACTCTGAACTCTGAACTCAGGGCTGGCTCCATGCTAGCGTTATCCGCATGCCGCGCGTGGAGATCGGTCCGTCCGTGATCTACCGTGATGTCTCGGGTGAAGTCGTGCTGCTCAACCTGCAGTCGGGTGTGTATTACGGACTGGACCCTGTCGGCTCGCGGATGTGGCAACTGCTGATGGAGCAGCGACCGCTCGACGATGTCTGTTCGGTGATGCTCGAGGAGTACGACGTCACCGCCGACGTGCTGCGCGCCGATCTCTCCAGACTCGTCGACGAGCTCGCGAGCAAGGGATTGGTAACCGTGCTCCCTGGAGCTGCTCACACATGATGCGTTCGGCCGCCCATCGGCTTCGCAGCTGGACGTCAGCCGATTTCGTGGCGCTGGTCGAAACGTGCGTGCTCGCGGTCGTGGTCGAGATCGCCTTGCGCGTCCTGCCGTTGTCGACCATCCTCGCGGTTCAGGAGCGTGTCAGACGCCATCGTAATCAGACGAACGTCGACGCTGCCGCCCGAGCGCGCCTGGCGCGATTTGCTGCAGCCCCGTATCGAGCGTTCGCGTGGCGCGGCACGTGTCTGCGACAGAGCCTCGTGCTCGGCGCGCTGCTGCGCCGACGGGGCGTGCCCGCGCGGGTGTGTTTCGGCGTCGATCGACGAGGAGCCGCGTTGACCGGCCACGCGTGGGTCGCGGTGGACGGCGTCCGCATCGGTGACGAGGGTTCGCACTTTCACGAGTTGTCCCGCGTAGGCGCGTGGAGCGCCTGATCCTC
The DNA here is from genome assembly GCA_035649395.1 of Vicinamibacterales bacterium. Lineage (GTDB taxonomy): Bacteria > Acidobacteriota > Vicinamibacteria > Vicinamibacterales > UBA2999 > Gp6-AA40. Next base: position 52,530 of record DASRJR010000246.1, read on the forward strand.
CAGCGGCTCGCCAACCAGCGGCTGCTGCGGTCCGAGTTTCGCGACGCAGCCGCCGCGGTCGCCTGGCTCGGCGCCGTTCAAGCCCAGAATCTCGCCGAAGCGAAATGGTCGCTCGGACAGCGCACGACCGGTTGCACCGACGCCGACATCGAGCGCGCGTTCAACGACGGCGCCATTCTCCGCACGCACGTGCTCAGATCGACGTGGCACTTCGTCACTCCGGCGGACATCGGCTGGATGCTGACGATCACCGCACCGAGGGTGCAGCAAGCGAGCGCGTATGTGTATCGCCAATTCGAGCTCGATCCCGAGACGCGGTCACGGGCGAGACGAGTGATTGCCCGCGCCCTCGAGGACGGTGGGCCGCTGACGCGTGCCGAGCTCGGGCTGGCGTTGCGGCGCGGCGGCATCATCGCCACCGGCGTCCGTCTTGGCCTGATGACGATTGACCTCGAGGTCAGTCAGGTGATGTGCAGCGGTCCGATGCGGGGGCGCCAGATCACCTACGCGCGATGGGACGCGCGCGTCCCGCCAACCAGGGGTGTGACGATCGAAGACGCGCTCGCGGCCTTGACGCGACGCTACTTCACCAGCCACGGTCCCGCGACGGTGAAGGACTTCACGTGGTGGTCCGGCTTGACGGTTCGCGACGTCAAGCTCGGTATCGAACTGGTGGGGAAGGCGATCGAGCGCTCGCAGGTTGGTGGCACTGACTACTGGTCGATGCCGTCGGTTCAACCGGCACGGCCCCGTGCGGCGGTCGTGCATCTGCTGCCGACGTACGACGAGTATCTGATTGGATACAAGGACCGTGAGGTCATCGGGTCGTCACGGTTGACGATGAGCAGTCAGTTCACCAATCACCTGGTCATCGACGGCGTGGTCGCCGGCGTGTGGAAAGGGATCGCAGGCAAGAACGGACTCGCGATCGACACGCAGTTGCGACGCCGGTTGACCGCCGCCGAACGCAGCGCGCTCGACCGCGCGGCGGCGCGCTACCGGGCGTTTCTGCGGGGGTAGCCGCGGGGCCGCCTAAAGGCGGCCCCCACCGGCGGCTCCCACCGGCGGCCCCCAAGGGCGGGCCCTACAGGCGGCCTTGGACCAACAAGTGGCGATCGCCGCTTCGCGTCACCTCCAACGCGCCGAGGCCTGCCGCGTAGAGCTGCCGGGTCACCTCTTCGATGGTGAACGCCGCACACAGCGAGTTGAAGAAGTCCTGCTGGAGAATCGCGTCTTCGTTGCCGGCAACCGTTGTGACGATCGCTCGCGCGATCTCGGGCGTGTCGGGTCGAATCAGGTCCATGACAAAGACTGCGGCGCCAGGGACGCCCAATCGCATGACCTCCCGCCACAGCACTGATGGATCCGGCAAGTGGTGGAGCAGGTCCTTCGAGAGCACGGCGTCGAAGGCGTGTGCATCGAGCGGAAGGTCCGGCAGCACCGCCTCGAGCAGCCCCACGCGGGTATCGACATCGGCCTCGCGCACCGCACGACGCGCCAACCTGATCATCGGCGGCGATCCATCGACGGCGGTGATCGTCGCATCGGGTGCCGCTCGCGCCAGACGGATGGTGACGTCACCGGGGCCGCAGCCGAGATCGACCACGCGGCGAAGTTGCGAACGGAACCGATCGACGAGCTCGTCGACGAACCGCTGATTCGACGCGCTGAAATCGGCCTTCGCATACGCCCGCGACTGCGCCTCGTCATCCATCAACTGCGGCTCGAGAACGCGATCCATCGCGGTGACTATAGCCCTATACTCAGGCCCTAGGGCCCAGGTCCGCAGGCCTCAGCTCGCACTCACCCCGGACCCCGTGGCCTGGGCCCTTCCCGATAGGAGGCGACGTGAAAACATGGTCGACGCTCGCGATCGTGGCGCTCCTCTCTTCCTCCACCGTCTTCGCGCAGTGGAGCAAAGTTCCTCCATCGTCTGTTCCGCGCTCGGCCGACGGGAAGGTGAATCTCGCTGCGCCTGCTCCTCGTCTTCCTGACGGCAAGCCTGATCTCTCAGGCATCTGGAGTCCGCCGACCGGATATCTGCGGAATCTCGCGAAGGACTCGAAGGAGGAGGTGCCGTTCCAGCCCTGGGCCAAAGCGCTCTACGACGAGCGCGCCGCCGGCAAGTTCTGGAAGGAGGAGCCCGACGCCAACTGCCTGCCGCAAGGCGTCCCGAAGGTGCTCCTCGCGCCGGCGCCCTGGCGAATCGTACAAACACCACGCATCGTCTTCTTCGTGCACGAAGCGTTCAACTTGTGGTGGCAGGCGTTCATGGACGGCCGCCAGTTCGTGCCGCACCCCGACGTGACGCCAACCTGGCATGGCTACTCGACGGCGGCCTGGGACGGCGACACGCTGGTGATCGACAGCCGCGGATTCAACGGCAGGGTGTGGCTCGATCAGCTCGGGAAGCCGTCCACCGAGGCGCTGCACGTGACGACGCGGCTGCTGCGAAAAGACTTCGGCCACATGAACATCGGCATCACCATCGACGACCAGAAGGCCTACACGCGGCCGTGGGGCGCGTCGGTCGATGTCACGCTGCTGCCCGAGACCGAGCTGATGGAGTTCATCTGTCTGGAGAACGAGAAAGACACGCGGAAGAAATAGAGGAATCAGGAATCAGGAATCAGGAATCAGTGCTGGGCAAGGTCGAAGCATTCAGGTTGAAGGATGCCGCCCCGAGACTTGGGGCCGAAGCCTCGGCCCTGAAGCCCGAGGGCTTGACCACGCCTGAATCCTGATTCCTGGTTCCTGCTGGTTTGCTACCCGCAGCGATCGATCGTGGCTTTGAGGAACGCCGCGGCGTCGCGAGCGGACGCCAGCCGATCGCCGAATCGCTCGAGCAGCCACGACTCCAGTTGCGCGATTGACGCCGTGCCGTCGAAACGGTCGAGCAGCGCCCG
>DASRJR010000247.1:0-3160 GCA_035649395.1 Vicinamibacterales bacterium
GTTCGATGATCGCCGAAAGGAGTTGCCGTTCAGCGGCGTCTTCTCACTCAAGGACGGTCGGCTGCAGCTGGCCGCCAAGGACCTGACCGGGCCGAACGGCATCGCCTTCTCGCCGGATGAACGCTACCTCTACGTGGCGAACTGGGACGAGAAGAAGAAGGTCGTCATGCGCTATCACGCTCACGACGATGGCACGCTCTCTGACGGCGTCGTGTTCTTCGACATGACGTCCACAGCCGGCGAGGATGCGCTCGACGGCGTGAAAGTGGATGTGCGCGGCAACCTTTATGTGTCGGGCCCAGGCGGATTGTGGATCCTGTCGCCTGAGGGCAAGCACCTCGGCACGATCGTTGGCCCCGAGCATCCGCACAACCTTGCCTGGGGGGACGAGGACGGCCGCACGCTGTATCTGACTGCGCAGACGGGGTTGTATCGCATCCGCTTGAAGGTTCCCGGCGTACGGCCGGGCCCACAGTCCCGCGACTGATCACGCAGGGCGTTCGACGGGCGCGTTCATCGCGCCCGCCGGCGCCTCTCTCACCGTGTAACGCCGCGCACCCCGACGACATCCAATTCGATGAACACACCGGACCCGTTCCGGTTCTGGAGGAGTGAGCCATGAGGTCGTGGAACGTATCAACCGTCGTCAGTTGGGTGCTCCAGTTCGTCGTGGCTGTCATCCTGCTGCAGACGCTGTTCTTCAAGTTCACGGGTGCCGCCGAGTCGGTCTACATCTTCTCGACTCTGGGCGCCGAGCCCTGGGGCCGCATCGGTTCAGGCGTGGTGGAGCTCATTGCCGCCATCCTGCTGCTGGTTCCCGCGACGGTGACCGTCGGGGCCGCGCTCGCCCTCGCCGTCATCGCCGGGGCGATCCTCAGCCACCTGACGATTCTTGGCATCGAGGTCCAGGGCGACGGTGGTCTGTTGTTCGTGCTCGCGTTGACCGTGTTCGTCGCCAGTGCGGTGATTCTGGTCCTCAGACGCAACGAGATTCCCGTCGTCGGGATGTGGCTCAGTTCGCAGGCGGTCGGGTAGCGGTCATGGTCACGGCAATGCAGGTGCTCGTCGAACTGCTCGATGAGATGCGAGCGCTGATCGAGGCGCTGGACGATGTGGAGTACGCGACGCCGGCGCCGGGCCGCTCGGCTGGTGGAATCGGTGGGCACGTTCGCCACTGCCTTGACCACGTCACGACCTTGCTCACGGCGAGCTACACCGGGGTGTGCGCCTACGACCGTCGCGCCCGCGGCACCGATATCGAGACGAATCGGCGCGCGGCGCTTCGGGCGATCAGCGACGTGGCGACGGTGGTCGCGTATTTCGATCCGGCGCTGTGCTCCCGCGATGTGGACGTCGAAACTCAGCTCGATCGCTCGGGGACGATGATGACGACGCGTTCGACGCTCGGTCGCGAGCTCGTGTTCGTTGCCAACCACACGATCCATCACAACGCGATCGTCGCGCAGATGCTTCAGGCGCGCGGGATCGGCACGGCGCGAGGATTCGGGCTGGCGCCGTCGACGCCGATCGACCGTGAACGCCGCATCAGACGGGCATCCGATGCGCCGAAGGCGAAGGAGGCCCTGGCATGTGCACGGTGACCGCGGTTCCGCGATCCCTCCTCGCGCGTGTGACACGAGACGAACCGCTGCTGCTGCGGATCGCGTGCAATCGCGACGAACGCCTGACGCGCGCGGCCGGTCTGCCGCCGGTGACGTGGTCGACCGGTGCGCGAAGCGCGGTCATGCCGATCGATGGTGACAGCGGCGGGACCTGGATCGCGGTCAACGACACCGGCGTCGTGTTCGCGATGCTGAATGCCACTTCCCAGACTGCGGCGGACTGGACGTTGCGCGCCGACTGGCGCTCAGTACCACACGAGCCGGCCGCAGTGAGCCGAGGCCTCATCATTCCCGCGCTGGTCAGTGCCGCCACCGTGTCGGAGGCGCTCGCGCGCGCGCAGCAGCTCGAAGCCGATTGCTATCGGCCGTTCCGCCTGCTCCTGTTCGACAGATATCAACTGGTCGAATGCTGGCCGGATGGCGATCGCATTCGCCACCGGCGATCGTTCCTCTATGGTGCGGTGATGCGCACGTCTTCGGCACTTGGTGACGCGGTCGTGGCCGGACCGCGACGAGCGCTGTTTCAACGCGTCTTCCACGATCCGGCTGATCCCATTGCGGCGCAGGACCGGTTCCACGATCACCAGTGGGCCGGGCGTGAGGCGATCAGCGTCAACATGCGGCGCGCCGACGCGCGCACCGTCAGTCAAACCGTCGTGGAAGTGGGACTCGAGCACGTCTCGATGTCGTATCGCGCGATCGGGTCGTCGCAGCCGGTCGTGGTACAGGTGGCGGCCTGATGACGGGTCAGTTGTTCATCGCCCTCGTGCTCGGTACGTTCGTCTCGGAAGACCTCACGTCGATCAGTGCGGGACTGCTCGTACGCGCGGGCGACAGCGCTCTCGTGCCAGCACTAACGGCGTGCGCGCTCGGAGTGTACGTCGGCGATCTCGGTCTGTGGCTCGCGGGGCGAGTCCTGGGCCGACGCCTGCTGACCTGGCCATGGATCGCGCGACGAGTCGATCAGCGAGCGCTGACCGCACTCAGCATGCGGATTGACGACAACCTGGCGGTTGCCGTTCTTGCGAGCCGCTTCCTGCCTGGCAGCCGTTTGCCGATGTACCTGGCCGCCGGTATTTGGGGTCGCAGGCCGATTGCGTTCGCCGGGTGGTCGATGATCGCGGTATTGCTCTGGACACCGCTCCTCGTTGTTCTCACAGCCGTGTACGGCACGACGCTGACGACGCCGCTGCTCGGCGAGCTCGGGGGCGTCTCGCAGTTCACGATGACGGCCGCGCTGCTGTTCGCTGGTCTCAAGCTGGTCACACGCGCAGTGCGGACGGCCTCGTAGAGCGGAGGCTTCAGCCTCCGCACGCGCTGCAAGCCGTGAAACCCCGTGGCCTCGCCGGCATCGAAGACGTGTTGCCATGCGGTGGAGATCGGGTCAAATTCTCGCCTGCTCGTATCGTCGTCGCAGGCTGCTCGTCTCGTCGTGGGTTCGGCTGACACACTGGGAGTACTGGCCACCGTGGATCACCTACGTCCCTGTGGCGGCGTACGTGCTTTGGCTGATGCTGCGCCACCGCAGCGCGACGGCG
>DASRJR010000248.1:0-5806 GCA_035649395.1 Vicinamibacterales bacterium
CGTGACATACCAGGCGATCGCGCCAACGGCGGCCACGACCGCGAGCGCCAATCCGCCAGCGACTTTGGGCCGCGACACGAGATATGCGCGCCCCTCGTGTGCGCGCGCACGTGCCCATCGCAGCCACGTCGGCGCATGCCAATCGACACGGCCGAAGACGAGCGCGAACAGCCACGCGACGGAGCGCGCGAGCCATACCACCCCTCGCCGAAGTGCAGACAGCACGGTACCAAGCGATCGGCGGATCACCGCCCACAGCATCAGCAGTCTCGTCATACAGAGCTTCCGCGAAGCGACTGGAGCCGCTTTCCTTTCGATTGTGTCGTGGGTGCAAGGAACGTACTACGTGCTGCGTGGGAATGGGCGATCAAACACGGCGGGAACGGGGGTCACGGGGGAAACGGGAATATTCACACGGAGGAACGGTGGAAACGGAGTGAACGGGAATCGCGGTGTCGCGCACGCACGTCGTGCATTGAGATACCCTGCGAATTTGAGGCGCAGTGCCGCGCGACGTGCGTGCGCGACACCGCGATCTGTTTCCACCGTTTTCCCCGTTCCTCCGTGTTGAAAATCCCGTTCCCTCCGTGACCCCCGTTTCCACCGTGTGTCCAACTGGCCGAAGATCGTGTCCGGAATTCCCGGTCCCTCCTCACCCGAGGGCGCGCAGGACCTGCTTCGCCGCACGCGTTCCGGTCGCGATCGCCCCATGGACGGTGCCGGTGCCGCCGGACGCCTCCGACGCCTCGCCAGCGAAGAACAGCGTGCCGCGGATCGGCTTCGCCAGTTCGGCGGGGGCGTCGCTGCCGCCGACCATCTGATAGCTATACGCGCCGCGTGAGTACGGATCGTGCTCCCAGTCGTGCATCCAGGTCTGCTCGATCATCGACGCGATCGCCCGCCGCGGAAGTCCGGTGTGACGCGCCAGCGCCGCGGACGCGGCGTCGACGACCGCCTCCGGAGACTGGTGCACCAGATCGCGCGCGCACGGTCCACCGCACCAGGCGACCAGCACCGGCGCGATCGACGGATACGCCGTCCACCACGTCGGAAACGGGCCCTCCCGCCCATGAAGAAAGCTCAAGGTGTCCAGGTCGTCGGACCCGTGCCGCTTCGCGAATGCATCCGATGCCCAGAAGCGCTCGCGAAGGCGCAGTACGACGCGAACGACGGTCCCGGATGCCAGGCGTTCGAGCACCTTCCTCTTCTGGTCGATCGCAGGCGTGAAACGGATCGCGCCTTCGGCGTCGGGGCCTGAATTGAGCACACCGATTGGGACGGTCACGAGCGCACCGCGCGCATCAATCACGCCGCCGCGTTCTCCGCGAGCGTCTCGGACGCGGACGGACACGCGTCGCGGCTCCCATTCGATGTCGGTCACCACGGACGACAGGTGCACTCGCGGCTCGAGCGGCGCGGCCAGCCATGCCAGCAGCCGGTCATAACCCTCGAGCACGCGCCCGATCCGGCGCTCGCGCAGGTCGTCGCCAGGGCTGCCGTTCTCCGCCATCGCCTGCGCGCTCACGAGCGATGGATCAGCGGCGTGAAAGCCCTCGACGTAGTGACGCGCGAGTTGACGGGCCTCGGCCAGACGACGCCCGCCTGGATTGGCCGAGAGCACATCGTTGAAGCTGCGATCGGGCCGGCGCCGATCGCCATCGTGGCGCCGCATCGCCGAGTCGAGTTGCTCCCAGAAATCGTCGAACCGGCGCAGCGTCTGGCCGGCAGTCCTCCAGCGGGTGCCGGCGACGTCCACCATCGTCAGCGACGCTTGTTCGATCAGCGCCCGCAGTTCAGGCGCGCGCCCGTGTACGAATTCGGCTCCGAGCTCGATCGGTCCGGGTGTGTCAGCGTCGCGCGTGGTGAAGACGCGGCCTCCGATTCGATCGCGCGCGTCGATCACGCACACGTCGATGCCGGCGTCCGTGAGGTGACGTGCGGCCGCGAGGCCGGCCGCGCCCGCGCCCACGATGACGACATCGACGTGTCTTGGAAGGCTCGACAAACTCAGGCGGAGGCCGACGATTGCGACTCGACGCATCGTCGTACGTCGTTCAGGACCTGCATCCCCGCATCGGCCGCATCGCGCCCGGAGAACTCGGGCGGCAGCTCGACGACGAGCCCGTTGTCGATCGAGCGATTGAACTCGGCGGCGGCGCGCGTATAGCGCGCGGCGCGCAGCTCGGCGCTGATGACAACCACTTTGGGTCCCGTCGCTTTGAGAAGAATCAACCCATCCGGCAAGTTCGAAGCAGTGATCGCCCGATAGCCCGCTCCCCTGAGCAGCTCGCGCAGGTACGCCAGCACGTCTTCGGACGAGTCGACGCACAGGATGTCGGCAGTCCCGACTGTCGCGTCTGCGCGTGCATTGCGGTGCATCGCGGTGATCGAGTCGGCCTCGGTCTCGTCGGGCTGAAACACCGCCTTGAGCCGCGTGACCCGGAGCACATCGTCGATCTTCGGCGACAGCGCACAGACTTTCAGCGTGCCGCGCGCGTTCTGCACGCGCGTCAGATAGCGCGCGAGCAGCCCGAGACCGGCGCTGTCGATGAAGTCGACGCCATTCAGGTGCAGCAGGATGTGCGGACTGAGTGGAATCAGATCGTCGAGACAGCGCTGCAGCGACTCCGACTCCTGACCGGCGACAATCCGGCCGCTGCACGTGACCACAGTGACTTCACCGACGCGACGACTGACCAGAGACAGTGGCACGGGGGTGATTATTGATCGCAGAAGGAATCAGGAATCAGGATTCAGGAGTCGGTCCTGGGCGGTGTCAGCTGGGTCACTGGCAGGTTTCACTGACCGACGTCACGGTCGTGACGTTGAGGCCTTGTGCACCGCCTTCGCCGATGAGCGACGCGCGCACGGACATGCGGTGTCCGACGAACTTGTCGAGCGACGTCATCACGAACATCAAGGTGTACTCGCGGTCGCCAAGCGGTGCTTTCACGTCAGGGGTTTCGCCCTCGAGCACCCGGGATGGCCGCGACGCGCGAACCAGCTTCCAGTTGCGATCGGCACCGCGCGGCGCCAGACAGCCGACGACGTGCGCGTAGCTGCCTGCAGGCAATTCCGCGCTGCCGCCCTTGCGCACGACGCGCACGCCGACGATTGACGCTTCCGTGAGCGGAGTCGAGCCGGCCGGGAATTCGTTGCGGCTCAGGATGTAGGCAATGATGTCTGCGTAGACCGAGGGGCTCAGGGTCCCTTTGAGCGAGCCGTCCTCGGAATGCGGCATGTTCGTGGCGACGTGGCGGAACAGCCGCTCGAGCGTCGTATCCTGCCATGAGGCCCAGAACCGGTCACCCGTAAGTGCCCGATGTTCACCGCCTTGAAGGTCACCGCCATGACAGCGCGCGCAGTGCTCGGCGTAGAAGTTGCGGCCGCGTTGCGCTTGCTCGGCGGTGTAGACGCCGTTCCACACCGTCTTGGCCTCTGAATTCGAGCCCTGGGCCTGGAGCAGGACGCTCATCACCGACGCCGATATGACAACGAGGACAATGACGGCCGTTCGCCACGCGCTGGACATATCTATTGATGATAGCCCAGCACATCGCGAGTTCCTGAGTTCGCGAGTTCCCGAGTTCCGCAGTTCCCGAGTTACGAACTTCTGGAACTCAGGAACTTTGGAACTTCGGAACTCGCAGCCCACTTATTGTCGCCGCCGCCAACACGTTCGCCTTCAGGCCGACACCGGTCGCCCGATGCGTCACAACGATAGGAGCCGTTCGAAGAACGAGCGATATTTCCTCAACGCCTGCCGAAGATCTTCAGTGGACACCTGATCTTCGTGGCCCCACTGCCCTTCGAGACGCGTGCGCTCGTCAGCGAACACTTCCGATAACCGCTTGATCACCTGGGCGACCAGCGCATCCGCTTCGACCACCGCGCGCCGGGGCTCATCGACGAACCCGGTCTGAACCGCGTCCCACTGTGTGCGGAACCCTTCAGACTCCTCGGCGGCGAACATCGCTACCGCCCGATCCTGTCGCTCCTGTCGCTCACGGTCCTTGTCGCGATCCTCGACGGTGTCCCGATACGGAATCGCGTCCGCCGCTTCGTCCCGGCGGTCGGCCTCAGCGTCCTTCAACGTCCGCGCGACATCGCGGGTCGAGATGCGGTCCGAACTCATGATGCCCTCCTGGTGATGCGATGCGGCGCCGCCACGAGCTCTTCGAACAACGCTCGGAAGTGGACCATCGCTTGCCGCATGTCCTCGGTACTGGCCTCGCCACGTTCGTGCCGGGTCATGATCGCATTCGCGTCGCGATAGTGATTCACGACATGAGCGTGTTCTACTGACAGGTCGTCGAGACGCCGGTCCGGCTCCTCGACGGGGTAGCCCCGCGCACGCATGACGTCGGCGATCAAGCGATCGGCATCGACGACGGCGGTGCGGGGATCGTCCACGAAGTGCGCCTGTACCGTGCGCCACGAGGCTGTGAAATGCTCTGCGTCCTCGGCGCTCAGCGGGCGCAGCGCAAACGATGAGACGCGACGCTCGCGCTCGAGCAGCTCGCGCTCCGCTTCCGACGGGGTTCCCTTCGAGCGCAACACGTGCTCGTACTCGGGTCCGAACTTCTGGCGCAGCGCCATCGTCTGCCGGCGCCGCATGACCATCCACACAGCCGCGACCACGAGTCCGACGGCGACGACGATCACGATCGCCATCATCACTTGGTTGTCCATGGTTCACCTCGCCCACTGCCAAGCCACATCGCTGCTGGCTCGGCGTGGAGTAACGTTCTGCGACACTCGAAGCAAGCGCGATGCCCTTCGCCCAGGCTCGGCTATCACGCCGGATCTGGCGCCACAGCCTCGGACACGCCTTCGGCATGGGGTTTGAAGAGCAAGGCTGAGTGGGAAAGCTTGGAATGTCGCTTGCGCTGTTCCTGCTGATCGCGATCCCGTCGCGAACGTCAGCGTATTCAGTGCTCGCGCACGAGGCGATGATCGACGCAGCGTGGGCCGAACAGCTGGCGCCGATGTTGAGGCAACGTTTTCCCCGTGTGTCGGCTGCGGACGTCGCCCGGGCTCGCGCGTATGCGTATGGCGGCTCGCTCATCCAGGATCTCGGCTACTACCCATTCGGCAGCCATTTCTTCACGGACCTGGTCCATTACGTCCGGGCCGGCGACTTCGTCGAAGCCCTAATCCGTGACGCACGCGACGTCGACGAATATGCCTTCGCCCTCGGTGCGCTGGCGCATTACGCCAGCGACAACGCCGCCCATCCGTTGGCCGTGAATCGCGCGCTGCCGATCGTCTATCCGAAGCTTCGCGCGAAGTTCGGCGATGAAGTCCTGTTCACCGAATCGCCGGCGCGCCACGTGATGGTGGAGTTCTCGTTCGACGTCCTCCAGGTCGCTCGCGGCACGTTCAAGGCCGACGCGTATCAGGAACTGGTCGGGTTCGAGGTCGCGACCCCGCTGCTCGAGCGCGCATTCCGTGAGACCTATGGCCTCGAGCTCGACGATGTGTTCGGCAACGTCGACCTGGCGATCGGCACGTATCGCCACGCCGCGAGCGAGACGATTCCCGACATCACGCGCGTCGCCTGGCGCGAAAAGCGAGACGAGATCCTCGCCGCCAACCCGAGCGTCACCGAGCGCGAATTCGTCTTCACGATGACGCGCGGCGACTACGAGCGTGATTACGGCACGTCGTATCGAAAGCCAGGGCTCTTCGCCCGCCTGGTCGTCGCGGTTTTCAAGGTCCTGCCCAAGTTCGGTCCGTTCCGCCCGCTGGCGTTCACACCGCTCAGCGGCGAGACCGAGCGGATGTTCCTCGACAGCTTCGCCGC
>DASRJR010000249.1:0-14568 GCA_035649395.1 Vicinamibacterales bacterium
GCGCGGCGGGAAGCTGCTGCTGTATCACGGCTGGTCGGACCCGCAGGTCACACCGCTCAACACGGTCGACTTCTTCAACAAGGTGCTCACCCTGCACGGCAACGATGTCGCCGGCAAGTCGGTGCAGCTCTACATGGTGCCCGGAATGAATCATTGCCAGGGTGGGCCCGGTACCGACACCTTCGACAAGATGGGCGCGATCGAGCAATGGCTGCGAACCGGAACGGCGCCCGATCGCATTCCCGCGTCGCACCTCACGAACGGAACCGTCGATCGCACGCGTCCGCTGTGTCCGTTCGGCCAGGTCGCGAAGTGGAATGGAACCGGGAGCTCTGACGACGCGGCGAATTTTGCCTGCGTGGTCGAACGCGCTGGGCGCTAGTTACGTCGCGTCACTCAGAACGTCGGTTGCAGCACGAGCGCTTCCCCGTGCCAGTGTTCTGCCCAGAACCCTCCAGGCGAGCACGAGTGACGTGACGCATAGCGCCGTGCCTCCCACCATGAACGTGATGACGACGATGTCCCAGGCGGGACGGTAATTGTAGAGCCACGGGAAGTCGAGTGAGTGAAGGCCGTGATACACCCACCGCTCGACCCAATCGGTGCTGCTGTAACCGGCGACGATGCGTCCGGTCTTCGGGTCGATGTAGAAGCGGGTGCCACTCGCATCATTGAGCCGAGCCAGTATCACCGGAAGCGGCCGCTCGCGCCGCCGATCCAGGTAGTACGCGTCGTACTGCGTCAGCACGCGGGCCTCGGCCAGCTCGGGGCCGGCCGCTCGCTTCAGCAGATCGATCATCGCCTCGTGATCGAGCTCGGCGATCGGATCGCCGTCCACCGGAACGATGCGGCTGGCGCCGCCGCTCAACCTGGCCAGATATACCGGCTCGCCGACGATTGACGTGAACTCGAGCTCCTTGACCTGGAGGTTCCCCAGCTTGGCCAGCGCCTCTCGCGGATCCTTGGCTGCGAACGCGCCGAATGGCAGGCGCGCGCGAAACGCCTGCGGGATGCGGACGGCGCCGCTCGTCGGCTCGATCTCCGGCCCATCGCGGCGCAGCGGGAACGGCTCCATCGAGAGCAGACCGCTGAACGCCCACGTCACGGTGGCCATGCCGAACACGAGGCCGAGCACCATGTGCCAGCGCTTCTGGCCGCGGTAGGGGATGCTCGTGGGCGCGCCGTCATAGCGATAGCGCTTGCGCGGCGAATACATCCAGATCGCCACGATGAGGCCCAGGCTCGCCGCAACCGTGCCGAACGTCGACGACCAGACGACGACCCGGTTCCACTGTGCGCCATGCTTTCGCAGCGGCGTGAAGTACAGCCAGTGCGTAATCGGCCCCGCATAGGCGCCGAGCCGCGACGCCGTGGACGTGTACTGCACGACATTGCCGGAGGCCTGCGAGATGTAGACGTGCTCACCGTTCGGCCACGAGTACTTCCAGAGTGGCATCACCGTTTCGAGCCGCGTCTGCAGCAGCCATTGGTCGGTGTCCTCGACGCGATCGACGCGGGCGCTCGCCGCCGGCTGCGACGTCCACGCCGCGGCGAGACGGCCGACCATGTCCATCGGGATCTCGCCGAGCTGTTCCGCCCTGTCGGCAAAGACGATGTGCTCCTCGAATCGTCCCGTGCGAAAACGGTAGACCGGACGGCCATCGAACGTGTTGAGACGGATCGACGCCGGCGGTTCGTCGATGCCGAGGGTGCCGTACGCCTCGACCGGCGAGACGGCAATCGTCGCCCGATCGAGCGCCGCCGCGCGCTCGAGGCGATCGGCCGGCGTGACGCTCGGGTACGGCCAATACATCATGCCGATACCCGAGGGAAACCAGAGCAGGAAGAGCAGACAGAGCGCGACGCCAAGCCAGCGGTGGAGGAAGACGAGGGCGCGCTTGATCACGAGGGCGGATCTTACCGGAGGCGGTCGATTGGTGATTAGTGATTAGTGATCTTTGATTAGTTGTTGATTGCTGATTCTTGATTGGTGATTGAAAGCCTGACGCGGAAATTGGCGCGCATTCTCAAATCACTCGACAAATCAAAGATCAACATTCACCAATCAACACAACGAATCACTACTCAAGATCACGAATCACAAATTGCTGATGCCGCCCACCCCTTCCCTTCAACCCCGACGCCAAGACGCAGCCCCGCAGTACGAAAAAAAGCGCGTCGTCCCGGTTGGGGAGGACGACGCGCTGGCGGACGCAGGCTCGGTTACTCGTCTACGCCTTGCAGGGCGCCTTCAGCTTCTTGATCGTGTTGGCGGACTCGGTTGGCAACGGCGAGCGTGAACGTAGTTCCCAAAATGACCCACGCCGTCGTCGGGTGGAACCAGTACGTCGCTACAAGCATCGTCAGCACCATCACGCCTAATCCAATTCGTACCATCGCACTCACTGCCCCCTGCCATACCTTAGAGCAATCGACAGACCAGCTCGGATCGCTGCATCTGCCACGCTTGTAAGTGCTTGGTTGCAGGAGGGTTGCGGTGAGATCGGTGCTCGCGGTCGAGAGCGCCTCGGATCGGCCACAGGGTTCAGGAGTGGAACACGGACATGTGTCTCCGATCACCGCAAGTCGTTGGAACGATGAAGGGTTGCATACGTGATTTCACTCCAGGCGTCGGTTCTCGAATTGGAACACGAGAACCGCTTCGGCCGCCTTTGCGATATGGTGATGCGATCAGGACAGGCCCAGGCCCTAGGCCACAGGCCCCCGCAGCGTGGGCTCGAGTCCCAGCGTGCTGAGACCTGAGGCCTGGGCCCTGTGGCCTGATGTGTTGGGAGAACCCGCCGTGACCACCACCGTAGCGTTAGCCCGTTACCAGATGTACATCGGCGGGCAATGGGTCGACTCGTCTTCCGGCGGCCACTTCGAAAGCGACGATCCCTTCCTGGCGCGCCCATGGGCGCTGATTCCCAAGGGCACGCCGGCTGACGTCGATCGTGCCGTTCGTGCCGCGTACGCGGCCTTCACGTCCGGCGAGTGGCCCAAGATGACGGCGTCGCGCCGCGGTGCACTGTTGCGCAAGCTTGGGGATCTGGTCACCGAGCGCGCCAGAGCGCTGGCCGAGATCGAGGTGCGCGACAACGGGAAGCTGTTCGCCGAGATGAGCATGCAGACGGCCTACATGGCGCAGTGGTACCACTACTACGGCGGCCTTGCCGACAAGATCGAGGGCGCGGTGCTGCCGACGGACAAGGCAGACACCTTCAACTACACGCGCTACGAGCCGCTTGGCGTCGTAGCCGCGATCGTACCGTGGAATTCGCCGCTGCTGTTGACCACGTGGAA
The DNA here is from genome assembly GCA_035649395.1 of Vicinamibacterales bacterium. GTDB lineage: Bacteria > Acidobacteriota > Vicinamibacteria > Vicinamibacterales > UBA2999 > Gp6-AA40. The sequence continues at coordinate 3,304 of DASRJR010000249.1, forward strand.
GCTGGCGCCGGCGCTGGCGGCGGGCAACACCGTTGTAATCAAGCCGTCCGAGTTCACGTCCGCGTCGGTGCTGGAGTTCGTCAAGCTCGTCGAGGAAGCTGGGTTTCCTCCTGGTGTGGTCAACGTGGTGACCGGCTTCGGCGCCGACGTCGGCGCGCCGCTGGTCGAGCATCCGCTCGTCGCCAAGGTCGCGTTCACCGGGTCGGATGCCACGGGCCAGCGCATCTACGAAGCGGCCGCGCGTGGCATGAAGCCCGTGACGATGGAGCTTGGCGGCAAGTCGCCGAACATCGTCTTCGACGACGCCAATCTGGAGAATGCGGTCAAGGGCGTCATCTCCGGGATCTTCGCCGCCACCGGACAGACGTGCATCGCCGGATCGCGGCTGCTGCTGCAGCAGAGCATCCACGACGAGTTCCTCGACACGCTCGTGGCGTTTGCCAAGACGGCGAAGATGGGCAACCCGATGCACGCCGACACGCAGATCGGGCCCGTCACGAACAAGCCGCAATTCGAGAAGATCCTCAAGTACATCGAGATTGCGAAGGGTGAAGGCGCGCGTGCCGTCCTCGGCGGCGGACGCGCCACGCGGCCGGAGTGCGGCGACGGCTGGTTCGTCGAGCCGACGATCTTCGCCGGTGTGCGCAACAGCATGCGCATCGCCCAGGAAGAAGTGTTTGGTCCCGTGCTCGCCGTCATTCCGTTCAAGGACGAGGAAGAAGCGATCGCCATCGGCAACGACGTGGTGTATGGTCTTGCGGCCGGAGTGTGGACCGAGAGCATGCGGCGCGCGCTGACGATGGCGGAGAAGCTTCAGGCGGGAACGGTCTGGATCAACACGTATCGCGCGGTGAGCTATCTCTCGCCGTTTGGCGGCTACAAGCGCTCGGGGCTCGGGCGCGAAAGCGGGCAGGAAATGATCAAGGAGTATCTGCAGGTGAAGAGCGTCTGGATCTCCACCGCGCAGAGCGTGCCCAATCCGTTCATTCAGCGATGAAACAGGGCCGCCTGAAGGCGGCCCCCGCGGCCAGCGAGTGCGTACGGGCCGCCTTCAGGCAGCCCATCGAAGAGGAGATTGATGACACAGCCGGTACTGGGGTTTGTCGGTGTGGGCCGGATGGGCGGTCCGATGGCGTCGCGCTTACTCGACGCCGGGTACAGCTTGACGATCTTCGACACGAGCGCGGAGGCGCTGAAACCGCTGGTGGCGCGGGGAGCGAGCGCGGCGTCGTCGGCCGAAACCGTGGCGTCGGCATCGGACGTCGTGATCATGAGCCTGCCGACGCCGCCAATCGTGCAGGCAGTCAGCCTCGGCGAGCGCGGCATTCTCAAAGGGACGCGAGCCAAGACGTTGATCGACGTCTCGACGACAGGCCCGAGTGTCGCCGGCGTCGTCGCCAAGGCCTGCGCTGAGCGCGGCGTGGCGTGGGTCGATTCGCCGGTGAGCGGTGGCGTCAACGGCGCCGTCAAGGGAACGCTCGCGGTCATGGTGTCGTGCGCCAAGGACACGTTCCCCACCGTCGACCCAGTGCTGAAGCACTTTGGGAAGACGTTCTACGTGGGCGAGAAGCCGGGCCTGGCACAGATCGCCAAGCTGGCGAACAACCTGCTCGCGGCGGCCGCGATCGTGTTGTCGTCGGAGGCCATGGCGATGGGCGTCAAGGCGGGGCTCGATGCCAAGGTCCTGATCGATATCATCAACGCCGGCAGCGGCCGGAACAGCGCGACACAAGACAAGTTCCCCAAATCCATCCTGCCGGGCACGTTCGACTTCGGCTTCGCCACCGGATTGTCGTACAAGGACGTGCGGTTGTGCATCGACGAGGCGGAGGCGCTGGGGGTGCCGATGGTCGCGGGCGCGGCGGTGCGGCAGATGCTGGCGATCACGCAGGCGAAGTTCGGGCCCGATTCCGATTTCACGTCGATCGCGAAGGTCGTCGAGGAATGGGCTCACGTGCAGATTCGCGGGTAATCATGGTCCGGCTGAGCCGGACCCTACGATCGGGAGCACACATGGACAAGCAGACGTTCGAACGCGGGCTCGAAATCAGGAAGTCGGTGCTGGGCAAAGAATTCGTCGAGAACGCGATTCGAACAGCGGACGATTTCAGCAAGCCGTTGCAGGAGCTGGTGACCGAGTACTGCTGGGGCGCGGTGTGGGGGCGCGAGGGTCTCGACAAGAAGACGCGTAGCCTGCTCAACCTCGCGATGATCAGCTGTCTGAACCGGCCGCACGAACTGCGTCTCCACATCGCCGGTGCACTCAGGAATGGGGTCAGCCGCGACGAGATTCGCGAAGTGTTCCTGCAGGTGGCGATTTACGCCGGCGTTCCGGCCGGCGTCGACTCCTTCCGCGCGGCGCGCGAGGTGTTCGAGAAGCTCGATCAGAAATAAGCGAGTTCCATAGTTCCAGAGTTCCGAAGTTCCTGAGTCGGAGGACCGCATGAGAGCGAGGCTGTTGTCGCGCGGGGTCGTCACTGCGGCCGCCGTCGTGGTGCTCGGGGTGGCCGTGGCTGTGGCGCGCCAGGGCGGGCAGGCGAACTGGTATCCGTCGAAGTGGGGTGCGGCCGATCAGCGCGGGGCGGCGAATCGCATTACGCCGGCCAAGGTGATGGAAGCACGCGACCTGATCAAGCAGGGCAGGATCTACCAGCTCGGTCACGTCTACGAAGCCGGCATGCCGATGTTCGGCACCCGCCACTACAGCATCCGCATCCCGCGCGAGTTCGCGATGCCAGGGCGGAACCAGGCGGTCTACCACGACGAGATCATCAGCGGCGAGCTCGGTCAGATTGGCACGCAGTTCGATGGGCTCGGACATCTTGGCATGGGCGACCTGTTCTACAACGGCAATCGCCGCTCGGAGTTCGCGCAGGCCGAAGGGCTGACCAAGCTCGGCATCGAGAACGTTGGCGCGATCGTGACGCGCGGCGTGCTGATTGACGTCGCGAAGTTCAAGGGTGTTACGCAGATGGTCGGCGGCTACGAAATCACCGTTGCCGACCTGAAGGGCGCGTTGCAGAAGCAGGGCGTCACGATCCGATCCGGCGACGTGGTGCTGATCCACACGGGCTGGGGCTCTCTCTGGATGCGGGATAACCCGCGCTTCACCGCGAACGAGCCCGGTATCGGCGTCGCCGCCGCGCAATTCCTCGCCGATCAGGAAGTGGTCGTCGTGGGTGCCGACACGTGGGGCGTGGAGGTGATGCCCAATCCCGATGCGATGCTCTCGGCCCCCGTGCATCAGCTGCTGCTCGCGCGCAACGGCATCTACCTTCACGAGAACCTCATCACCGCCGATCTCGCGCGCGACAACGCCTACGAGTTCATGTACTCGTTTGCGCCGCTCAGGCTGAAAGGAGCGACCGGATCGCCGGGGAACCCGATAGCGATTCGATAGCGCAAACGAATGCGCGTCGGCCGTTAGGTCTGATCGAAGAACTTCAACGCCATCGTTCCGTGCATGGCCGCGCCTCCGGCGCGCAGGGCGGCGGCGACGAACGAGGCTTCGGCGATCTCTTCGCGCGTCGCGCCGGCGGCCTTTGCCGCTTTCGCGTGGGCTTCGATGCAGTACGGGCACTGCGTGGTCACGGACACGGCGATCGCGATCAGCTCGCGGTACTTTCGCGGAATGGTCCCGTCGGTTCGCCCGACAATGCTGTTCAGGGCGCGCCAGCCATCGAAATCGGCTGGCGCGAGCGTGCGCATCTCCTTCAGCAGGCGCACGTCGGCAGGATCGTGGTAGTGGTCGCTCATCCCGCCAGAGTAGCAGGAGGGCGCACGAACTTCCGAACGCTGGATCTGGCCTTAGCCGCGGCGCCGTTCGTTGCCCGGCGGCGGGATGGGTAACTGCTGCTGCCGGCGGTCAGGTTTGACGCGAAGCGTGTAAGGAGCTCCGTGCGCCGGGCGATTGTGCGTGGAATCGATGGTGGAACTCCGAGGTATGCTGGCCGCAATGTGTTCGACGGAGTCCGTGCTCGTGCGAGTCTCTGAAACCGAAGACTTCCCCATGATTCGCGCCCAAACCCGTCCACGGTCGATCCGCTTTGCCAACGCTCCGGCGACGGATGCGACAGTCGACGTGTTTCCCATGGATTCCTCCCCCGAGAACCTGTGACGGGATGGCGCACTTTACGATCGAATGGGCTAGGGGAACTATCGGGAGAATCCCTAACAACATGAGCGTGGGGAACCCGACGCGCCTACGAATCTTTCAGCCAGCCTTGAAGGATCGCGTAGTTGACGATGTCAATTCTTCCCGACAATGCGAGCTTGCGCATGGCGTTCGCTTTGTGGGCTTCGACCGTTTTTACACTCAGCGCGAGCTGGTTGGCGATCTCCTTGTTGCTGTAGCCGAACGCGATCAGGCGCAGCACTTCCGATTCCCTCTCGCTCGGCGCCGCCCCGGGCTGGGTGAGCCGACGCCCTTCGCGGCCGATGAAGCCAGCGGTCACCCGTGCCGTCAGCGTCGAGTCGAGGTATTGCCCGCCGGCGGCCGCCGCGCGAATTGCCTGGATTAACTCGCTGGGAGCGCTCTGTTTCAAGACGTAGCCCGACGCCCCGGCTCGCAGCAGCTCCTGCAGATAGGCATCGTCGGCATGCCGCGTGAGCGTCACGATGACGATATCGGGGTGCAACTCCTTGAGCTTCTTCGTGGCGACCAGTCCGTTCATGCCGGGCATCGAGATGTCCATCACGACGACATCTGGCTTGAGCTCCTGAACCTTCTGAATCGTCGCCGCCCCGTCACCCGCTTCGCCGACGACAAGGATGTCGGGCTGCTCGTCGATCAGCCGCTTGAGCCCCTCACGGACGACGACGTGATCGTCGGCCAGGAGCACGCGAAGAGTGCGAACGCGCGGCTCAGACATGATGCAACGAACTGGCCACTGTGGGCATGCGCACGAGAATCGTCGTGCCGTCGCCGACGGCCGATTCGATCTCGAGGGTCGCGCCGACCATCGCCGCGCGCTCCTGCATGCCCAGGAGCCCGAACCCCCGGCCCGGAGCGCCCGCCGCCGCCGGATCGAACCCGACGCCATCGTCTTCGACCACGAGCGACACATGATCGGCGCGCCGCTCCAGGATGATCTCGACGTGCTTGGCGTGGGCGTGCTTGGCGATGTTGTTGAGCGCCTCCTGAGCGATGCGGTAGAGCGTCGTCTCGATCTCGGATGACAGGCGGTCCTCGTCCTCCTCGAGCCCGGCCGTGTGCAGGTCGGCTGTGACGCGTACCCGCGACGACCAGTCTTGCACGTAGTTGGTCAGCGCCGCGCGGAGACCGAGGTCGTCCAGGGCCGTCGGACGCAGTTTCCAGACCAGATCATCGACGTCGCGATCGAGCTGCTGCGCCACCGCCTCGAGCGCCTCGACTTTGGCGGAGAGCGTCGGATCGCCGGCGGCCGATTCCTTGAGCGTGCCAATGCGGAGCGAGAGGGCGGTCAGCTGTTCGCCGAACTGGTCGTGCATCTCTCGCGCGATACGACGCCGCTCGTCTTCCTGGGCGAACACCAGCCGGCCGAGCATCTCGGCGCGCGCGCTCTCGGCCCGCCGCCGCTCGTCCATCTCGGCGCGAAGCGACCGGTTGGCGAGCTCCAGCTCGATCGTGCGGTCGACGACGCGCTGCTCGAGCTCGCTGTGCGCCTTGCGAAGCGCCTCCTCTGCGAATTTCAGTTCCGTCAGGTCGAAATGCGTTCCGACGATACGGACCACCGGGCCGTCCGGCTCGCGTCGCACCGGGAGCCCGCGAGAGAGCACGTGGAGGTAATGGCCGTTCTTGTGGCGGAGCCTGAATTCGCCCTCGTATGTGCCATACCCTTGCGCAACGCGGTCGAACACGGCTCGCGCACGCGGCCAGTCGTCGGGATGGAGCAGCCGCTCCCAAGCGCTCACGTGCGGCTCGATCTCGGCATCCGTATAGCCGAGCATTTCCTTCCACCGCGACGAATACACCACTGCCCCGGTTTCGAGGTTCCAGTCCCACACGCCTTCCTGCGCGCCGGCGAACGCCAGCGTGAGGCGCTCCTCGCTCTCGCGCAACGCCGCGTCGGTCCGCTTGCGTTCCGACAGATCGAAGTGCGTGCCGACGATGCGCACGACCGGTCCACCCTGCTCGCGTCGCAGCGGCAGACCGCGTGACAGCACGTCAACATAGTGACCGGCCTTGTGGCGAAGGCGGAATTCACCCTCGTACGTGCCTCCGCCTTTGGAGACGCGCTCGAAAATTTCGTTGGCACGGTGACGATCGTCAGGGTGCAGCAACTGTTCCCACGCGCGTACATGCGGCTCGATCTCGTTGTCGTCATAGCCGAGCATCTGCTTCCAGCGCGAGGAATAGACGACGGCTCCGGTCTCGAGATTCCAGTCCCACACGCCTTCCTGAGCGCCGGCAAACGCCAGCGACAGGCGTTCTTCGCTTTCGCGGAGTGCGGCTTCCGTGCGCGTGCGCTCGGTGATGTCGTGCATCACACATTGAATGGCGTGGTCCTCGGTCCCCAAGAGCGCGGCGGTGATCTCGACCTCGGTGACGCGGCCGTCGAGGCCGACGATCGTCCCTTCTGCCGTCGTCATCTCCTCACCCGCGAGCAGACGGTTGAAGCGCTCGCGGACCGCGTCGTGACGGTCGGTGCGAACGAAGTCGAGCGGTGACCGGCCGATCACCTGTTCCGGTGATGACGCGCCGAAGAGGCGCACGGCCGCCGGGTTCAGAAAGACGATAGCGCCGTCGCGGCTGACGAAGATGCCGTGTGGAGACAGCTCGACGAGGCGGTGGTATTGATCCGGGTTACTCACGGTATTTCTGCCTGCACGGCTCGTCCGCGTCGGGACGGAATTGTACCCGACGCGAATCAGCAGGAGTCATTGCGGCGCTGGGAAAGACCGAGAAATTCTCGCCTCCTCGTCTTTGGCATTCCTGATTCCTGTAGGATCGTTCTCGTGACTCGACAACTCGGGATTGGTGTGGTGGTAGTGCTTTTCTTTTACTCCTTTGCCACCGGTCAGGACACGAAGCGGACGATGTGGGACGGCGTTTTCACCGACGCGCAGGCGGTCCGTGGTCAGAATGCGTACAAGGCCTCGTGCGCGCCGTGCCATAAGGCCGACTTGCTCGGCGACACGGGTGCACCGGCCCTGGCGGGTCCGGAATTCTTCTCGCGCTGGAATGGATCGAGCGCCGATGATCTGGTCAAGACGATCCGTGCGTCGATGCCGCAGGATGCGCCCGACACGCTTGGCACACAGACGTACGTCGACCTCGTCAGTTTCCTGCTGAAATCAAATGGCGCGTCGTCCGGTTCCGCGGAGCTGCCGATCGACTCGGCTGCGCTCAAACTGGTGATGGTCTCGAATCCCAAATAGTGGTCCGTCCTCGGCTTCGGCCAGGCCGCTGATTGAAAGGTCAATACGCGTGAAGCTGGTGAGCTGGATCGTCGTTGCGATGTTCGCGGCCGGCGTGTCGGCGCTCGTCGCGCAAGACAACACCGGTGCGCCGCTCGTCAGCGAGGTGCCGACGCTGGCGCCGCCGAAGCTGCCCGAGGTGACGGCCAAAGATCTCTTGAACGGCTTGAACCAGCCGTCGCGGTGGTTGATGTATTCAGGCGATTACACGGGGCGCCGCCACAGCCCGCTGAAGCAGATCACGCCCGAGAACGTCGGCCGGCTCGCGGCGCAGTGGACGTTCCAGGCCGAGGGCATGATCATCGGCCGCGGCTTCGAGTCGACGCCGCTGATGTTGGACGGCGTGCTCTACATCACCGGCAACAACAACTATGGATGGGCGGTCGACGCCCGATCGGGCCGTCAGATCTGGCGGTATCGCCGCGTGCTGCCACCGGCGCTGACCTACGGCGGCAGCAACCCGTCGAACCGAGGTTTTGCGGCATCCGGCGACCTGGTCTACATGGGCACGCTCGATGCGCATCTGATTGCATTCAACCGCAACACCGGCGACATCGCCTGGGATGTGGTGGTCGACGACTACCGGCAGGGTCATGCGATTCTCGGGGCGCCGCTCGTCGTCAAGGACAAGGTGATCACCGGCAACTCGGGCGGTGATCTGCCGACGCGTGGATTCATCGACGCGTACGACGCGAAGACGGGGAAGCGCGTCTGGCGCTTCTACACGATTCCCGCCAAGGGTGAACCGGGCAGCGAGACGTGGTCGCACGAGGACGTGTTGCCGCGTGGCGGCGGGGCGACGTGGGTGACGGGCACCTACGACCCCGAGCTCAACCTGCTGTATTGGGGCACCGGCAATCCGAATCCCGACTACTACGGCGACGAGCGTCAAGGCAACAACCTCTACACCGCATCACTGGTTGCCATCGACGCCGACACGGGAACGCTGAAGTGGCACTATCAGTTCACGCCGCACGACATCCACGACTGGGACTCGAATCACGTTCCCGTGCTCGCCGATCTGACGATCGGCGGACGTGCTCGCAAGGTCGTGATGGTGGCGAACCGGAACGGCTTCTTCTACACGCTCGATCGCGTTACTGGTGAGCGTCTCGTCGCCAAGCCGTTCACGGGAACGCAGTGGGCGCGCGAGGTCGGACCAGACGGCCCGATCGTGCTCAACGACGGCATCATCCCGCCCGGAGGATCCGAGGCGACCACGCCGTGCGTGCCGGATCTGCGCGGCGCGACCGTCTTCAATCCGCCGTCGTTCGATCCTGCGCTGCAGACGTTTTTCGTGATGGCGCGCGAGACGTGCGCGTACTACACGCCGCGGCGGCCGGAGATTGTCCCCGGCCGTCCATCGACCGGCGGCGGGATGCGCAAGCTGCCCGAGCCCGACTTCAGCGCCTTGCGCGCGATCGATCCGAAGACCGGCGCGATTCGGTGGGAGTACAAATTCCCGACGGCGAATCTTGCGGGGGTGATGTCCACCGCGTCGGGGCTCGTGTTCACGGGCGACAACGAAGGCAACTTCAACGCCTTCGACGCGCGAAACGGGAAACGCCTCTGGTACTACCGGACCGGTTCGCCGATCTGGGGCGGGACGGCGATGACCTACGTGCTCGACGGGCGTCAGTACGTGCTGATTCCTTCCGGTAACACGCTCGTTGCGTTCGGACTGCCCGAGCGCTGAGGCGAGTATAGCGGCCAGAGGATACCTATGCGCCTGCTTCTTTGGCGATTCGTCAGCGCATCGCCGTTGTTCGTCCTCGCCTCGATGACCGCGTCGCTGTCAGCGCAAGCCCCCGCCGCGCCAACCACTCGAAGCGGTGCCTCGTCGTGGACCGCGCCGCGCACCCCGTGGGGCGATCCCGATCTTCAAGGCACCTACACCAACACCTACGAGAACGCGACACCGCTCGAGCGGCCCGACCAGTTCGCCGGGCGCAAGCTCGACGAGGTCAAAGGTGAGGAACTGCGCGCCTTGAGGCGCGCGGCCGAGGAGCGCGCCATCGCCGCTTTCAAGGGGCCCGAGCACGGTCCTGACCACTGGTGGCAGGACAACCTGTTCCTGGAGCGAGGTGCACAGGCCTGGCTCGTCGTCGATCCAGAGGACGGCAAGATTCCTCCGCTCACCGCCGAAGCGCGGCAGCGTGCCGCCGTGCGTGCTGAGGCACGCAAGGCCAGCGGGCGTGGCCCGGCCGACTCATGGGAGGATCGCAGTCTGTACGATCGCTGCCTGACGCGCGGACTGCCCGGATCGATGATGCCGGCGATCTACGGGAACCAGTACCAGATCGTGCAGGCGCCCGGCTACGTGGCGATTCTGTACGAGATGGTCCACGAAACCCGTGTCATCCCTCTCGATGGCCGCCCGCCTGTCGGCGCGCGCCTCGACCAGGACATGGGCGACGCCCGTGGCTATTGGGAACGCGACACGCTCGTCGTCGAGACGACGAACTTCAAAGAGCGCAGCGTGTATCGCAATGCGAACCCCGACACGCTGACGATCACGGAGCGCTTCACGCGGATTGCTCCCGACAGGGTACGGTGGTCGGTCACCATCGACGATCCGAAGACGTGGACGCGGCCGTGGACGTTTGCAATGCCGCTGACTGCCGACCCCAATCCACTGCCGTTGTACGAATGCCACGAAGGTAATTACGGCCTCCGCAACATCCTCAGCGCCGCGCGTGCGGAGGAGCGGCGCAAATAGGGGCCGCTGGGCGGTAGGGCCGCTGGGCGGTAGGGCCGCTGCGCGGTGGGGCCGCTCCGCGGTAGGCCACGCGCTGGTGCGCGCGTAAGGCTGTGGCGCGGTTGTGATAAGACTTCCTCATGTCCGAGACCAAGACCCTCGCCAGCTACATCGTCTCCGCTCGCCTCGCCGATATCCCCGCCGATGTTCAGCACGAAGCGAAGCGCTCGATTCTGAACGTGCTCGGCTGCGCGATCGGCGGCAGCCCGCACCCGGCCGTCGACCTGGCGATTCGCGCGCTCAGTCCGTTCTCCGGCGAGCGAACGGCGGCCGTGATTGGTCGCGCCGAGCGGCTCGATCCGCTGCACGCGTCGCTGATGAACGGCATCAGCTCTCACGTCGAGGACTACGACGACACGACGCCGAAGAACTACAGCCACACCAGCTCGCCGGTGTCGTCGGCGCTGTTCGCGTACGCCAGCGCGAATCCAGTGCGTGGGCGCGACTTCGTCGAGGCGTTCATCCTCGGGTTCGAAGCGGCCTCGCGCGTCGGCAACGTCGTCTACCCGTCGCATTACGACGTCGGCTGGCACATGACCGGGACCATCGGTGTGTTCGGTGCGGCCGCCGCCGTCGGGAAGCTGATGGGCCTCTCGGTGCACGAGATGGTCTGGGCGCTCGGGTTGGCGGCAACGCAGTCGGCTGGCTTGCGCGAGATGTTCGGATCGATGGGGAAGGCGTTCCATCCGGGACGCTCGGCGCAGAACGGCTACGCCGCAGCCCTGTTGGCGAAGGCCGGATTCACCTCGGGTGAGCGCGGCATCGAGGGTCCCCGCGGGTTCGCGCACGTGCTGGCGGCGTCGCGCGATCTCTCGAAGATCGGCACACGGCTCGGCGTCGACTTCGATCTGCGCGAGAACACCTACAAGCCATTCCCCTGCGGCATCGTCAATCATCCGACGATCGACGGTGCCATTCAGATTCACAACCAGCACCAGCCCGATCCGGCGTCGATCGTCGCTGTCCGTCTGCGCGTCGCGCCGCTCGTGCTTGACCTGTGCAACCAGCAGAACATCTCACGCGGGCTGCAGGGCAAGTTCTCGGTGTATCACGGCGCGGCGGTGGGGCTCGTTCGTGGGAAGGGCGGTTTGCGCGAGTACACCGACGAA
>DASRJR010000250.1:0-53883 GCA_035649395.1 Vicinamibacterales bacterium
GCGCGCGTCGCGACGAGCACACGAAGAAAGCGGCCGTCCTCTTCAGAAACGGCGAGTTGGCCCTTGTCGGCCGCCTTGATCGATTTGAGGATCGCTTCGATGTCCGGAGTGAGCGTGCCGGAAGGGCTGCGCTGCGCCCACGACATGGAGACGAGAGCAGACAGGGCGAGCAGCACGCTTAGGGCAGTGCGCATGACGGGATCTTATGTCACGGATTACGAACGACGCAGGTTCGGGTCCGTGGTTCCTTGTCAGTGTGAGGCGCTGGAAACATAGCCTGCCGCGATCGCGGCCGTGGCCCTCGCATCGGCCACGCAGTCGGGAATGCCGATCGCCCGGAAGCCGCTGCCCGTGACGAACACACCAGGGATGGCGGCGAGTCGCTGCTCGATCTGAGCGACGCGTTCGAGATGGCCGACCTCGTACTGCGGACTCTGCTTCGTGAAGCGGTACACGCGCACGAACAGCGGCTCGGCGCTGATCCCCAGCAGTGCGCCGAGCTCGTGGCGAGTCGTGTCGATCAGCATTTGATCGCTGTCATCGAGTCGATGGGGGTCACGGCCGCCGCCGAGGAAACCGCGCAGCAGCACATGGCCCTCGGGCGCGCGTCCGGGCCACTTCGAGCTGATCCACGTCGCCGCCAGCAAGCCGCGGCGTTCGACGCGCGGGACCACGAACCCCGTTCCCGCGAGCGGATGCGCCACGTGCTCGCGACGAAACCCCAGAGCGACCGTGGCAGTGGACGCATACGGCACCGCGTCACAGAACGCCGCCAACGTCGTATCGAAGCCGCGCAGCAGCGAGCCGGCGACGTAGGCCGGCACCGCCAGAATCACCGCGCGCGCGTCGATCGGACCGCGGCTCGTCTCGATCCGCAGCATCCCGATGCGATGCAATGCGTTGACGCGTACGTCAAGGCAGATCGTTCCGTCGAGCGCCGTTGCCAGCGTGTCGATCAGCTCGCCGGTGCCGCCCGGGAGCGACACGAACGCGCCGTTCGAAGAGGGCCGCGATCGGAGCGCCCGAAACGCACGCAGCACGCTGCCGGCGTGGTGCTCGGCGTCGACCAGGCGCGGGAACAGGGCTCGGATCGACAGCCGTTCGACGTCGCCCGCATGAATGCCCGCGAGCAGCGGCTCGGCCAGATAGTCGACCGCCTCTTTCCCGAACCGTCGGCGCACGAATGCGCCGATCGACTCGTCTTCATCGCCGGATCGGCGCGGCATGAACGGTTCGAGCGCCATGCGCATCTTTCCAGCCGCGCTGAAGATCGGCGATCGAATCAAGCCCGCCGCGGTCAGCGGAAACCCGAGGAACGATCCTTCGACCAGGGGGTGCAACTGTCCCGCGCGCATCACATACGCAGTGCGCGGCGGCAATGTGTGAATCAGGCGATCGCCGAGGCCGAGGTCGCGGCACAACGCGACGGCGGCCGGTTTCTGCACCAGCATCGAGTCGGGACCGCCGTCGACGACCCAGCCATCGAAGCGATCCGACGAGATCACACCGCCGACTCGCGCCGCGGCTTCGAGCACTTGCACGGAGACGCCGCGGCGCTGCAACTCGTACGCGGCTGCGAGGCCGGCGATGCCGCCGCCCACGATCGCGACGCCAACGGTCGCCATCGGTCAGCGAGCCCGGCGAGACGCGGAGTGTACGTATTGCGCCAGCATCTGCACGTGCTCGACCGGAGTCGACGGCAGAATACCGTGGCCGAGATTGAAGATATGGCCGGGCCGGCCCGCGACACGCGCGAGGACGTCGTCCGTCTGCTGGAACATGCGCGCCGGAGGCCCGAGCAGCAGCGTGGGATCGAGATTGCCCTGCACGGCGCGCTCGCCGCCGATCTGTTCCCAGGCGTCATCGATCGGCACACGCCAGTCGACCCCGATGACGTCGCCACCGGCATCTGCGAGCTCGCTCAGGATCGTGGCCGTCCCGGTGCCGAAGTGAATCGTTGGGACGCGACCGGCGATCGCGTCGAAGATGCGGCGCGTGTGCGGGAATGCGAACTCACGGTAATCGCCGGCACTGAGCGTGCCGACCCACGAATCGAACACCTGTACCGCATTGACTCCCGCCTCGATCTGGGCGACTAAGTAGTCAGCGACGATGTCGGCCAGGCGCCCGCAGAGGCGGTGCCACGCGTCGGCATGGCCGTACATCAGCGCCTTGGTCTTGGCGAAGTTGTTGGAGTGGCCGCCTTCGATGGCATAGGAGGCGAGCGTGAACGGTGCACCCGCGAAGCCGATCAGCGGAACACGCCCGCGCAGCTCCGATTGAATCTGACGGATGGCCTGCAGCACGTGCGCCAAGGCCTCGCGTGGCTCAAACGTCTTCAACCGGTCGATGTCGTCGGCGGTGTTGATGGGGCGTTCGAGCTGTGGTCCTTCGCCTTTGATGAAGTCGAAGGGCAGCCCCATTGGTTCGAGCGGCAGGAGCAGATCGGAAAAGAGAATCGCCGCGTCGACGTCGATCCGTCGAATCGGCTGCAAGGTCACTTCCGTTGCCAGATCCGGTGTGCGACAGATGTCGAGCAGGGAATGGCGGGCCCGGAGAGTGCGGTACTCGGCCATGTAGCGCCCGGCCTGGCGCATGAACCAGACCGGCGTCGCATCGACCGGCTCGCGTCGGCAGGCCTTCAGGAAACGAGACTCACTCACGCACGGGAGCCGTGAGCAGTTCGCGCGCCAGCATGACGAGCTCATCGAGCCAGAGCGGCTTGTAGCGCACGTCCGCGCCGAGCGCGCGAATCTCGTCGAGCTGCGCTTGTGCCATGTAGTAATCGCCCGTCACGATCCCGACCGGCGTTTGCGAGAGGCCCGGAATCGTGCGAATCGAGCGGAGCAGCTGCAAACCGCTCGTCAGCGGCATCCGCAGATCCATGATGACGGCGTGCGGCCGGTGCAGCCGGGCCAGGTTCAGTCCCTCGTCTGCCGACTGGGCCGCCCACACTTCGTAGCCTTCGAGGCGGAGCATCCGCGAAAACAGGTCCGCAACTCCCACATCATCATCGACAATCAGCACACGTGGGGCGGTAGACGCGGCGGGCAGGGCCACGGGCTCATTGTGGTGCCCGATGGGATCGTCGTCAAGTTCAGTGGAAGGGCGAGAGCCCTGTGAGGCAGTGTGCCCGTGTAACCGTGATATATTCTGGCCGTTTCGGCGGTATGTACGGTGCTGGTGGCCTGTGTGATCGTTGGGCAGGAGGGCCACCGGTCGGTCAGTTCCTGGTCCTAAGGCGAACGCTCGCTCAACGCCCGCGCCGTGTGTCGTCGCGTCGGAGGTCTTATTGAGCCCTATCCTCGTGCGGCCCGTGCGCGAGCAGCTCGAGCACGACCGGGTCATTCGCCTGCTCCAGGCAAAGTACAAACGAAAATTCGACGTCGCCATCAATCCCGGCCAGGAGCAGAGCACCCCAGTAGGTTCCCCGCAGTCACCGTGGTATCCGGATCTCGTTCTGCTCTCCGCTGAGCGCGGCAAGAAGCTGCTTGGGGTGGTCGAGGTGGAGACCGCTGAATCGGTCAACCACCTCGAGGCGATGTCCCAGTGGGCGGCGTTCGGAAAGCTGAAGGTCGAGTTCCATCTCTATGTGCCGGTGTCAGGTGTCGACAGCGCTCGCCGGCTGTGCAGCGACCTGCAGATCCCCGTCACCGAGGTCTGGGCGTACTCGTCGATCGGCGATCAGATTCGCTTCACTGCGGTGCAGCGAGCGCCGGGTGCCGCTCCAGAGGTTCGTACCAAACCGGCTTCGGAACCGAAGCCGGCGCGCGAGCCTCAGCCGTTACGTGTTGCCAAGAGTGCGGCACCGCCAGCGCGCACAAAGGCTCCCGCGCGTCGACCGGCTCCACCCGCGGCCAAGGCCCGTCCTGCGAAGGCGAGGGCGGCGGCGTCGCGACGGCCCGCGCCCAAGCCTGCCGCAAAGAAAAGCGCGGCCAAGGCTCAGAAACGCAAATAGGTCGTGCCGTTTCTGCGCGTCATCCGCGACAAGCGGGGCTACGAGACAACCTATCTGATGCACATCTATCGGGATGGCATCAGACAGCGGACGAAGATTCTCTATATCTTTCGCACGCCAGGGGGCGTCCGGGTTGGACGCGATCCGCTCGAGACCGACGTACAACGGCAGATCGAGGGACAGTACCCCGATATCGCGTTCAATTGGGGCGCGGTTCGCGAGACGCAGCAGATTATCGAGACAGCCGCCGAACCCCGACGTCGGCGTCCCCGCCGCGACGAGGAGGCGCCACCAACCGAGATCGCCGCTGCGCCGGCCCCGACGCCGGCACGCGAACCGGAGCCCCCGCGCGTCGCCATCCCGACGACGATCGAAGGCGCGACACCAGACGAGCAGATTGCATTTCTTTCGCATTGGTATCCGCTCGTGCGCGATCGCATCGCACGGCGGACACTCGACCCGGCGCGCCAGGAGGCGCTGACGGCACTGGCCGATCGCTTGAACCCGTCGGCGTGGACCGACGCCGATCAGATTCCGGCGGGGCTGCAGTCGGCTGCCGAGGCGCTGGAACGTCTATCGCGCGTGTTCGCGAAGCGGCGGCGCCGAGCACGACGCCGATCCGGAGACGCACGTCCAGTCCCCGCTCAGGACACCCCGGACCCAAGTCAGTCATCGTAGAGCGCAGTCTCGAACCTGCGCGGCTCTCGCTCTCGCGGGGCTAACGCCCCGCTCTACGTACGTGTCGTGGTGGCGGTGAAGCGACGCTCGATGGCCAGGACTTTGTCGAGCCGCCGCTGATGGCGGTCGGCGCCCGAGAAGGTCGCCTTCACGAACGCTTCGGCGATCTCGAGCCCAAGCGCCGGGCCGATGACCCGGGCGCCCAGGCAGAGCACGTTCATGTCGTCGTGCTCCACGGCTTGATGTGCTGTGTAGGTGTCGTGACAGACCGCGGCGCGAATGCCTGGGAACTTGCTGGCCGCGATAGATACACCGGCCCCGCTGCCACAGACGATGATCCCGCGATCGGCCCGATGGTCGTTCAGCGCGATGGCGACCGCTTCGGCTGCGTCGGGATAGTCGCAGGGGGCGGTTGAGTGTGTGCCCAAATCGAGCACCGTGTGTCCCTGTTGTGCCAATTTGTCGGCCAGTTCCTGTTTCATGGAATAGCCGGCGTGGTCGGCGCCCAGTGCCAATCGCATGCAGGTATAATCCGCCATATGGGTAACACTGCCAAGTTCTTGTCGGCCGGTGTGTGCGCCGCCCTCTTGATCGCACAGGGCTCCTCGACCCCGGTCACGTACGCGCAGGCGCCCCAAGCTCCCCCGGCCCAGCCGTCGCAAGCCCCCGGGCAGCCAACCTTCCGCGTCAGCGTCGATCTCGTCACCACTGACGTCATCGTGCGCGACCTGAAGAACGACCAGTTCATCGCGGATCTGAAACCAGGTGAGTTCGAAGTCTACGAGGACGGCGTCAAGCAGCAGATCGCCTCGCTCGTACTGACGCACGGTGGCCGTGTGTTCAACGTGCAGACGCCGCCGCCACCGCCGGTCCAGGAAGGCATCATCCTGCCGAAGCATCGGCCGACCAACGACGCCGCCGGCCGCGTATTCGTCGTCTTCATCGACGACTTGCATCTGGATTTCCGCAGCACACCCCGGACACGAGAGCTGATCAAGAAGATGCTCAAGCTGCTCATTCACGACGGCGACATGTTCGGTATGGTGAGCTCTGGTGAATCGTCGATCTCCGAGCAGCTGACTTACGATCGTCAGATCCTCGAGTCGTCGATTTCACGGATCACCGGCGGCGGTCTTCGCCCGAAGGAGATCATTCAGGGCATGCAGAGCTCTCAGGGGCCGACCGAGCTGCGGCATCGCGCTCACGTCGCGTTCTCGACCGCCTATGATCTGATGCGAAACCTCGAGAAGCTGCAGAACCGCCGCAAGGCCGTCATCTACATCAGCAGCGGCTACGACTTCAATCCGTTCGAGACGTCGCGCCTCGAGGAACAGGCCAAACGCATGGGCCTTGGCATGAGCGGCGACGAGAGCGGAAACGGGCAGTCGGCCGTCGACCAGCTGCTCAGCGACCCGTTCGTGCGGCAGCAGCAGAGCAGCCAGATGCTGGCCGAAGGCGACCTCGTTCGCGAGCTGGCAGAGTTGACCCGTGCGGCCAACCGGGCCAACGCGACGATGTACACCATCGATCCGCGCGGACTGGTTGCGGGCCAGGATCTCGACGACGAGGTGCCGACGCAGGAGTGGAACGCGTACGTGCGCGATACGCAGGACAGCTTGCGCGTACTCGCCGAAGAAACAGGCGGAATCGCGGTCGTCAATCAAAACGATTTCGACAAGGCGCTCAAGCGAATCGACAACGAGACGAGCGATTACTACGTGCTGGGGTACTACTCGTCGAACCCCGACCCACTGAAACGCCGCCGCAGGATCGAAGTGCGCACGACGCGCCAGGGGTTGCGAGTCATCGGCCGAACCGAATACACACTTCGACCCAACGTTCCCGCTGGCGCGAGGGTGAATTAGGGTTACCGGCTACCCGAGCTTGCCAGGCCGCATCGAGGAGTCCAGCTTCGGGCGCACCGTCTCGAAGACGTTCATCACTTCCGCGACCGACCGGGGCAGTCGGCTCATCTTCGGATAGAGCCACCCGGTCTGCCGTTCGAGCGCGGCGCCGGCGACACGGCTGCAGAACAGCTGTTTCGTGCGCACATCGGCCGCGGCCGCCTGCCACGGGATGATGCTCATCCCAAGCCCGCTTCGCACCATCGCCTTGATGATCTCGACGTTCTCTGTCTCCATGATGATCTGAGGCGCGATCCGTTCCCGGGCGAAGAACTCTTCGACCAGCCGCCTCGTGATGGAACCCGTTTCGAAGAGGACGAAGGGCTGCTTGTCGAGATCTTGCGGCGTGATCGTCTTTTTCTTGGCGATCGGGTGCGTCGGATAGGTGATGAGCAGCAGCTCCTCGCGCAAGACTGGCACTGCTACGAGATCGGACGCTTCGACAGGCAGGGTTAGTAAGCCGAGATCGCCGCCGCCGGACCGGAGCATCGCCATCGATCGCTCTGCGCTTCCGACCGTGACCTTCATATCCAAGTGCGGATGCAGGCGGCGGACCTCCGAGAGGAGGACCGGAAACACGTACAAGCACACGGTCATGCCGCCGACGAGGCGTATCGTGCCCTGCAGCGACTCGCGCTTGTCGCTGATCGTCGAAACGGTGTCCTGCAGATCCTGGAAGACGCGATGGCTCAATTGGAGCAGCGCTTCTCCCGCGGGGGTAATGCGAATCCTTCGTCCAATCCTGTGGAATACCGGCTCGCCGAGCTCGTCCTCGAGCAGCAGGATCTGACGGCTGATCGCCGACTGCGACACGTGCAGCTTGTCGCCGGCCGCGGTGAAGGACCCGGTGTCGGCGATGGCCCGGATGATCTCCAGCTGGCGCAGATCCATGACTCAGCATACATGTCTGCTGCGCATGGAAACAACGCGACTCAGAAGGAATCAGGATTCAGGAATCAGGATTCAGGCCAGGGCTAGCCCTCAGGCTCCAGCAGGTCAGGAATCAGACCTTGACGTCGGGACACTTTTCTCACGTTCGGCCGACGTCTGCTCCCCTGCGCCCTGCTGCTCGTTCGCACAGCGAGGGCTTCGCGCGTGCGTTCGACGGCTTCGTCAAGGTAGCCCTGATCCATCTCGATACCGGCGAAGCTCACGCCCAGTTGCGCGCACGCCACCGCGGTCGATCCGAGTCCGAGAAACGGATCGACGACGAGACGGACGCGTTCGAGGCCGTGCAGTCGGAGGCACATCTCGGGCAAACGCGGTGGGAACGTGGCGGGGTGCGGCCGTTCCTTCTCCCGGCTCTGAATCGTGTCGTAGGGAATGAACCACGTGTTGCCGCGGCAGCGCACGCCCGAGGCCGCCACCCGCCAGCGACCGATGTTCGACCGGTCCTGATAGCGCACGCCGACGGCCTGGCGGTCGAGCGGCGTCCGTCCCTCGCGCGTGAAATGGAAGACGAACTCGTGGCAGTCGTGGAGAAAGCGGCGGCTGTTGATCGGTTTGTAGTGTCCGACGGCCAGGTCGTCGTCCAGGTTCGCGCGCGCACCGGCCAAGGCCTTTTCAATCGCGATCGATTTGATCCAGTGAATCGTGTTCTGCAGGTGCAGGAACGGCCGCGCGGCCTGGGCGACGTCGAGCGCTGTCCACGGGTCGGTCGGCTTCGCGCCGACGTTCAGGAACAGCGAGCCCGCGGGCGTCAGCACGCGCGCCGCGCGCTTCACCCACTCTGCGGTCCATTCGAGATATCGCTGACGCGGGATCGTATCGTCGTAGGTGCGATAACGGACACCGAGGTTGTAGGGAGGCGACGTGACGATCGCATCGACGGAGGATTCGGCGAACGCGTCGAGCACGCGCAAGCAGTCGCCGTGGTGAAAACGAAAGGTCGCCGTGCCGGAGGTTATTTGTGCGTGAAGTTCGGAACGAGAGCGAGGCACCACGGCGATTGTACGCGTGGTGCGTCGAAGATCGGGCAGTGAAGCGCTACGACGCTTGCGCGGCCGCCATCGACTGCGCGGCGGCGCTCAGATGCTCTGGAATCGTGTGATTTCGGCGATGTCCGTGGAGTTCGCACTGCGTACCCTTCTCCTCCACGTACGACACCTCACGACTCGTCGCCAGCTCGCGATACCTGCCGATCACGCAACCGCATGACAGCGTTCGAAACCCTAGGAGTCGGACCAGGCTCATTGCCGTTATCCCTCAACCCGGAATTTAGCAATCTGCGTACCGCCGTTGGTGACGCGACACGCGCGCAGCAGCCATGCGAGATTCAACGGAAACTACGACGATTTGGAACCTGGGGCGGCTCCGCTCGTGGACACTCGCGTGTCGTTCGGGTACAGCTCGTGTGTCAGCCTTGGATCACGTTCAATCTGTTGGAGCCGTCCTTCTCCTACGGCGACCTCAGGCCGGGCCGAGGCGCTCTCGGGCGGGAAGTGACAGTTTGTGACTGACACTTTGTTGTAGACCTGACATTTGTTGGTACTGGGGCAGCCTTTCTGACCTCAGGCCCTCGGCTTCGAACCGCCCGATCGGATCGCACGGTAGCTTTCGAGCTCGACCGTCCGTTGGCGGGCGGCCGCCCAGCGAGCGCGCGCCAGTCGAATCAGAAACGCGGCGTGGAGGAGTCCCACCACGGCCAGCTCGATGCGGGTCGTGTTCGCGGAGAACAGGGGAATCACGTTCGCGATCGTGGCACCGCCGAGCAAGACCGTGAACAACGGATCGACGCCGCCGCCTGGGAGCGCGGGGCCCACCAACATGCACGTCGTTTCCCACTGTGGCCCGTCATTTCCCACCTCGTAATAGACCTGGAGGTAGCGGCCGATTCGTTCCACGCCGACATGTAGAGCGTGGATTCCCTCGAAGCCTGCGGCCAGTATGGCGAGCGAGAACACGCTGGCCAGGGGTGTCGTGTGGCCCGTAATGAGGATGGTGGAGACGAGGATTGCCCACCCGAGCATGGTCACCGGCAGGAGGATGATGCGGACCGTTCCACGGGTCGAGATCGTATGTCTGAGTATCTTGAACTCGGATTCGGTCAGGCCCATGACGAGCTGGCACCTTTCTTGGAAGAGCCGGGCCTGTAGAGAAAACGTCGGCCGGCGCGAGTCAAAGGACTTGCCAAGTGCAGTTTGTCTGCTAGAATGCCGATACCTCTTGTAACCAGCTGTCTCGTAAAGGCTTCCCCGTGATCCGATTCCGAATCTCTACGATTGTCCACCGTCTCGGTATCCTCACGGCTCTTCTGTGTTTTGGCCTCTCGGCCGACACTTTTGCTGGCCAGACGAGCCGGCGGCCGTCGAGCCCGTCAAAGCGGCTCACGCTCGCCAAAACGACCAAGAGCAAGACCACCTATTCGGCCGCGAACTCGCGCCGCCGTCGTCAGAGCGTTGCCCGTGCCCGGGCCGCGGCGCAGGCGCGCGTCCTTCGTGAGGCCCAGGAACCTCGATACAAGCTCGACGCGAGCGGTGCGCTCGTCCCGGACGTGCGTGCGGAAGCCGCCATTATCTACGACTCGACCACCGGTCAGGTCCTCTGGGAGCTCAACTCGCAGAACCAGCGGTCGATCGCCAGCATCACGAAGGTGATGACGGCGGCGGTGTTCATGGAGGATTCTCCCGACCTTTCGGAGACGGTGACCGTCGAGCGGTCCGATGTCCGCGCGGCCTCGACCACCTACCTGCGCGCCGGTTACAAGGTCACCAAGGGCGATCTGCTGCATCTGACGCTCATCGCGTCTGACAACGCCGCGGCACGTGCGCTCGCGCGCGTCTCGAAGTACGGCTCGGACGCGTTCATCGATCGCATGAACCAGAAGGCCAAGGAGCTCGGGCTGACGAGCACCAGCTATTCCGACCCGTCAGGTTTGCTCTCGGCCAATGTGTCGTCGGCGTACGACATGGCGAAGCTGATTACCTACGTCTCGGCGGACGATCGCATTTCCAGCGTGATGCGGAAGCAGAGCTACAGCGTGAACGCGGGCCGGCGCGTGATCAACATTCATTCGACGAATCAGCTCGTGATGAAGGGCGACGTCGACGTCCAGGCAGGGAAGACGGGCTTCATCCGCAGCGCCGGCTACTGCCTCGCGACGCTGCTGCGTCTGCCGCAGGGGCCCGAGGTGGCGGTCGTCGTGCTCGGCGCCAAGTCGAACGCCGGTCGTTTCTGGGAGACTCGGCACCTGTTCAACTGGTTGTCGACGAAGGCGCAGGATCTGCTGGGCGTGCCGACCGAAGCGGCGGCGACGGCGAACTAAGACTCAAAACTCAAGACGTATATCCCCGTTGCATCGCGGCCGCGTCGAGCGGCAGCGTGGCGACGCTGTCGACCATTGGCATCACCGGCCGCGTCGCGCGACGGCCGTCGTAGGCCTTGAGATACCGATGGCAGACGTCGCACGCGTAGACACGATACTGCCCGTCGGGCGTGGCAAACGACGTGATGCGCGCGCGGTTGCTGTTGCGGCAGTACGGGCAGGTCAGCGGCTCGAACTTCCATCGCAGTGCGCAGCGGCTGCAGATCAGGTGACGGTCCGCTGACGGAGTGATCACGGAGAAATCCGGCTCACCGCCGCACAACGCGCAATTCGCGTGCGTCCAGATCGCCAGCTCCGGACGCTGTTGCAATACCTCGGCGCAGCGCGACAGGAACGGACGCATCGCCAGCGCGATCACCTGGTGCAGCATCTCGTTGTCGGCGTCCACGGCGATGGCCGCGACGTCGGGACCGGCGGTGGCGGCCAGCTGCCGCTCCGCCCCGGCGCGATACCACCGCGCGACGACATCGAGCAGATTCATGTCGCGCCCGACCGCCTGCGCTTTCGCGTAATCGGGTTCCTCGATCGCGCCGAACCGTCGCAACACGTCCGCCGTCTGACGCACCATCAGTCGCAGATCGGTCAAGTCGAGCGGGATGTTCTCGAAGCGCAGCATCGGCCGCGCCTCGGCTTGATGACGCGTGAGCGTCTCCGCCGAGAGATCGAGGGTCGGCAGCGGCACGCGGACCTGAATCCGGCGCTGCAGCTCCAGCAGCTCGAGATGAAGGTCGACGGCGGACGCCAGCTCGGGGTTGCGTTGTCGGATGGCCAGCAGCTCCACCGATTCACGCGATTCCGTGCGCGGCGGCCGCGACGGCCGGGAGGCCGGATCGCTCACCGTGCGATCATAACGCAGTGCGAATACTGATGGTCGCCTCCGAGGCGCAGCCCTTTGCCAAGACGGGAGGGCTGGCCGACGTGCTCGGCGCGCTGCCGCGCGCGCTCGCGCGCCTCGGTCACGACGTCGATGTGGTGATACCTCGGTACCGCGGGATCACCGCAGGCGAACGGGCGGCGACCATTCGAGTTGCGCTCGGTGGTCAGGTGGCCGACGCCACGATCTGGACACTGACCGATGGCGGCGTGCGCACGGCCTTGATCGATTATCCGCCGTACTTCGATCGCGACTATCTCTACGGCGTCGCCGATCGTGATTACGCCGACAACGCAGAGCGCTTTGCGTTCTTCTCGCAGGCGTCGCTCGAGTGGGCGTCGCACGCGGATCGGCCGTACGACATCGTGCACGCACACGATTGGCAGGCCGGACTCGTGCCGCTCCTGCTTCAACGCGCCGATCCTGCACGCTGGCCGCGGCGGCCGGCCACTGTGTTCACGATTCACAACCTCGCGTACCAGGGCATCTTCGACGCCAGCTGGCTGCCGCGTCTTGGCCTGGGCTGGGAGCTGATGCGAGTCGATGCCATCGAGTACTGGGGCCGCATCAGCTATCTCAAGGCCGGCATCGTGTTCAGTTCGCTGGTGACGACGGTCAGCCCCCGCTACGCGCAGGAAATCCAGACGCCGGAGCTGGGCTTTGGATTCGATGGGATCCTGCGGGCGCGCAGCCAGGATCTCATCGGAATCCTGAATGGAATCGATTACGATCAGTGGGATCCGGCCCGTGACCCGAACCTTCCAGTGCCCTTTGATGCGTCAAAGCTAACGGGCAAGGCAGCGGCCAAGCGGAAGATCGTCGAAACGTTCGGGCTGGCCTCGTCTCGGCAAGGGCGGCATTGCCCGCTGGTGGCGATGATTTCGCGAATGGTCGACCAGAAGGGGTTCGACCTGCTGGCGACGCTGGCGCCAGGCTTTCCCGACCTGGACGCATCGTTCGTGCTGCTGGGGACGGGGGAGCGACGGTACGAAGATCTCTGGCGTGAGCTCGCGGCGCGCCACCCGGATCGGATCGGCGTGAAGATCGGATTCGACGAACGGCTGGCTCATTTGATGGAGGGTGGCGCAGACATCTTCCTGATGCCCTCACGGTTCGAGCCGTGCGGGTTGAACCAGATGTACAGCCTTCGTTATGGAACGGTGCCGGTGGTTCGTGCAACCGGCGGGCTTTACGATACGGTTGAGGATGTCGCGGCAGCACGTCGAAGTGGGGCCCGCGGTCGAACGGGCACGGGGTTTACGTTCAGCGAGCATTCCCCGGCTGCGTTGCTGGCGGCATTGAGCCGCGCCGTCGAGGCGTTTTCGAACCGGCCGCTGTGGAGACGCACGCAGCAGGCCGGCATGCGGCAGGATTTTTCGTGGGACGCGTCGGCGCGCGCATACGTCGACGTATACGAGCGGGCGGCCACAATGACGCACGCCGTGCCCGATTCGGTAGGAGACCGCTGATGGCATCAGAAAAGGTGAAGACGTTCACGGACAACAACTTTGACGATGAGACCAAGAAGGGCGTGGTGCTCGTCGACTTCTGGGCCGAATGGTGCGGTCCGTGCCGGCGGCTCGCGCCGACGGTCGACGCGCTGGCGTCGGAGTTCGACGGTCGCGTCACCGTGGCGAAGTTGAACGTCGACGAGAACCCCAACGTCCCGGGTCGCTACGCCGTGCGCGGTATTCCGACGCTGCTGCTGTTCAAGGAAGGCGAGCTGACCGAGACGATTGTCGGCCTTCGTTCGAAGGAAGACATCGCCCGTTTGCTCGAGCGTCACCTCCCCGCCTCGACATCTGTCGAATCGCGCGGAGCGTAATGTGGCCGATCGCAAGGTCGTGATCATCGGGTCGGGGCCCGCCGGCTTGACCGCCGCCTTGTATACGGCGCGCGCCAATCTCACGCCGCTGCTCGTCGAAGGGCTCGAGGCCGGTGGTCAGCTGATGCTGACGACCATGGTCGAGAACTGGCCAGGGTTCCGTGACGGCATCATGGGGCCCGACCTGATGACTGAGATGCGGGCCCAGGCCGAGCGCTTCGGCGCGGAAATCGTGCAAGGCAACGTCACGCGCGTCGACCTGCAGCAGCGGCCGTTCAAGATCACCTTCGAGGACGGCAAGCACGTCACGACCGAGACGGTGATCATCGCGACCGGCGCGTCGGCACGATGGCTCGAGATCGGCTCCGATCGCAAGCTCGCCGGCCACGGCGTCTCGACGTGCGCCACGTGCGACGGCTACTTCTTTCGCGGCAAGCCGATCGCCGTCGTCGGCGGCGGCGATTCCGCGATGGAGGAAGCGATCTACCTGACCCGCTTCGCGTCGAAGGTGTCGGTCATTCACCGGCGCGACTCGCTTCGCGCGTCGAAGATCATGCAGGACAAGGCGTTCGCGAACCCGAAGATCGAGTTCATCTGGGACTCGGAGATCGCTGAAGTGCAGCCGACGCCCAATGGCGAAGTTGGCGGTGTGTTGGTCCGAAATCTCAAGACCGGACACCTGCGCCAGTTGCCGCTCGACGGTGTGTTCATCGCGATTGGCCACACGCCGAACACGTCGCTCTTCGTCGGTCAGATCGAGCTCGACGAAAACGGCTACATCCGCACGCGCGGCGGTTCGCGTACCAGTGTGCCGGGCGTGTTCGCTGCGGGAGATGTGCAGGATCACATCTATCGGCAGGCGATCACGGCCGCGGGGTCGGGGTGCATGGCCGCGCTCGATGCCGAGCGCTACCTCGAAGGGCTCCACCTGGCCGACGATACGCCAATGGCTCACGCCGGTTGATACACTCGATACAGCCGTGGACGGTGAGATCCGTCAGCTCCTCTTTCTAATCGATACCGCGTACGACCACGTGTCGTGGCACGGGACCAATCTACGCGGTTCATTACGCGGCATCACTCCCAAACAGGCCGCCTGGCGTCCTGGGCCCCGTCGTCACAACATCTGGGAGCTCGTCGTACATGCGGCGTATTGGAAGTATGTGGCGTGGCGGCGTCTGACAGGTGCCGCGAGAGGGTCGTTTGCGGAGAACGGATCGAACTGGTTCGAGCGGTCCACCGACATCACAACGAAGGCCTGGCAGGCCGATCTGCGTGTGCTCGCCGAGACCCATCGCACGCTGCGGGCCGCAGTCGCCGAGCTCGATTCGCGCACACTCGATCGACCGCTGGGTAGAAACAGCCGGACGACGTCCCGCGCGCTCGTCACGGGCGTCGCCGCGCACGACATCTATCACGGAGGGCAGATTCAGTTGTTGAAGCGACTGAGCCGCTGATCGCCGAGCCTGGAAGGCCCGGCCTACACTGCATCGACAGAGCTAATTCAGTCGATCCAGCCGCCTCCGACGACGAGGTCCCCATCGTAGAAGACGGCCGCCTGACCTGGAGTAATCGCGGGCTGCGGCTCGTCGAACTCGAACTCGGCGCGGTCGCCATCGATCGCTCGCACGCGGCCAGTCGCCGCGCGATGACGATGGCGGATCTGTGCAGCGCAGCGAAGCCACTCGGCAGGCGGTGCCACTGAGATCCAGTTCATGTGCGACGCCGTAAACGTCGTTCGTGTGAGTTGATCGCGCGGCCCGACCGTGACGTCACCGCTCTCCGCATCGATCTTCAACACGTACAGCGGAACACCCGTCGCAACGCCGAGCCCTTTGCGCTGGCCGATCGTAAAACGGTGGATTCCGTCGTGCGCGCGGAGGTGCTGGCCGCTCTGGTCCATGATTGCGCCGGGACGCTGCGGCGATGGTGCGTGCTGCGCGACGAAGGTGGCGTACTCGCCGTCGGGAACGAAGCAGATCTCCTGGCTGTCAGGCTTGTCAGCGACGAGGAGCCCAAGGGCCTTCGCCTCGGCGCGGACGGCCGGCTTCGAGAGTCCTCCGACCGGAAAGAGAGCGCCGGCGAGCTGATCCTGTGTCAGCGAAAACAGAAAGTACGACTGATCCTTCTCGCTGTCTGCGCTTCGCATGAGGAGCCATCGCCCGGAGGGCGCCTGCACGATCCGTGCGTAGTGGCCCGTGGCGACATGCCCGGCCCCCAATCCTCGCGCGCGCTCGAGCAGCGTCGAGAACTTGAGATCGCTGTTGCAATGCGCGCAGGGCAATGGTGTCCGCCCCGACGAGTACTCGCTGACGAAGTTCGAGACGACCGTGTCCTGGAACCGGCGCTCGAGGTTGAGGATGTAGTGCGGAAACCCGAGCGCGGATGCCACGCGACGCGCGTCGTGCAAATCATCCAGCGTGCAGCAGCTGCCAAACGACTGCGTACCGCTCTGGTCATACAGTTGCATCGACAGACCGATGACGTCATGACCCTGCTGGTGCAGCAGGGCCGCGGCGACTGACGAGTCGACGCCGCCCGACATGGCCACGATGACGCGCATGAGTAGCCTCTAATGATCGCACGTTTACGACCGTGGCCCCATCAGATGGGCGTCACCCGCGCGTCTTCCCGCCGCCTTTTCGAGTCGCTGTCTTCGGCGTAGAGGGACGCCGAACACCCGGCACTTTCCCAATCCGCGGGTCGCCGGCGACGACCAGCTCACACGCGTGCAGGGCAGCCTCCTCGAAGTCGTCGGCGTCCGCCGGCAGCACCTGCCAGCCGGTGACGCCTCCTTCGAACTCTCCGAGCGACCGCATGCTCGGGAACTCTCGTTTCAGACTGGCGTGGTACTCCTCGGTCGTGGCCAGCCATACGCCGTTGTCTGCAGGGTGCTCCTTTCTGTCGCGCAGGATCAGCACGATCCGGTCTTTCACATAGACCGCCAGGAGGCCGAACATCGGCTTCGTCTCCGGCGCGGCCGGCTCCAGCGCATCGAGCACGAACGCGTGTGGCATCGGCTTACGCGCCTTGCGGGTCTTCAGCGGGAAAGCGCTCTTGCGGCGTGGTATCCCTCGGGCTCGCTTCATAACAGCGTAGTGTAGGCCGGGCCTTGCCCGCCTCCGCCAAGGTTCCTGCGGGCCTCGCCGAAGCGCTTCGCCCCAAGGCGGGCAGGCCCGGCGCTGAACGGCGCGAATTACTTCTGTCGTCCGTCGTGTGAACAATGGACACCGTGTACCCGTCTACCACGCAGGCCGCGTGGCGGCCGAGGAGGAAGACGTGTTCCTCGAATCGCTCGTTCACGACATCCGCTACGCGTTTCGCGGGATTCGTCGCTCGCCGCTGTTTGCGCTGAGCGTCGCCGCGACCATCGGACTTGGGCTCGGCGTCCTCGGGTCCGGCTTCACGGTCGTCAATGGCTTACTGCTCAAGCCGATCGATCTTCCGAATCCATACGAACTCCACGCCTTGAGTTGGGACACGGCGAGCGTCCGGCGACACGGCTTCCGCCTCGAAGATTACCGGGCGCTGCACGAGGAGGCCGCGCCGTTTTCGGGGCTGGCGGCGGGCATCGATGCAGCCGTGATGCATGAGGGGACGCTGATGGTCGGGCGTCTCGTCACGGGCGATTACTTCCAGCTTCTGGGTGCACGAGCGGAGATTGGCCGCACCTTGATTCCCGGAGACGCTCCTGCTCCAGGCGGCAATGCCGTCGCCGTGCTGTCCAGTGGCGCATGGCGCTCCCGCTTCGGATCCGACCCGGCCATCGTTGGAAAACGAGTCAGACTGGGACGCGAAACGTTCGACATCGTGGGCGTCATGCCGCGCGGGTTCGGGTTGACTGACGACGTTCAAGCCAACTTCTGGGTGCCGCTCACGATGGGGCGCGCGTTCGAGGTGCGCGACCCCTGGAGCGACTCGGCCGCGGCGACGCTCGAGGTCGTGGTGCGTCTCCGTGAAAGCGCCACGCCGACGCAGGTGCGGACATGGTTCGATGCCTGGCTGCGACAACGGTTTCCAGCGGGCTCCGACGACGCGCCGACTGCCGTACACATCGACTCGCGCGCGACTCGGGCGCTGTGGAACCCGGCGACGCTGACGATGTTTGTGCTGATAGTCTCGTCGTTCGGCATGGTGCTGTTGGTCGCGTGCGCGAACGTCACGAACCTCGTGCTCGCGCGCGGGTTCGGCCGTCAACGAGAGATTGCCGT
This sequence comes from Vicinamibacterales bacterium, assembly GCA_035649395.1. GTDB lineage: Bacteria > Acidobacteriota > Vicinamibacteria > Vicinamibacterales > UBA2999 > Gp6-AA40. Next base: position 17,775 of record DASRJR010000250.1, read on the forward strand.
CCGGTTGTCGCTCGGCGGCAGACGCCGTCGCGTCGTCCGACAGCTCGTGATCGAAAGCCTGGTGCTGGCCGGACCAGCGGTCCTGGTTGGCGTTGCTATCACCTACGCAGCCGCGCGTGCGATCCCAGCGCTGATCGTCGCGACGTTCCCGATAGGAGTGATACCACTCGCCGATCTCCTGGCACCGATAGTTCCGGACGCTCGCGTGCTCGGCGTCTTGTGTGTGGCGGCTGTGGCCGCGTCGGTGTTCGTCAGCCTGGCTCCGGCGCTTCGAGTGACGAGCGCCAATCTCGTGCGCGCGTCGCGAGGAGAAGCCGCCCTGAACGTCGGACGCTCGCATTTGCGCACGGGCCTCGTGGCTCTTCAGATTGGTGCCTGCGCGCTCTTCCTCGTGTGCGCCACGGGTCTCATCACCGAATCGAGGCGATTGGCGCGCCCCAACGCGACGTTGAACCACGAGCTCGTGTCGGACGTGCGGGTCGCACCAAGACTTCGCGACGGCGTCGCGACGCGGCTCGCGGCGGATCCCTCGGTTGAACACGTCGCGGCCGTGTGGCGACCGCCTATGACTGGAGAGCTTGCATCGATTCGCGTGGTGACATCGACTCGAGTGGAGCAGACGGCAGGTTTCATGGTCGTCTCACCGGAGTATTTCCCCCTGTTCGATGTTCGCCTGCTGCAAGGACGCGTGTTCACCAAGCAGGAAGCCGACGAGGGCGCCGCGGTGGTCGTCGTCAGCGCAGCCACCGCCCGCACGCTCTGGCCGGGCGCCGATCCGATCGGACAAACGCTCGAGCTGCGCCAGGACACTCCAACGTTCCAGCGCCGGCCAACCTATACGAGCGTGCGCGTCGTCGGCGTCGCGGAGGATGTCGCGAGCGGTCTGATCTTCGACGGCGTTGACGAGACATGTGTGTACTTCGCGACCGGATTTGGAGCGCCCGACGAGATGTCGCTGCTCGTCCGCGGCCGCGGCGATACCGCCTCGGTGAAATCGGCTGTCACGGCGGCTGTCGCTGCCATCGATCCAGATGCGGCGTTTCAGTTTCTTACCTTGCGCGAGATGCTCGGGGCGCAGGTCTGGGTCTTCAGGATGATTTCCACGGTCGCTTCGACGCTCGGCGCGATCGGCCTGGCCCTCGCGTTCTCCGGCACGTACGCCGTCGTCGCGTTCCTCGTAACTGCGCGGACGCGGGAGTTCGGCATCCGCCTCGCTCTTGGTGGCACGCTGGCGCAGATCGTGTCAGGCATCGTGGGCGAGATGCTGCGCACGGGGTCGGTCGGCCTCGTCGCGGGTGTCACTCTCGCGTTCGCACTCGTACGGTTCATCAGTGGCGCCACACCCATTGTTCAGCCGTTCGGCCCTCGGCCCTACCTCATAGGAGGGGTTGTCGTGCTGCTTGCTACGGCGACGGCCGCGTTGCTGCCCTCGCTGCGCGCGGGACGTATCGACCCGTCGGCGGCACTTCGGGTCGAGTAGCCTCGACTGCGGCAGCGTCTGTCTCTTAGACGCGTGCGGGCGTGCGCGTCAGATTGCGCAGTTTTTCAACAACACCAGGAAGGACGGCGACGACGCGATCGACGTCAGCGTCCGTATTGGCCGCGCCGAGGCTGAAGCGAATCGAGTTCTGCGTCCGGTGAGCGGGGAAGCCCATCGCCTTCAACACGTGCGATGGCTCCAGCGTACCGGACGAGCAGGCGGATCCAGTCGAGACAGCGATCCCTTCGAGATCGAGTGCGATGAGCAGCGACTCTGCTTCCGTCCGATCGAAGCTGATGTTGGTCGTGTTGGAGACCCGCGGTGTGCGGGCCCCGTTGATGGCGGTTCCGGTCACACTCGCCAGCACGCCCTCTTCGAGACGATCGCGCAGGACCGCGAGCCGCACCCCTTCATCAGCCATCTTGCCGCGGACCTGTGCAGCGGCGACCCCCATACCCACGATGCCCGCAACGTTTTCCGTTCCGGCGCGGCGTCCGCGTTCCTGCTTGCCGCCGGTCATCGGCGACTGAAGCCGCAGTCCACGCCGCAGCCAAACGGCGCCGACGCCCTTCGGCCCATAGAACTTATGTGCAGAAATGGTAAGGAGGTCGATCCCCAGCGCCTTGACGTCGATGGGAATCTTGCCCGCCGACTGCACCGCGTCGGTGTGAAACAGGGCGCGCCGTTCGTGGGCGAGTCGCGCCAAGGCCTCGACCGGCTGAATGGTTCCGATCTCGTTGTTGGCGTGCATCACCGAGACCAGCGCCGTGCCGTCGGTCAGCGCCAGGCGGAGGCTTTCGGGCGAGACAATGCCGCTGTCGTCGACCGGCAGCATCGTGACCGTCCAACCGCGACGGGTCAGCGCTTTTGCGGTGTTGAGGACCGCCTCGTGTTCTATAGCACTCACGATCAGGTGCCGCTTGCCTGTGGGCTCGAGCGCTTCGGCCACGCCACGGATGGCCAGGTTGTCGCCTTCCGTTCCGCTCCCTGTGAAGATGACCTCGCCCGGATCGGCGCCGATCAGAGCCGCGACCGCGCTGCGTGCCTCGTCGATCGCGGCTTTCGCCCGTTGCCCGAAGTGATGGACGCTGGACGGGTTGCCAAACTCCTCCCGCAGGATCGCCGTCATCCGGTCGACGACTGCCGGGTCGATGGGAGTGGTGGCGTTGTGGTCGAGATAGATGCGTTGCACCGTTTTGCTGGTCCGCGCCCGCTGAGGCGATCTCTACACGCGTCGTCCGTCCGCGCCGATAGATAAACAGGGCGGTTCACCGGCCTTCGAGGTCCGGCGGCCCCTAAAAGCGTCGCTTTTCATCACTGTACCACTTCGCTAAGTCCCGGGCTGGAAACGACTAGACGAAAATTGCAAGCGGCCGATATACTCTGTGGGCTCCCGCCCAGTCCGCCTGCTATCGCGGGTGAAAATCGCACGCCGGGCCCTCCCTTTTTGGACCAGCCCGGCTATACGCGGGTTCGACGTATGGAGGCCTGCACCGTGATCGACTGGGGTTCGTCGTGGGTCCCAAACGGAAGACCAGCTAATACGCCCAGCGTGGCGGAGGACGCGACATGTGGAAGCGTGATGAAGCGGTGAAACCGACCAGCAGCCAACCAGCAACACCGGCGCCTGTCGTCTCCCAGCCGGCCACCGCACCAACGGCGGCACCGCAGCCGGAGATCCGGCGGATAGAGAGGGATATGGTGAACATCGGCAAGTCCGTCGTCATCAAGGGCGAGTTGAACGGCAGTGAAGACCTCACCGTGGAAGGGCACGTTGAGGGGCGCATCGAGCTGAAGGACCACGTGCTCACGATCGGCCCGAACGGCAAGATCAAGGCCCAGGTGTTTGCCAAGGCCGTGATCGTGCTCGGCGAAGTGAACGGCAACGTCACGGCGTCCGAAAAGGTCGACATTCGCGACGGTGGCTCGGTCGACGGGGACATCATCGCTCCGCGCGTCGCCATCGCCGAAGGCGCGCACTTCCGCGGCAGCGTGGATATGCAGCGCAAAGGGCAGCCCGCGCAGCAGTCGTCGAAGGCTGCGGCGACGTCGGCCCAGTCGTCCTCGCAAGCGCAGCCTCAACCCGCCGCGCACTGACGCGCGCGCGAACCAACCGTGGTGATCTTCGGCTGGTGACGTCCAGCCGGAGATCGCTGCATCATCATGTCGGTGGCGCTCTCGGATCTATTCTCACGTCGTCGCAAGGAACCTGCCGATCCGGATGCCGGCGACGCACCCGCGCACCCCACGAAGGTGTTAACGCGTTTCGTCGCGAGCTTGAGCGCGCGAACGCAGCCGGTCCTGCTCGACCTGGGCCCCGTTGTCGGTGCCAACGTCAGCTTCTTCGGTGAACAGCTCGGTTGCAAGATCATCGTCGAGGACATCTCGAAGGACATCGACCGTCACGTCCGCGACGGCAAGCTCGACGATCTGCCGGCCTCGCTGTCCAAGCGTTTCCCCCAAGAGTCTGAAAGCATCGACGGCATCCTGTGCTGGGACGTGTTCGATTATCTCGACAAGAAGTCGGCGCGCAGCCTGGCTGAGCAGTTGACGCGCGTCCTCAAGCCGGACGGCGTGCTGCTCGCGTTCTTCACAACGGCGCAGCCGCAGCCAGGGACCCGTCCTGAATACACCCGCCACGTCGTCGTCAATGCGACGACGCTGCAGCATCGGCCATATCCAGCTGCGAGAGCGCGACAGCGCCCGTTGCCGAACCGCGACATCCAGTTGATGTTCGAGCCGCTCCGGATCGCGGAGCAGTTCCTGCTGAAGACCAACTTGCGAGAAGTGCTGTTCCGGAAGAAGCCGGCTGAGGCCGGCACGTCAGAGCGCTGATGCTGGATTTCGAGCTCACCGAAGAGCAACGGCTGCTCGAGCAGTCGGTCCGCGAGTGGGCGGGCCGTGAAGTCGCACCTCGTATTCGCGATCTCGATCGCGCCCATACCTTCGATCGCGGCGTGTTCCCGCAGATGGCCGAGCTCGGCCTGTTGGGCATTTCCGTGCCGCAGGAGTACGGCGGCGCCGGCATGGACTACATCTGTCTTGGCCTGGCGAGCGAGGAGCTGGAATACGTCGACACGTCGCTTCGCGTGATCATGTCCGTGCACGCGGGACTCAATTCCCTGACGCTGCTGTCGTGGGGGACCGAGGATCAGAAGCAGCGGTATCTGGTGCCACAAGCGCGGGGCACGAAGATTGCCACCTATGGATTGACCGAGCCGTCCGCGGGCAGCGACGCTCGCGCGATTCAGAGCGTTGCGATCAAGAAGGGCGATCGGTATGTGCTGACGGGCGAAAAGATGTGGATTTCGCTCGCAGACGTCGCCGACAACTTTCTCGTGATCGCGTGGACCGACCTGGCGAAGAAGCAGCAGCGCGACCCGTCGGGCATGAGTGCGTTCATCGTCGAGCGCGCGTTCAAGGGGTTCTCGAGCGGGACGCTCACTCAGAAGTGGGGCATCCTGGCAGGCAACACCGGCTTCTTCAAGATGGAAGAGGTCGAGGTGCCTGCGGAGAACCTGGTCGGTCAGGAAGGCGAAGGGTTCAAGATCGCGATGTTCGCGCTCGACCAGGGCCGCTACACTGTCGCGGCGGGTGCAACCGGGCTGATCCGTGCGTGCCGTGATGCGAGCGTGAAGTACGCGAAAGAGCGGAAGACGTTCGGCGTGGAGATCGGCTCGCACCAGCTCGTGAAAGAGCTGATCGCGCAGATGGAGTCGGACTACCAGGCGTCGCGGCTCCTGTGGCTGCGTTCCGGATGGTTGAAGAATCGCGGCCGCCGCAACACGCGTGAGACGGGTTTGGCGAAGTGGTTCGCCACGGTGGCATCGGAACGCGCCGCGGGTGACGCGGTGCAGATTCACGGCGCCAACGGCTACTCGGACGAGTACCCGGTGGGGCGCTTCTATCGCAATTGCAAGGGTGCCGTCATTTACGAGGGCACGCGCGAGATTCACAAGATCATGCAGGCCGACTACCTGCTCGGTTATCGGACTGACCGGCCGACGCGCTGTGAGCTGCCGGCCTGGGAGACCTGATGGCTACCAGTTCCCCTGCCAAAACGCAACCGATTCAATCGGCGCTGGCCGACTCCGATCTGTCGCTCGACTTCCTGCGGGTCACCGAGCGCGCCGCGATTGCCTGTGCCCTCACGATGGGCCAAGGCGACCGTCACAAGTCCGATCAGGTTGCGGTCGAAGCGATGCGCGCCGAAATGGACTCGGTGCCGATCGACGGCACCATCGTCATCGGCGAAGGCGAACGCGACGAAGCACCGATGCTCTACATCGGCGAGAAAGTGGGACGGGGCGCGAAGGGAGAGACCGGCTTTCCGCAGGTGGATATCGCCGTCGATCCGCTCGAAGGCACGAACCTGTGCGCCACCGGCGCGCCGAATGCGCTCGCCGTGCTCTCGGCGTCCGAACAAGGCGGATTGCTGCACGCCCCGGACATCTACATGGAGAAGCTCGTGGTCGGCCCGAGCTCTCGTGACGTGGTCGATCTCGATGCGCCGGTGCGCTTCAACCTGCGCGCGATCGCGCAGGCGCTTGGACGACGCGTGCAGGACCTCGTGGTGATTGTGCTCGATCGCCCGCGTCACTCCAAGTTGATCGAAGAAATCCGCGAGACCGGTGCGCGCATCCGTCTGATCGGTGACGGCGATCTCTCCGCCGGCATCACGGCTGCCGTGCTGGGGAGCGGCGTTCACGCCGTCATGGGGATCGGCGGCGCACCCGAGGGTGTCATCACCGGGGCGGCGATGCGATGTCTCGGCGGCGAGATCTTCGCGCGTCTCGTCGTCAGCACGCCCGAACACGAGAAGCGCTGCGAGGCGATGGGCATCAAGGACTTCAAGCGGATCTATCGCTCGAGGGATCTCGCGTCGGGTGAGAACATCGTCTTTGCGGCCACGGGCGTCACCGACGGCTCGTTGATGAAGGGCGTCCGCTTCTTCGGCGGCGGCGTGCGCACGACGTCGCTGGTGATGCAGACGCAACCCCACCGCATCCGCTTCATCGACAGCATCCATGTTCAGCCCGGCAAGGACGGGTTCGTCGGAAACATACGCTTCTAGAGGCTCCGTTGGAGCTTTGGCGGCGTAATCAGATAGCGGTTACTGCGGCCTCGTTCGTGGGCTTCACCGGCTTCACGCTGGTGATGCCGTTTCTTGCGCGCTACATGCAGGAAATGGGGCTCACCGACACCGGCGAGGTCGCCCTATGGACCGGGATTACGCTCGGCGTCACTCCCGCGATCAGTGCCTCAGTGGCGCCGTTGTGGGGACGGGTCGGGGATCGCTTCGGAAACAAGCTGCTCGTCCAGCGATCGCTATTCAGCTCAGTGATTGTCATGGTGCTGATGGCTCGGGCCTCTCAGCCATGGCAGTTGTTCGCCTTGCGCGCCCTGCAGGGGCTCGTGGCGGGGTACGGACCGCTGACGATGACGATGGCCACGCAGCTGGCGCCACGCGATCAGGTGGCGCGGGTGATTGGTGCAGTGCAGACCGCGCAGCGAATCGGTCCGGCGATCGGTCCGGCGATGGGAGGCGTGCTCGCCGCGGCGGTCGGTCTGAGGAACACGTTCCTGCTGTCGGCCGTGATCTATGGGGCCGCCTTCGTGTTGCTGACGGCAATGTACACGGAGCCGCCTCGGGCGGCACGTCACGACGACACCACCGAACGCGTGAGCTTTGGCAACGTGCTCGCATTCGAGAACTTCCTGCTGCTGATGCTGGTGATCTTCCTGCTCCAGCTCGTCGATCGCAGCTTCGGTCCGGTGCTGCTGTTGCACCTGACGCAGATCGGTTATGGCGGGGAAGGGGCGGCGCTGCTGGCAGGCGTGTTGTTCTCGACCCTGGCCGTGTCGGCAGTGATCGGTCACCAGCTCGCGTCCTGGCTCCTGGCGCGCGGGACCGCCCGCGCCGTCATCGACGCCGCGGTCCTCGTGGCTGCCGCGTCGCTGACCGTCTTCGCCCTCGCCGGTGCCGTCTGGCTGCTCCTCCTGTCGATCGCCGTGTTTGGCGTGGCGATCGGAAGTGCGATGACGACGTCGTTCACTGCGGCGCACTCGGTGATTCCCCGGCACGCGCATGGTGTCAGTTTCGGGTTTCTGACCGGTGCGTCACTCTTCGGCTCGGCGATCAGCCCGATGCTCAGCGGATTGATCGCAGCGCGGAGTATCCGCGTCGTTTTTCTGTCTGGTGCGGCCGTGCTGGCGATCCTCGTGCTGCTCGTGCGCCGCGTGATGGTCGAGCGCGACCTGGCGATCGAATCGGCACCGGTGGATGATGAGTAGCGAGTTCCGGAGAACTTTGGAACTCGCTATTGTTCTTCCTGCTTCTTGTGCTTCCGCCTCCGCCACAACCGCTTGGTTCTGTCTTCGTGAATGCCGCCGGTCTGTCGTGGAAGCGGCACACGCGGTCGCGCCGGACGCTTCGAGGGTTTACCCGATCGCTGCTTCATCAGCCGTGAAAATTGTACGATAGAGCCGTGCGCCCCGAACGAGCTGCGCTCGTTGGTCTCGTCGCCAACTCGTCGCGTCGTGTGCACGCCGAGCAATCGCTCGACGAGCTCGCCGGCCTCGCCGACGCGGCCGGCGCGTGGGTCGCGATCCGGTTGCTGCAGGAGCGACCCAAACCTGATGCCGCTACGTTCATCGGCCCCGGCAAGGTGACGAGCCTGGCCGCGATGTGCGCCGAGGCTGACGTCGACGTGGTGATCGTCGACAACGAGCTGACGCCCGGGCAACTGCGACAACTCGAAGAGCGGCTCGAACGCAAGGTCATCGATCGAACGCAGCTGATCCTCGACATCTTCGCGCGTCGCGCACGCACGCGCGAAGGCAAGTGGCAGGTGGAGCTGGCACAACTGAAGTACCTGCTGCCGCGGCTGGTCGGGTCGGGCGCAGCCCTCTCCCGGCTGGGCGGCGGCATCGGTACCCGGGGTCCCGGTGAAACCAAGCTGGAAACGGATCGGCGACGCATCCGCGTGCGCATCCAAGCGGTCCAGCGCGAGATTGATCTCGTGCGGCAGCGTCGAGCCCAATTGCGTGAACGCCGGCACAAACAGTCGGTCCCCACTGTCGCGCTGGTGGGCTACACCAACGCCGGCAAGACCACCCTGTTCAACCGGCTGACGAACGAGCAGGCGGTCGCGTCCAACGCGCTCTTCGTCACGCTCGATCCGCTGTTGCGTCGTGCTCGGCTGCCCGACGCGCGCGAGCTGCTCGTCTCGGACACGGTCGGGTTCATCGATCGCCTGCCGCACGCGCTCGTCGCGGCGTTCCGAGCGACGCTCGAGGAGGTGGCCGAAGCCGATCTGGTTCTTCACGTGATCGACACGGCGAGCGAGGACCGCGAGCGTCGCATCGCGGCGGTGCGCCGCGTCCTCGAGGACGTCGGAGCTGACGGCGTTCCTCGTTTGGACGTGTACAACAAGGTCGACGCGATCGGCGACGACGAACAGCGGCGCCTGCGCGACGCCGACCCGGCCGCCGTGCTGATTTCGGCGCAGACTGGCCAGGGCGTCGACGACCTGTTGCAGATCGTGGCCGCACGACTGGCGCTCGACACGCGCCGCATGACGATCACGTTCGACAACAACACGGAGTTCGATCGTCAGCAGATCGCGCGGATGTACCGCATCGCGCGCATCGTCAGCCACGTCGCGACCAATGGGAAAGTGGTGATCGAAGCCGACGTGCCGCGCCGTTTCATCGAGCGTCTGACCACACCCGTCAGCGATTCGGAGGCGCATGTCGACCGGACCTCGTGACCGGCGCTGGTCCGTCGACGGTCCTTGGGCCTTGGTTCTTGGTTCGTGGTCCGTGCTTGGTCCATGGTCCGTCCTAAGTCCTTGGTCCTTAGTGCGTCCAGTTCAATCGGTGCGGCTGTCTAGCGGAGTCGTTCAACCGGACACGTGGACCACGGGACCACGGACCAAGGACGGACCAGGCACCAGGGCCCAAGGACCAAGGACTGCGCTGAGGACCGCGGTCTGCGTTTCCACCGTGCTGCTCGCCGCAGCGTGTGCAGCGCGAAACGCCCCGATCCCACCGGCGCCGGTGGCGATCGCCCACGGCGAGTTCGTCTATCCCACTGTTCCGCCGGCGCTGAAGGGCACGCCGGGCGCCGATCTCATCGAGGTCGGGTGGCGGTACCTGCAGGGCGACAACGTGCCGGCTGCCGATCGGACATTTGCGTTCGCCCTGCGTCGCAACGCCAAGCTGTATCCGGCGCGTGCCGGCCTCGGATATGTGGCGCTCGCGCGTAAGGATGTGAATCGGGCGCTGTCGACGTTCGACGAGACGTTGACGATGGCGCCGGGTTATGCGCCGGCGCTGGTAGGCCGCGGCGAAGCGCTGCTCGCCCTGGGCCGTCAAGACCAGGCGCTCGAGTCGTTCGAAGGTGCCCTGACGGCGGATGCGACGCTGAGCGATGTGCGACGGCGCGTCCAGGTGCTGCGATTCCGCAGCCTGCAAGAGGTCATCGACGCGGCGCGCGAGGCGGCGCGCAGCGGACGCGAGGCCGACGCGCGCGCGGCGTACGCGCGCGCGCTCGCCGCCTCGCCGGATAGTTCATTCCTGCATCGCGAGGTCGGGTTGCTCGATCGGAAGACAGGTCACCCCGATCAGGCGCTCGAGGAGTTCAAGCGCGCGACGGCGCTCGACCCGAGCGACACCACCTCGCTCGTCCAAATCGGCGAGCTGCTCGACGAGCGCGGTGATTACGCCGGCGCCGAAGCCGCCTATCGCCAGGCGGCGGACCTCGAGCCGAGCGCGGAGCTCTCGGCCCGCGTCGCTGTCGCCGCCAAGAACGCACGCGAAGCGAAGCTGCCGGCCGAGTTCCGCGCCGCGCTGACCGCGCCGCAGTTGACGCGAGGCGACTTGGCGGCGATCATCGGGGTCCGGCTGGCGGATCTCGTCGGCGAGGCGCGCGAGCGGCAGGTCGTCGTCACTGATACGCGCGGGCACTGGGCCGCCGATTGGATCGGGCCGGTGGCGAGGGCGGGCATCATGGATCCCTTCGCGAACCATACGTTCCAGCCGCGCACACGCGTGCGACGCGGCGATCTGGCCACGGCCGTGAGCCGACTGCTCGCGCTCGTGGCAGCACGAGATAGTGAGGTGCGCGCGCGCCTCGATCAGCGTCCCGCCATCGCCGACCTGACGCCGGGACACACCCAGTACCGCGCCGTTGCCGCGGCCGTCGCCTCAGGCGTCATGCCGCTGATGGCGGGCGACCGGTTTCAGGTGGGACAACCGGTGAGCGGCGCCGAAGCGGTCGAGGCGATCGATCGGGTACGCGCGCTGGCATCGGGGACGCGGCAGCTTCCAGTGTTCTAAGTTGTTCACGCTTGCGGAATCTCACTGTTGCCAACCAGATCACGCTGCTGCGGATCATCCTGATCCCGGCCTTCGTGCTGCTCGTCGTCTACGGCTATCTCGGCGCCGCCCTGATCACGTTCGTCGTCGCCGGCCTCACTGACGCGCTCGACGGCCTGATCGCCCGGCTCGCGTCGCAGCGGACCAGCCTCGGCGCCTGGCTCGATCCGATGGCCGACAAGCTCCTGCTCGTCACCACCTTCATCGTGCTGACGCTGCCCGATCTGCCCCTGACCAATCATCTGCCGCTGTGGCTCACCGTCGTGGTGATCAGCCGCGACGTCGTGATCATCGGGGTGGTGGCGATCGTCAATCTGGCGGTGGGCCCGCGGACGTTCCGGCCGTCGATGCTCGGGAAAGCGACGACGGCCGCGTTCATCCTGACCAGCGTCGCGGTGATGTTCTTCAACTACCGCCGCGAGATGTCGCCGGTCGTGGAACTCGGGATCTGGCTGTCGCTCGGACTGACGCTCGTGTCGAGCGCTGATTACTTCTTCCGGCTGCGGCGTTTGATCAATGAATCGGAGTGGAAGTAAGCCTCGATTAGCCACCCTGGGCGAGTTTCGCACGGAAATACTCGACCGTTTTCAGCAATCCCTCCTCGAGCGGCACCTTCGGTTCCCATTTGAGTATTGTCCGGGCCCGCGTGATATCGGGCCGCCGCTGCTTCGGATCGTCGACCGGCAGCGGCTGATGCACCAGCCGGCTCGAGGAGCCGAGCAGCCGGATGATCGTCGTCGCGATCTCCTCGATCGTCATCTCGTGAGGATTGCCGATGTTGACCGGCTCGTTGGTGGACGAGGCCAGCAGCCGCAGCAGACCGTCGACGAGGTCGCTGACGTAGCAGAAGCTGCGGGTCTGGGAGCCGTCGCCGAAGATGGTCACGTCCTCGTTGCGGAGCGCCTGCGAGATGAAGGCGGGGACGGCGCGGCCGTCACGCAGCCGCATGCGCGGCCCGTAGGTGTTGAAGATGCGGACGATCTTGGTGTTGACCTTGTGCGTCCGATGGTAGGCCAGCGTGATCGCCTCGGCGAAGCGCTTGGCCTCGTCGTACACGCCGCGAGGGCCGATCGGGTTGACGTTGCCCCAGTACGTCTCGCGCTGCGGATGCTCGAGCGGGTCGCCGTAGATCTCCGAGGTCGAGGCGAGCAGGAACCGCGCCTGCTTGGCCTTGGCGAGTCCAAGCGCGTTGTGTGTGCCGAGCGATCCGACCTTCAGCGTTTGAATCGGCAGCTCGAGGTAGTCGATCGGACTGGCCGGGCTCGCGAAGTGGAGCACGGCGTCGACCGGGCCGTCGACGTCGATGAACTGCGTGACGTCGTGGCGGACGAACTGGAAGTCGCGGTCGCGCAGCTGTGCGACGTTGTTCATGTCGCCGGTGATGAGATTGTCGATCGCGACCACGGAGTGGCCGCGATCCAACAACGTCTCACACAGGTGCGAACCAATGAAACCGGCCGCACCAGTAACGACAACGCGTTGTCTGGGTTCGGACATCAATATGCGACGCCACGCTGGAACAGGCCGCGCACCAGCGTCAGCCACATGATTTTGAGGTCGAGCGTAATCGACCAGTTCTCGATGTAATACAAGTCGTACTCAATGCGTTTTTCGAGTGAGGTGTTGCCGCGCCAGCCGTTGACCTGGGCCCAGCCAGTGATGCCCGCTTTGACCTTGTGGCGCAGCATGTACTGCGGAATGCGATGCTTGAACTGCTCGACAAAGAACGGGCGCTCGGGGCGCGGGCCGACGATCGACATGTCACCGCGCAACACGTTCCAGAACTGCGGGAGCTCGTCGAGATCGAGCCGCCGCAGCCAGCGGCCGATACGTGTGGCGCGCGGGTCGTCCTCGCGCGCCCACACCGGTCCGGTCGCGTCCTCGGCGTACTGATCCATCGACCGGAACTTGTAGACGGTGAATGCCATGCCGTCGAGGCCCATGCGTTCCTGCGTGTAGAACACCGGACCCGGAGACGTCCACTTGACGAGCGCTGAGATGATCGCGAATGGGACCGCGAGGAGCACCATCGCCGCGAGCGACAGGACGATATCGAGGCCGCGCTTCATCCAGGCGTTGAGGCCCTGCAACGGCACTTCGTTCAGGTTGATGATCGGGAGCCCGTCCAGATCTTCGAGTCGTGCCCGGAGAGCGATGAACTGCAGCAAGTCGGGCACCACTTTGACGTCGATGAACTCCCGGCTGGTGATCTCCATCAGATCGAGCAGCTTGGCGTGCTCTTCGAGCGGCAGCGTGACATAGAGGTGATCGACCCGCTCGCGCTTGGCGATCTCGGCGACCTCCGACAGCGTGCCCAGCAGCGGGAGTCCGCGGTAGCCGATATGGTCGCCGCCCGCTCGATCGTCGAGGAAGCCCACCACCTGGAAGCCGAGCTCGCGATGCTGCAGCATCCGGTCGGCGACCATCCGTCCCAGATCGCCGGCGCCGGCGATCAGGATGCGCTTCAGCCCGATGCCGGCACGCCACCGACGCTCGAGCAGCTCGCGCACCGTTTCACGTGAGACGTAGGTGAACAGCACGTTCAGCACCAGGAACAGCGCCCAAACGAGCTGCGACACCTGATAGGCGCCTTGCGTGCGAGCCTGCTCGCCGGCGTAGTAGGCGCCGATGTACAGCGTGGACACGACGCCGAAGACGACGGCCAGGATGCTGCCTATCAGCACGGCGAAGAAGTCGTCGACGCGCGATCGACCGCGCCGCAGCCGGTAGACACCCTGAATCCAGAACGCGAACGGCGTCAACACCGCGACGAACGGCAGGAGGTTCAAATACTGTTCGAGCGGAGGGTAGCCGCGGTAGACGGGAATGAGACCGCTCTCGAATCGGATCCCGTAAGCGAGTATGAACGCCCACGTCGCCAGCAACGCGTCGGTGACGACGTAGAGGCAGACGAGCAGGCGGTTGTAACGCCTCACCACCGCGCACCCACAGGGGCGGCCGTCGTCTCGTCGATGACGACCGTCATCTGCCGCACGTGACGCTCGGTTGAGAACTGCTCGGCGTGTCCACGCAGCCGCTCCGGATCAAACGTCATCGCCGCGGCGCGCTCGAGCGCGGTGCCCAGCGATTCCGCCGTCGGCTCCGCAACGAGAATCCCGGTTTCGCCATCGATGACGGTTTCGAGCGCCCCGCCGCGGCCGAGCGCCACGACCGGGCACCCGCAGGCTTGTGCCTCGACCGGGACGATGCCGAAGTCTTCCTCGCCCGGCAGGATGACGGCGTACGCGCGTCGGTATTCGTCGCGCACCTGCTCGTCGGACAGCCGTCCTAGGAACTCGATGCGAGGCCCCGACGCGCGCTCGAGCCTCGTCCGATCGGGACCATCGCCGACGATCCGGAGTGAGGCTCCGATGCGCTGGCAGGCCTCGATCGCGATATCGAGACGTTTGTATGGCACGAACGCGGACACAATCAGAAAGTGGCGCTCTCGGGGAATTGGGGCGGCGTGAAAGAAGACCGTGTCTACAGGCGGATACACGATCGTCGCTGCGCGATTATAGTATCGCCGGATCCGGCCGGCAACGTGGCGCGAGTTGGCGACGAACCGATGCACCCGGCTGGCCGTCGCCGCATCCCATCGCGCCAGCCATGCGAGCAGCGGTCGATAGAACCAGCGGCTCGCCACGGCGCCCACCCGCGCCGGACCGAAGTAGGCGTCGAACTGATCCCACCCGTAGCGCATCGGCGAATGGCAGTAACACACATGCCGGGCGCGTCCCGCCGGCACCACCGCCTTGGCGGCGCAATGACTCGAGCTGATGACCAGTTCGTAGGCGTCGAGATCCAAGTGCTCGATCGCGAATGGATACAACGGCAAGTAGGCGCGGTAATGGGTTCTCGCCAATGGAAGGTATTGCAGGAACGAGGTACGCACTCGGTGGCGCTCGATGATCGACGACACCGATCCGCGATGGTGGAAGAGGGTGAGGATGTCGGCGTCAGGAAATAGTTCGCACAACCCTTCGAGGAATTTCTCGCCCCCGCGCATGCCGGTGAGCCAGTCGTGAACGAGCGCGACCCTCATCGGCTGACCGGCTCGCGCACCCGCTCGCCCTTGTCTTCGGCGTTGGCGCGGCTGCCCGCGATCTGCTGGTACACCGCCCACGTCTTGGCGACCGAACGCTCCCACGAGAACTCGCGCGCGCGCGCGATCCCTTTCTGTCGCATCTCGGCGGCGAGCGTCGGGTTGGTCAGCACGCGTCGCAACCCGTCGACGATCGCATCGACGTCGTACGGATCGACCAGGACCGCCGCGCCGCCGACCACTTCAGGCAACGACGACACGTTCGAGGTCACCACGGGCGTGCCGCTGGCCATCGCCTCGAGCGGCGGCAGCCCGAACCCTTCATACAGCGACGGGAACGCGAACACTGAAGCAAGACGGTAGAGGATGGCGAGCTGATCGTCGGCGAGATAGCCGAGAAACCGGACGTGTTTGTGGAGCTTATGGCGGTGCACCGCGCGTCGCAGCGCCGGGAGTTTGGAGATCTGATCGCCGATGATCAGCAGCTTCAGATCTTCCAGCTCGCCCCGACGGAGCTCGTCGAATGCTTCGATCAGCCGGACCAGGTTCTTGTGCGGTTTGATGTTGCCGACGTACAGCACGAAGCGGTGATCGAGTTGATATCGCTCACGCACTCGGGCCACCGCCTCCTCCGACGGGGTCACGGAGAAGTGCGAGTCGATCGCGTTGTAGACGACGACGATCTTTTCCGGCGCCACGTTGAACAGGTGCAGGATGTCGCGTTTGGACGCCTCAGACACCGTGAGGATGCAGTTGGATCGGCGAGCCGCGGACCACATTTGTGCCCGGGCGTACGCGTAGGCCACCCGATTGGGCAGGTACTGCGGGAACATCAGATGGATGCAGTCGTGAATCGTCACCACGGAGGGGCAACGGACGCCCGCCGGCAGGACGTAGTGCGGCGCATGGTAGACGTTCGGACGCTCGCGCCGGAGCACCCACGGCACATGCACCTGCTCGCGCAGCGAGTAGTTGGGGGATGGCTCCAACACGGCTCTGAAGTTCGGGCCGAGCTGCGCCGCGACGCCCAAGTCCGCCTCGCCGCACAACAGGACGAACTCGGTGTCCTGGTCGGTCCGGGCGAGGTGCCGCAACAGGTTGCGAATGTACGTACCGATGCCGAAGTCGTGGAGCTTCCGCGCATCGATGGCCACTCGCATCAGGGGAATTCTACTCGCCAGGAATCAGGAAACGGGAATTAGGAATCAGACCTGGGCCGGGAAGGAGGAATCGGCCGAGAGTCGTCAGGTCGTGATTCCTACGGCTTACTGGTCCCAGCCGCTCCAATTCATGCGGTAGCGTCGTCGGAGATCCCGCAGCACGCCCGGGTAAACACCAGTGTGTCGAGCGGCTTCCCCCGCTCGATCGACTTCGGTCTTGATGGCGGCGGCGTTGTTCCGCAGCGTCCCGAGCCAGCTCTGGCAGTCGTAGGCGGACGTCACCGTGAGCCGGATGCCGTTGGGCTCAAAGGCGGCAAACCACGGCCGGTCGCCATTGCGCGAGGCCGATGCCACGCACGCCGCAGCATATTTGTCCCAGTACGCATCGAGTTGCTGCCCATTGCGTGCGGCCCAATCGAGCACCTGCGCATAGGACTGCTCGCCGCGGGCGCGCAGCTGATCGCTTTCGCTGGGTCCCCCCATCGCCTTGGTGAGCGCGCTGAGCGGCGTCTGCGTCGACGGGTTGAGGACGCCTCCGTTCAAGAGGGTCGTGGCGTGATCGCTGGCGACCGCGAACGCCAGCCCCTGGCCGGCTTGCGCCGCAATCGCCATCGAGTTGATCCCGATCACCAGCCCCGATCGATCCACCAACGGACCGCCGCTGTTGCCTGGGTTGATCGCCGCATCCGTCTGGATCAGGGTCACCGATCCGACCTGGCGCATCGCGCTGACGATACCGCGCGTGACCGTGTTCGACAGCACGCCAAGGGCCGACCCGACGGCGATGACTTCCTGTCCCACGCGTGCGCTGGCGATCGACCCCAGACGCAGCGTCGGCTGCGCTGGATTTGCTCCGTTGACGAGCAACAGCGCCAGATCGCTGGACTGCGATACGCGCTCGACGCGAGCGTTGTAACTCGCGTTGCCGACCTGCAGCGTGACCGAGCTCTGACCCTGCACCACGTGCGCATTCGTCAGCACCTGATCGGCGCGCACGAAGAACCCGGTGCCACGTGACTGGCCCGCGGTGATCGATGCCACTGCCGGCAACACGCGGCTCACCACGTCTTCCAGTGAGGAGGAGGCCGGCACCGTCGACGCGTCTCTCGGCACAGCAGCGACCGTCGTAGGCGTAAGCACCACGACCGCTGGCGTGAGGTCGGTGGATGTGGAAGCCTCCGCTGTGGTCGGCTCGGTCGCGGGCGCTGGTGCGTCCGTGACCGGCTGCGCGGCTGCACGCGGCGCGGTGTTTGCCCGCGATTGCATCAGAAACAGCGCGAGCGCGCCGATCGCGATTGCGGCGACAGCCAGGCCGAGTGGCTTAGCCGATCTCCTCTCGGTTGTGACCGCTGGTGCAGGAGTGTGCTCATCGACGGGCGCCTCGGTCTGCTTGAACCCACATCTGCACTCGTCGACACGACGCGGCACACGTCGTTGGCACGACGGACACGTCCACAGAAAGGATGGTGAGGCTGACTGCTCCATGAGCGACACGGGGACCGAACGAGGACACCCCCGTTCTACCGGTTATCGGGTAGTCGTCCGCGAATCTTGAGGTAAGCGCGGAGGATGGGGACCCACCGTGGATGGTGCTTTTCGTAGAACGCGAGTTGGCTGCGCCGATACGCAATGGCAGTGGGCCGCCGCGCCGTCGATACCGATCGTCCTCGCAGATGCTCGATCTGGGCATCGGCCAGAAAGACGACGCTCGAGCCGCGCGCGCGGACGGCGGCGCACAGATCGACGTCCTCGGTATACATGAAGAACCGTTCGTCGAGCAGGCCGGCGGCGTCGAGATCGGCGCGGCGGATCATCAAACACGCGCCGCTCACCCAGTCGACCTCGCGCGTGTGACGCGTCCGCCAGTCGACGATCGTCGACAGCACCGGCAGCCGGCGCATGCTGCCCGCGACCAGCATCTTCTGCTTGAGCTCGGCCAAGGGCGAGATCATCGAGCCGAACGACAGCTCCGCGTGCCCGCGGGCGTCGACGATGCGTGGTCCGATGACGGCGGCGTCAGGTCGGGTGTCGAGCCCTGCGACGAGTTGGTCCACGGCGATGCCGGTGGCGCGCGTGTCGGGATTGAGCAGCAGCACCAGTTCGCTCGACGTCTGGCGGATGCCGAGATTGTTCGCGGCAGCGAAGCCCAGATTGGCGCCGGAGTCGATCACGCGAACGCCCGCCCAGGCCGTTCGGACGTGCGAGGAGGTGCCATCGGCCGACGCGTTGTCGACGACGAGGATCTCATGGTCGGTGCGCGGACGCGGATGGCGAAGCGCGCGCAGCGTTTCGTCGATCTCGGTGCGCGAGTTGTACGTGACGATGATGATCGACAGGCGCGGCATCGCTACCAGCTCACGGTCCTGGCGACCGAGGGGCGCACGGCCAGCAGCGCCTGCAGCGTGCGGTGTGCGCACTCGGCCCACGAATATCGTGCGATCTGTGCGGCGCCGGCGGCGAGCAGGCGCGCCCGCACGGCTTCGTCCACGAGGACGCGCTCGAGCGCGGCGGCGACCAGACCCGCCTCGGGGCGTGACACGAACTCCGCGGCCGTGCCGTAGATCTCCCGGGCCACCTCGGTATCGAGGACGACCGGCGGTACTCCCGCCGCGATCGCCTCGAGCGGCGTCAATCCGAACCCCTCGTACTCTGAGAGGAAGACGAACGCGGACGCCCGCGCGTACAACGAGGCGAGGTCGGCGTCGGGTACGTAGTGGCGCCACCGGATGCGATCGGCGGCGCCGCTGCGCGCGATCGCGCCGTCGATGTCGATCGCCGGAAACGTGCGGTTGTCGCCGACCAGCTCCAGGCGGAGGGTCGGATGACGTGCGGCGACACGGGTGAAGCCGTCAATCAACACGGGAACATGGCGACGGTTGAATAGTGATCCGACGTACAGCACCATCGGTTCGTGCGACGCGGCCGGCGGAGCCGACGATGTCCCGAGGTAGATGACGTCAATGGCGGAGGGATCGACGCCGAGGTGCCGAATGATTTCACGCTTCGAGAAATCCGACTCGGTGATCACCCGGGCGGCGCGCCGCGCGCTCGCGCGAGCCAGTGTTCGTCGTCTGAGCCCCTCACGCCAGGAGAACCATTCGGGATGTGCCGCGAACGAGACGTCATGAATGGTCAGCACCGTTGGCACACGACACCAGAGCGGCGCCGTGTAGGCCGGCGCGAACAGCACGTCCGCGTTGGCACGCGCGATCAACCCCGGCAGCGTCCACTGCTCCCACATGGTACCGCTCCCGGCCTGCGTCAGGCTCGAGACGCGGAGCGATGACTCGGCAACGACGAGAGGTTCCGACGCGCACAGGATGAAGTCGTGGGCGGCTGCCGCGGCCAGGTGCCCCCAGGCACGGAGGATCTCGGAGAGATAGCGTCCGACGCCGGTCGAGCGGCCCGTCATCTCGCGAGCATCGATGGCGATTCGCATCAGGTCAGTGCGCTCGTCTTTTCATGGCGTCGGAGTACGCGGTGCGCAGGCGTTCGGCGGTCGCGGGCCAGGTGAACGCCTTCGCGCGTTCCAGTCCCAGGCACGCTTGCTCGGCGGCCCAATGGTCGTCACTGGCAATGCGCTCGATCGCCCGCGTCCACGCGTCCGCATCGGTCGGGTCGAGCAGCGTTCCGCCTCCGGCGACGACTTCAGGCAGCGATCCTCGATTCGAGGCGATCACCGGGACACCCGCCGACATCGCTTCGAGCGCCGGGAGGCCGAACCCCTCGTCGAGCGAGGGCAACACCAATGCGCGTGCGCCTGAATACAGACGCTCGCGATCGCCATGTGGGGTGTATCCCCGGTACTCGACATGCCCGGCCAGGGGAGGACGGCTCACCCGTTCGAGCCACTCGCGCGCCTCGGGTCCCGCCGCTCCCGCCAGCAGCAGTGTCGGCGCCGGTCGACCGCGGCTGGCCAGGCTCGCAAAGACATCGAGCAGAAAACCGATGTTCTTGCGTGGCTCGAGCGTGCCGAGAAAGAGCACATAACCGTCGTGCGGCACGTTCGGCGCGCGGCCAAGCGTGCTCCATTCGGGAGCTCCGGGTGGGCAGCAGTAGATGCGATCGATCGCGACACCGAGGCGGCGCTGCAGCAGTCGCGCGGTGTGCTCGGACGATGTGATCACGGCCTCGGCGCGACGGGCGTGGTCGCCGACGAGGGCGGGGTAGTCGCGACGGATTTCCCGCGACGTGCGTTCGGGGTGGTCCAGGAAGAACAGGTCGTGGATGGTCACGACGCGTGCGGCGCGGCGCGACGGGATCAGCAGGGGATGAGCGGCGTGCACGACATCGAACGCCCCGGCGATCGCCTCGATAGAAGGCCACTCGAGCCGGTGCCAGAGATAGTTCAGTGCGGCCACCGGCAGATGCCGATCGATCACTGGCGCCCTCAGATCGGCGGCGGTCGAGGGAGCCGGGCGGTCTTTCCAGGAACTGGTGAAGACGGTCACCTCGTCAGGATGCGCGGCCGTATATGCGCGCACGAGCTCGTGAATGTACTCGCCGACGCCTGTGCGCGCGCGCAGGGCGGGACGATAGTCGACGAGTATTCGCATTGGAGCGTTAGCCCGTTGTGCGGCCCGAAGCGCGAAATTTGTACTCGTTGTCCAGGCAGAGCCCCTTAGCTAGTTCAGCCGGTATGATAGCCTCTGCGGTTTTTTCCATGTCCGTAGGAGGCCGATGAAGATCGCCGTCGTAGGGACCGGGTATGTCGGTCTGGTGGCTGGTGCATGTTTCGCGGAGTCGGGGAACGATGTCGTCTGCGTCGACAAGGATGAGGCGAAGATACGCACGCTGAAGCGCGGCAAGATGCCCATCTACGAGCCCGGGCTGGAGGAGCTCGTCCGGCGGAACCGCGCGGAAGGGCGGCTGAGTTTTACGACGACGCTGCCGAAGGCGGTGCGCGACTCGGCGATCATCTTCATCGCGGTCGGCACGCCGCAGGGCGAGGACGGGTCCGCCGATCTCAAGCACGTCATCGCGGTCGCCGGGGAAGTGGCCAGCGCGATGAACGGCTACAAGGTGATCGTCGACAAGAGCACTGTTCCGGTCGGGACCAGCGAGCGCGTGCGCGAAGTGATTCGCCGCGGAACGACCCACCCCTTCAGCGTCGTGAGCAACCCCGAGTTTCTGAAACAAGGTGCCGCCATCGACGATTTCATGAAGCCCGATCGCGTCGTGATCGGTGTCGAGGACGAGCGCGCCCGTGACCTGATGCTCGAGTTGTACGCGCCCTTCACGCGCACTGGCGCGCCGATCATGGTCATGGATTGCGCCAGCGCGGAGCTCACGAAGTATGCCGCCAACGCGATGCTCGCGGTGCGCATTTCGTTCATGAACGAGGTGGCCAACCTGTGCGAGCTGGTCGGCGCCGACGTCGACCACGTCCGCCGAGCGATCGGCGCCGATCGCCGCATCGGCACGGCGTTCCTGTTTCCCGGCGTCGGCTACGGCGGCAGCTGCTTTCCGAAGGACGTCCAGGCGATGATTCGCTTCGCCTCCGACAAGAGCTACCAGTGCAGGATTCTCGAGTCGGTCGAGTCGGTCAACAAGGCGCAGAAGACGCGACTGTTCGTCAAGATCAAGAAGCACTTCGGCGCGCTGAAAGGCAAGACGGTGGCGGTCTGGGGGCTGGCGTTCAAACCGCGGACCGACGACATGCGGGAGGCGCCCGCCATTCCGCTGATCGAGGCGCTGCTCGCGGCGGGTGCCACCGTGCAGGTGTACGACCCTGAAGCGATCAAGGTGGCGCGTGGCATCTTCGGCAACACCATCACCTACGCCGCCAGCAACTACGACGCGCTGAAAGGTGCCGATTGCCTCGCCATCGTGACCGAGTGGAACGAATTCCGGCGGCCGGATTTCACCAGGATGCGTTCACTGATGCGTTCCGCGGTCGTGTTCGACGGGCGGAATCTCTTTACGCCCGACGAGATGAAGCAGAGCGGGTTCGCGTATTACTCCATTGGCCGCGGCTGATCCTCGCGCCGTCCTCGTCACCGGCGGCGCTGGATACATCGGCAGCCACGCCGTCAAGGCATTGCGGGCCGCCGGCTATCACGCGGTCATCTACGACAATCTCTCAGCGGGCCATCGCGAGGCAGCCCTGGGCGCGCCCCTGGTCGAAGGCGACATCGGCGATGTCGACGCGGTACGCCGGGCGATTCGCGACAGCGGTGCCAGCGCGGTGATGCATTTCGCCGCGTGGCTGTCGGTGCCCGACTCCGTCCGCGACCCGATCGGCTACTACCGCAACAACGTCGTCGGCACGCTCGGCACCCTCGAGGCGATGGCCGCCGAGGGGTGCCGGCACTTCGTGTTCTCGTCGACCTGCGCCGTCTATGGCGAGCCGACCGAAGCGCCGCTGCGAGAGCAGCACGGCACCGCGCCAATCAACCCGTACGGACAGTCGAAGCTGGCGGTCGAGCATGCCTTGCCGCACTTCGAGCGCGCATACGGCGTCCGCTCGATTCGCCTGCGCTATTTCAATGCGGCCGGTGCCGATCCCGACGGCGAGCTCGGCGAGGATCATGCCCCCGAGATCCACGTCATTCCGCGTTCGCTGCAAGCGGCACGTGACGGCACGCCACTCGACATTTACGGCGAGGACTATCCAACGCCGGATGGCACGTGCCTGCGCGACTACATTCACGTCGCCGATCTCGCGGACGCCCATCTCCGAGCCCTGGCCTGGCTGGCGAAGGGCGGGGCGTCCGGAAGCTATAACGTCGGCACCGAGCGACCGACGTCGGTCAGGGAGGTGATCGCCGCCGTCGAGCGCGTCACGGGACGCTCGGTCGGTGTGCGTTCGGCGCCAAGACGCCCCGGCGATCCGGCAGTCCTGTACGCGTCCGCCGAGCGCATTCGCACGGACTTCGGCTGGCAGCCGGCCCGCCCGGATATCGACACGATTGTCGCCGACGCTTGGCGTTGGCACACGAGCCACCCCCACGGATTCACAGCCCACCCTCGCCAGCCCGCGCGGAGCGCGGGCCAGAAGATACTGCCACCTAGCGAGACGGAGCCTCGTTGATCTGGGGCGCAGCCTCGCTAGGATTCGCGTAGGATGACGCTGTGACGCCGTTCCGCAGGCTTCTCGAGTATGCGCGCCCGCATCGCGGGCGCCTGCTGGTGGCCCTGCTGGCGATGGTGCTGTACGGCGTTGGCACCGCTGGGACGATGGCCTACATCCGGCCGATCCTGGACGAGGCGCTGCCGAATCAGGAACGGCTGGTGCCCACGATTCTTGCCGTGCTGGGGATGTTCTTCCTCAAGGGGCTCGGCTCGTATCTCTCGTCCTATGTCATGACCGACGTCGGGCAGCGGGTCGTGCGCGACCTGCGCAACGTTCTCTTCCGGCACATCCTGGGACAGTCGGCCGCGTTCTTCTCGTTGCAGACGACGGGGCGACTGATGTCGCGCATCACCAACGACGTCGGCCAGCTGCAGCGCGCCGTGTCGGAAACGATCGGCGATCTCGCGCGGGAGTCGATCTCGCTGTTGGGGATGACGGTGGTGCTCTTCTACAACGCCCCCCGTCTGGCGATCGTGTGCGGGACGATCGCGCCGCTGATCCTGTACCCGCTGGCCGCACTGGGGCGGCGCGTGCGGCGGACGACGCGGCGGAGCCAGGAGGCGCTGGAACAGATGTCGCACGTCAGCGCTGAAGCGTTCACCGGCCACCGCATCGTGAAGGCGTTTGGAACCGAGGCGCGCGAGGCCGCCAAGTTCGCCACCGCCTCGCAGCGTTTCTATCGCACCAGCATGCGCGTGACGAGCGCGCTGTCGGTGCTGCCGCCGATGATGGAGTTCCTCGGCGGCGGTGCGTTCGTGCTCGCGTTGTGGTACGGGAGTCAGGAGATTCGCGCCGGCAGACTGACCACCGGTGCGTTCGTGACGTTCATCACGGTGCTCTTCACGATGTACGGGCCCGCGAAGAAATTGAGCCGAGTGAATGCCGACTTGCAGCAGGCGATGTCTGCCGCCGAGCGCGTGTTCGAGATTCTCGACACGCACAGCGAGGTCGTCGAGAAGCCCACTGCCGTGGCGCTGCCGCACTTCTCGTCAGCGATCGAGTTCCATGATGTCGAGTTCGCTTACGGCGATTCCGATCACGCGACGCTGCGTGGCGTGGCCTTCACGGTGCGCGCCGGACAGACGCTGGCGATCGTCGGACGCAGCGGTGCGGGGAAGACCACCCTCGTCAACCTGATCCCGCGATTCTACGACGTCACCGGCGGCGGGATTACCATCGACGGGCACGACGTGCGCGATGTCACGCTGGCGTCGCTGCGCTCGCAGATCGGGATCGTCACCCAGGAGACCGTGCTGTTCGACGAAACGATCGCCGCCAACATTGCGTACGGGCGGCATGATGCGACCCGCGCCCAGATCGAAGCCGCCGCCCGTGCCGCGCACGCGGACGATTTCATCCGGCGGCTCGACAATGGCTACGACACGGTCATCGGCGAGCGAGGGCAGCGCCTGTCGGGCGGACAGCGGCAGCGATTGGCGATTGCGCGCGCGATCCTGCGCGACTCGCCGATCCTGATTCTCGACGAAGCGACCTCATCCCTCGATGCCGAGTCCGAGGCGCTGGTGCAGGATGCGCTGGCGAACCTGCTGCTCAACCGCACGTCGTTCGTCATCGCCCATCGGCTGTCCACGGTCCGCCGCGCCGACGTCATCGTCGTGCTGGACCGCGGCCGGATCGTCGAGACGGGCACACACGAGGAACTGCTCGCCCGGGGCGGCGCGTATGCGAGACTTTACGAGCTGCAGCTCGAGGAGGAGCCGTCGGAGATTGAGATGTAGGCGTGTCAGGCAGATGCAGAATTCAGCATGCAAAAATAGCAGCGACCGACGCGCTGCGTTCGTAGTCCGATGATCAAATCGATGACCGGTTTTGCCTCGCTGACGCACGAAGACGAGCGTGCGACCATCGGGGTGACGGTGCGTGCGGTCAATCACCGTTTTCTCGATCTGCAGCTGCGGATCCCGCAATCGATTGGCGACGTCGAATCGCGCGTGCGCACGCTGCTCCAGAAATGGCTCGCCCGTGGCCGTATCGAGCTCGGGATCTCGGTGCAAGTGCGCAACGCGTCGGCGCCGACGGTGGAGCTCAATCAGGAATTCGCCAGCGCGCTCGCCGCTGCCGTTGCCCAGGCGCGCGAACAGGGTCTCGTGTCCGGGCTGTTGACGCCAGGCGACCTGCTGCGCCTGCCCCAAGCCGTGGTCGTGCGCGAACGGGCGGCCGACTCGGATCCGGTGGCCGATGGGCGCCTCGCCTCCAGCATCGAAGCCGCCGTCGAACAGGCGCTCGCCGAGCTCGACGCGATGCGCGTCCGCGAGGGCGGGCATCTGCACGTCGACCTCGCCGCGCGCCGCCAGACACTCAGCGAGCTGATCGAGCGGCTTCGCATCGCTGCCGATGAAGGCCGCGTGGAGCTCGAGAACCGGCTTCGCGATCGTGTCGACGAGCTGCGGCTGGAGCTGCCGGTCGATCAGGCGATGATCGCGCAGGAGATCGTGCGTGCGGCGGCTCGATCCGATATCAGTGAGGAAGTCACACGCTTCAGGGCGCATCTGGCCCATTGGGCCGTGCTCGTTGAAGGACACGAGCCGTGCGGACGCAAGCTGGACTTCCTGCTCCAGGAGATGAATCGCGAGATCAATACGATCGGCTCGAAGGCGGACGGCATCGGTATCTCCGAACTCATCATCAACGCGAAAGCGGAGCTCGAGCGGATGCGGGAGCAGGTCCAGAATGTCGAGTGATGCCGGGGTGAGCCGAGCGACCGACGCGTACGGGACCGGTGGGGATGCCACCGATCGTCGGGGACTGCTGTTCATCGTGTCGGCGCCGTCGGGAACGGGCAAGACGACGCTGGTCGAAAGTGTCGTGCGGTGTGTCCCGCGGCTCCGGATGTCACGGTCCTATACCTCCCGAGCGTCCCGCGTTGGGGAGACGCACGGCGTTGACTATAATTTCATTAGCCGGGAAGACTTCGAGGCGATGATCCAGGCGGGGGCCCTGCTCGAGTGGGCTGACGTCTTCGGCAACTACTATGGTACCTCAGCGGCCGACACGGAGTCGGTGCTCGCGAGCGGTGACGACCTGGTGCTCGTCATCGACGTGCAGGGTGCCCGTCAGGTGCGCAGTCGCGGCATCGAGTCGGTTGGCATTTTCGTGTTGCCTCCGTCGGCCGGCATCCTCGAGCAGCGGCTTCGCGGCCGCAGCAAGGACAGTGAAGAACAGATTCAGCGACGCCTGGCCGTGGCCCGTCGCGAGGTCGGCGAATACATCCATTACGAGTACGTAGTCGTCAACGACGAAGTGGAGCCGGCTGTCGACCGGCTCCGGGCCATCATCATGGCCGAGCGCGCGCGAGTGACGTCGATGCGTCGCGAGGCCGAACGCATTATCAGGACTTTCGAATGACCGGCAGCCCCAAAGACAATCGCTTCGAGTTCGTCGTCATTGCCAGCGCGCGCGCGCGCCAGTTACTCGCCGGCTCGGTTCCGCGCGAAGAAGGCACCAAGAAGGTCACCATCGCGCAACGTGAAGTGTTACGCCGGAAGGTCGAGAAGATCCCAGAAGGCGAGTAGCGCGTGGCGTTAATCGCGCTCGGAGTCACCGGCGGAGTCGGCGCTTACAAAGCAGTCGAGATCTGCCGTGGCCTCCAGAAGCGCGGGCACGACGTCGTCGCGGTGATGACCCGCTCCGCGACGCGCTTCGTCGGGCCGTTGACCTTCGAGGCGATCACGCGGCGGCCCGTCATCACGTCTCAATGGCGGCCCGGCATGAACGCCGACATCGAGCACATCGCGATCGCCGACGGCATCGCGCTGCTGCTGGTCGCCCCCTGCACGGCCAATGTCATCGGCAAGTTCGCCAACGGCATCGCCGACGACTTCCTCTCGTCGCTGTATCTCGCGACCAAGGCCCCCGTGCTGCTCGCCCCGGCGATGAACACCAACATGCTCGCGCACGAGGCCGTGCAGCGGAATCTGGCGACGCTGACGTCGCGCGGCGTGCGTTTCGTCGAGCCAGGCGAGGGCTATCTCGCCTGCGGCTGGATCGGGAAGGGACGCCTGGCTGAGCCCGCTGAGGTCGTCGAAGCCGCCGAGCGCGTCCTCGCGCCCGCCGAGTCGACGCTGCGAGGGCGACGCGTCCTGGTCACCGCCGGGCCGACCTACGAGGACATCGATCCGGTTCGGTATGTCGGCAATCGGTCGAGCGGGCGCATGGGCTTTGCGATCGCGGTCGAAGCGCAACGACGCGGCGCGTCCGTCACCCTCGTCGCCGGGCCGACGCAGATGGCCCCGCCTGCCGTCGATGCGGTCGTGCGCGTCCGCAGCGCCGCTGAAATGCACGAGGCGGTCATGCGCGACGCCTCGAACGCGGATGTGGTCGTGATGTCCGCCGCGGTGGCCGACTACACGCCGGCCGCGGTCGCGCCCGGGAAGATGGCGAAGACCGATGGACCGATGACACTGACGTTGCGGCGAACCAAAGACATCCTGGCCGACCTCGGATCGATGCGCGCGGGGCTTGGCTCGGCCGTACCGGTGCTCGTCGGGTTCGCCGCCGAGACCGAGGATGTCGTGGCCAAGGCACGCGAGAAGCGGGTACGGAAGAAAGTCGACCTCATCGTCGCCAACGACGTGTCGGCGAGCGATCGCGGCTTCGACGCGCCAACGAACGCCGTCACCATCGTCGGCGACGACGGCGAGCAGCACGTCCCGCTGCAAGGCAAGGACCGCGTCGCCGCGGCGATCCTCGATCGCATCGAGCAACTGCTTCGCGCGCGCGCCGGCGCGTCCGCGCCGCGCTAGCCACGACTCGCTCGACCGTGACCCGCGATCAAATCAAGGCGCATCTCGAGTTCTTCGGCGAGTTGGGCGTTGACGGCGTGCGCCTCGAGCCCGAGTGGCGCACACGCCCGCATGCCATCGAACTGGAACGCGGGAACTCGGAACTCCGGAACTCGGAACTCGGAACTTCGGAACCCGGGAACTCGGAACTCGGGAACTCGCATGAACCGGTGGGTGTGTTCACCTCTCAGGCCGACGCGCTGAAGGCGCTTCGCACCGAAATCGGCCCCGACTGCAGCCGCTGCAAGCTGCACACCCTCGGACGCAAACACGTGGTGTTCGGCGTCGGCAACCCGAATGCTGACCTGATGTTCGTCGGTGAGGGACCGGGCGCCGACGAAGACATTCAGGGTGAGCCGTTCGTCGGCCGCGCCGGGCAGCTGCTCACGAAGATCATCGAAGCGATCGGCCTGACCCGCGACAGCGTCTACATCGCCAACGTGATCAAGTGCCGTCCGCCGGGCAACCGCAATCCCGAGCCTGACGAAGTCGACACGTGCGAGCCGTTTCTATTCCGGCAGATCGACATCATCAAGCCGAAGGTGATCGTCGCCCTCGGCAAGTTCGCCGCGCAGTCGCTGCTCAGGACCACGGACCCGATCACGCGCATCCGCGGACGCGAGTACAAATACCGCGACGCGATCCTGATGCCGACCTACCATCCGGCGTATCTGCTGCGGAATCCCGCCTCGAAGCGTGATGTGTGGGAGGACATGAAGAGGGTCCGCGCGATACTTGCCGCGGACGAGTAATGCAGAATGTGCGATTCATCTCCGTCGCCGTCCCCGTTCCCTTTCTCGACCAGCTGACGTATCGAGTCCCTGAATCGCTCGAATCGCCGCCTGTTGGCGCCCGCGTCCACGTCCCTGTCGGCTCGCGCACTGTCACCGGCTGTGTCGTCGAGCACGGGCTCAATGGCGCGGTGCCAGACGGGTTGAAGGAGATCGTCGACGTCGTCGATCGCGAGCCGTTTCTTCCGCCGCACGTGGTCGAGCTGTGCCGGTGGGTCGCTGACTACTACCTCGCAGGGATTGGCGACGCGATCGCTGCCGCGATGCCGCCAGGCGCGCGACGGACCGCGTCGGGGTTCAAGTTACGACGGGTCGCGGCGTTGACCGCACACGGGATGGCGTTCGTGCAGGACCCGGCGAGCGGCGGAATCACCGGCAAGCAGCGGACCGCGCTCGAAGCGTTCGTCGGTGCGACGACGGCGCTGCCGCTGGCCGATTTGCGTGACCGTGGCGTGACCGCCGACGTGATTGGCCGTCTCGCGGCTCGTGGGCTCGTGACGATCTCGGCCGAGGCCGACGAGCGCGACCCGTTCGAGCGGTCCACTCTCACCGGGCACGAGCCCGAATCCGCCGCGCGACAACTGACGACTGAGCAGGCCGACGCGCTGAGCGTCCTCGGGCCGCTGGCCGAGAGCGGCGCGTTCAAGGTCGCGCTCCTGCACGGTGTCACCGGGAGCGGTAAGACCGAGATTTATGCGCGTCTCGCCGGCCTGGTGCAGCAGCGCGGCCGTCAGACGCTGTTGATGGTTCCCGAGATCGCATTGACGCCTTCGGTCGCCGCCATCTTCCGGCGCGCGTTTGGCGACCGCGTGGCGATTCAGCACAGCGCGTTGTCCGACGGCGAGCGGCACGATCAATGGCACCGCATCCGGCGAGGCGAGGTCGATGTGGTCGTCGGCACCCGCTCGGCCGTGTTCGTGCCGCTGTCGCGCCTCGGGCTGATCGTCGTCGACGAGGAGCACGACACGTCGTACAAGCAGGAGGAGGCGCCGCGCTACCACGGACGCGACGTGGCCATCATCCGCGCGCAACGCGAGCAGGCGCTCATCGTGCTCGGCTCGGCGACACCGTCCATGGAGACGTTCTTCAACGCCGAACACGGGAAGTACACGCGCATCTCACTCGCGCGTCGCGTACTCGACCGGCCGCTGGCGGCCGTTCGGGTGGTCAACATGCGTCAGGAATACGCAGACGAGGGGCCAGACGTCGTCATCAGCCGCGCCCTCGTCAGCGCGATCGACGATCGGCTGGCGCGACACGAGCAAGTGCTCGTACTGCTCAATCGCCGTGGCTACTCGACGGCGGTGTTCTGCCGGCAATGCGGCGATACCTTCGAATGCCCGAACTGCACGATCTCGTTGACCATCCACTCGGCGCGCCAGGGCTGGCGCGCGCGCTGTCATTACTGCAACTACTCGATGATGGTGCCGAAGGCGTGTCGGAAATGCGCGGCACCGTACCTCGAACACGTCGGCTTCGGCACTGAAAAAGTCGAGGGGCACCTTCGCGATCGATTTCCCGATGCGCGCATCGGCCGCGTCGATCGCGATTCGGTGCGCCGGCGCGGTGCGCTGGCGTCGCTGCTCTCGCGATTTGCCGCCGGGGAGCTCGACGTGCTCGTCGGCACCCAGATGATCGCCAAGGGGCACGACTTTCCGCGCGTAACGCTCGTCGGAGTCATCTCGGCCGACGTCGGATTGGGGCTCGCCGACTTCCGCGCCGGCGAGCGGACGTTCCAGCTGTTGACGCAGGTGGCAGGACGCGCCGGTCGCGGCGAACGCACCGGCGAGGCCATCGTTCAGACCCTCTATCCGGAGCACTACAGCATCCAGTTCGCGTGCCGGCAGGACTATGCGGCCTTCTACGAACGGGAGCTGACCTATCGGCGCAGCATGCGATATCCGCCGACGGTTGCGCTCGTGAACGCCGTCGTGCGCGGCCGATCGTTCGAGGACGCCATGCAGACGGCGCAGGATCTCGTTCGCCGACTCGAGCCGCTCGCTGCCGTCGCGGGGTTCCTGATCCTGGGGCCGGCGCCCGCGCCGCTGCTGCGGCTCCGCGGCGAACATCGCGTGCAGTTCTTCCTGAAAGGGACTCGGCGCGCCGACATGCGTCAGGCGTTGAAGAGCGTGCTCGGTGAAATGCCTGAAGTTCGGCGGCGTGTGATCGTCGACGTCGATCCGCTCAGCGTCCTCTAATGAATGAAATGGGAACCGGCGTGAACGAGACGATGAACATGAAGGCGGCGAATACGGCCAACCAGAGGCGTTTGGCATCGAGTGCCTGGTCTTCGTCGGGCGTTCGCGGGTGATGCGGCCCCATGACGAACACCATGATCACCAGGAGTATCGTCGGGAGCAGATACGATGGTGTGCGAAGCACGACCATCGATCCGACGGTCAGGATGATCAGGCAGGCGATCACGCCGATCGTAATCGTCGAAGACTTGCGCCCGAACACCGCGTAGCTGATGTGCCCGCCGTCGAGTTGACCAGCGGGGAACAGGTTCAGGGCGGTGGCAAGGAGGCCCCACCACGCGGCCCAGCCTGCTGGATGAAGGTTGATCGTTTCGCCAGCGGCCAGTGACGGCAGGAAGAGCTTTTCGATCCACTGGAACAGCAGCGGTTCGGCATAGTTCTCCCCATTGAAGTCGGCGGGGAGTGTCACGATGTTCGAGAGGCTGATGCCCAGCACGAGGATCGGGATGAGCACGAGAAACCCGGCGATGGGGCCGGCGATGCCGATGTCGAAATACTGCTGTTTCGACGCGATGTGCTGCCGGATGCGGATGACGGCCCCGAAGGTCCCCGGAATCGCAAACGGCAGCGGAAGCGGAATGAAATAGGGAAGTGACGCGTCTACGCCGTAATACTTGCAGGCAAAATAGTGTCCGAACTCGTGCACGCCGAGGATGGTCAGAACGCCGACGCTGTACCACAGACCGCCGAGGAGCAGCCACGAGAACGAGGGTATGTTGCTGGTGTTCGTGCCGATGTTGGTGACGAAACTCGCGTAAAACTGAGCGCCGACAAGCGTTGTCGTGAGAAATGTCAAGACGAACAGGACCACATGCCGGGTGATCGGGGCCGGCCGCGGGGAGGGCGGCAGCACGTACGGCCGCGCCAACTCGGGTGGTTGTTCCGGGAGACGGATCTCCGGAGACTCGGCTGAAGAGGGATGGCCCATCGCGGGGGCAGCTATTACGAACTCAACCGATATTCTGCAGGTCTTTGCCGGGTTTGAAGCGGATGGTCCGACCGGGTGGGATCCGGACCTCCTTGCCGGTCCTCGGGTTCCGGCCAATGCCGCGCTTACGCGGCTTCACCTGGAACACGCCGAAGCCCCGCAGCTCGATGCGGTCGCCCCGCTGCATGGACAACCGCATGGCGTCGAAGACAGCGTCGACTGCCACCTCGGCCTTGACCTTCGTGATGTCGGCGATTTTCGAAACTTCGTTGACGATGTCGACCTTGATCATGCGCGGGATGCCTCTGCTGCAAACGCGGTAACTACTATAAAAATAATCACTTAGGCTGTCAACAGCACTCATCTGTGGCCGCAAAATCGTTACCTTCCGTCGTGCTCGTCGGCCGCCC
Source organism: Vicinamibacterales bacterium (assembly GCA_035649395.1). Taxonomy (GTDB): domain Bacteria; phylum Acidobacteriota; class Vicinamibacteria; order Vicinamibacterales; family UBA2999; genus Gp6-AA40. The sequence goes on from DASRJR010000250.1 coordinate 50,105, forward strand.
GAACGTGGGCAAGTCGACGCTGTTCAACCGCCTCACGGGTACGAGGCGATCGATCGTCACGGCGATCCCGGGGACGACGCGCGACGTGATCACGCATGCAGTTGAATGGCGCGGCACACGGTTCGAGCTGACTGATACCGGTGGCATGTTCGGCGCAAGCCAGGACCCCTTGCATGCGCTCGTACTCGAGCGCGGCCGCCGCGCGATCATCGACGCGGATCTCCTTGTCCTCGTTGTGGATGGTCGTGAAGGGCTGATGCCTGGCGATCGTGAGATCACCGAGGCGGTCCGCGCCGCTGACAAGCAGGCGCTGATCGCGGTCAACAAGACCGACGATCGCAGGGCGAGGAGCGGCGTGCTCGAGTTCTTCGCGCTCGGGTTCGATCCGGTGTTCGAGATTGCGGCCGAGCACGGCACAGGCATCGGCGATCTCCTTGACGCGATCGTCGACCTGCTCCCTCGCCACGCAAGTGCCGTGGAGAAACCTCCCGATCTCGCCGTGGCGATCGTCGGGCGGCCGAATGTGGGCAAGTCGTCCCTGGTCAATCGGTTGCTGCGCGAGGAGCGCATGATCGTGAGCGAGGTGCCAGGGACGACTCGGGACGCTGTAGATACGGTCATGCGATGGCACCGCCGCACGTTTCGGATCGTGGATACGGCTGGCATTCGGCGTCCCGGTCGTGTCGCACGCGGGGGTCAGGTGGAAACCGTGAGCGTGCTGCTGGCCCGTCGCGCGATCGAAGCCGCTGACATCGTCGTGCTCGTCATCGACGCGGTGGAAGGCGTGACCGAACAGGACGCGGCCATCGCCGGCGAAGCCGATCGGGCCGGCCGCGGGCTGATCATTGTCGCCAACAAGTGGGATCTGACGAAGGACAACGGACCGGACTTCGTGAAGACGTTCGACGAGGAACTTCGCCGGAGGCTGAAGTTCCTGGACTACGCCACGATCCTTCATATCTCAGCGATGACCGGCGAGCGGACGCCGAAGTTGCTCGACGCCATCGATGCCGTCGGCGAGTCGAGGCGGACGCGGGTGAAGACGGCGGAGCTGAACGTATTCGTCGAGCGCGTGTCAGCGGAGCACCCTCCGGCCAGCCCGGGGCGGACCCACGTCCGGATCCTCTACGCCGCCCAGACCGGTGTCGCGCCGCCCACGTTCGTGTTCTTCACCAACGTCGCGACCACGTTCCACTTCTCGTATCAGCGGTATCTCGAGAACCGACTGCGTGAGGAGTTCGGGTTCAAGGGAACGCCGATCCGGATCCACGTGCGGGCTCGAAGAAGGACCGGTCGCGATGCGTCGAAAGGGGCGCCGCGCTCGTCGCGCCGGCGAGCGAGAGCGAGCCGGGAACCGTGAACGATGAACTCCGGACCGAAAACCGGGAACCTTGAACCCTGAACTCCTGAACCGTGAACTGTTTAGTGCTGCTATACTGATTCGCGATGACGCAGAGGTGGTACAAGGCCGCTGAGGTCTGCGAGATGACGCAGCTCCAGCCCTATGTGCTGCGATCGTGGGAGAAGGAGTTCCCAGGCATCGGCGTTCAGAAGGCAGCGGACAGCCCGCGGCTGTATCGACAGTCGGACGTCGATCAGGTGCTCAAGATCAAGCAACTGGTGTTTGGCGAGGGCCTGACGCTGGCGGGCGCGCGTCGGCGGATCGAGCAGAACAACGGCGCGACGAAAGTCAACGATCAGGACGTCGCCGAGGTGCTCGATGCGTTGGCGTCGGATGCGCGGACGCGCATCGCGCACGTGCGCGACGGTTTGAAGTCGATCCTGAAGTTGCTGTCGAGTGCGCCTGGGACGGTCGTGGTCGTGGACGACTATCGACTCGAACCGACATCGGCGACGCCGCGGCGTGCCCTTGCGGTACGACAGAAGCCGACGCCGTCGAAGCGATCGGCGACGAGGAAGCCAAGCCCGCCGCCCAAGCGCAAACGCGCGAACGCATGACGTCGGGGCCACCTTGAGGCGGCCCGTCGTTCAGAGTTCACGAGTTCAGAGTTCCGGTTCAACGTTCCTAAGAACGTCGGGATGTGGCGCAGCCTGGTAGCGCACTTGACTGGGGGTCAAGGGGCCGCCGGTTCGAATCCGGCCATCCCGACCACGCTTCAATCGATCGAACGGCCTGGCCCCGAGCCAGGCCGTTTTCGTTTGTCGGCTATGCTGGTCTGACGTAATCGCCAATGCAGACCCGCATTTCGAGCGCCGTCACTCGAACGGCGACGAGACCGCACGCGCCGAGCGAGCGCGCGGGAGAACTCCTACACATCGGTCAGGTCATCACCAGTCCGGAAACGCAGCTGCAGTACGAGATCGAGCGACTGCTCGGCCAGGGCGGCTTCGGACAGGTGTATCTCGCGCGGCGGCTCGGTCGTTCGACGCTGGTCCCCGAGGCCCTGTGCATCAAGATCAGCCATCGCATCGACGGATGGCTGCGCGAGGCGTACTTCGGCCAACTGCTCGACAGCCACCCGCGCGCGATTCACGTCTTCGATGTGTTCCCGTTGTTCCGGGCGGGACATCCGGTCGCGTATTGTCTGGCGCTGGAGTACGCCAGCGATGGCGATCTGAGCGCGTACCTGCGCCGCCAGAGCCGGCCCTGGTCAGAAACGACAGTCCGCCGCGAGATTGCCGGTGTGCTCGAAGTGCTCGGCAAGCTGCACCGCGGCCAGTTGTTGCATCGCGATCTCACTCCGCTCAACGTGTTCGTGTGCGACGGCCGTCGTCTCAAGCTCGGCGACTTCGGCATCGTCCGTCAGCAGAGCGATCGACGCGGGATCACTGCGCGGACGATGAACGCGTTGACAGCGCCGAGTGAATTCCTCGATGCTGCGGCGCCGAAGTGGCAGGCGCGCGACGACGTGTATCAGGTGGGGCAGTTGTTGGCGATGCTGGTCAAGGGTGACGCGCGAACGCGTGTCAGAACGCCGGAGATTCGCACGCTGGTGTGCAGCGATCATCTGAAAGAGATCATCCATCGCTGCATCGGTGAGCGGCGGAAGCGCTATGAGAATGCCGGCGAGCTGATCGACGCGCTCAACACGCCGCCACCACGGTTGAAGAGCGGAATGCTTCGCAGCTTGAAGGAGGTGCATCTGACCTTCACCGGCATTCTGACCAAGCGGCGGAAGGAGGCCGTGCGCGCGGCCACGCGCGCCGGCGCGGTCGTGCACAGCGGGCCGTCGGCACTCACGACTGTCATCGTCCGCGGCCGTCCCAACCCGCTTCAGGCCGCAGGCCGCGACGGTGGGTTGAAGCTGATGGAGATCAAACGGCTCCGGCAGAAGGGCTACAAGATCACGCTGCTGAACGAGAAGCAGTTCTGGGAGCTTGTGGCCAAGAAGTAGCGTCAGTTCGCCGCGACGCGTTGCTTCAGCTCTTCGAACCAGTTCAGGACAACCTCGAACTGCCGGACGTCTCGCGGCCTTCCACCCGACGCGACGGCGGCGACGAATCGATTGCCGTCGGGAAACATGTCGAAATCGCGATTCGTGCCGAGTCGTCGCGGGAACAGCCCTCCCGATGGAAGGGTTGTCACGCTCCCCACCGTGAAGGTCGGCTGCGTGGTGATCGCGACGGCGGTCCCTTGCCCGTTAAGGAGGTTATAGAACACCAGCTCGCGTCCGGTGCGGGACCACGTCGGATCTGTGCCTCCCGCCACCACCGAGTAGCGGATGCCCGTTGGCGGAAACGGTTGCACGAAGATCTGTGCTGACGCGCGAGTCGCTTCGGTGCTCGCGACATACGCCACCCAGCGCCCGTCTGGCGAG
>DASRJR010000251.1:0-5842 GCA_035649395.1 Vicinamibacterales bacterium
CGGCTACCCGCACAAAGATGCGGGCGAGCAGAACCAGATCGATTCGACTCTGCCGATGCTCGGCAAGCCGTTTTCGCCGACCAGCATCGAAAACGCCGTGCGCGAGCTGCTCGACGCGCCGAAGCGCTGACCTGATTCGGCATTCCGCGCTCGGCAATGCGACAATGAATCTGTCTGCCATCAACGTTCTGCATTACACGCGTCAGCCATGCAATTGGTCTTCGAGCAGATCCGCGCGGGCGGTGATCGGAACTTCGGTTATCTTCTCGGCGATCGCGCCGCGCGCGAGGCGGTGCTCATCGATCCCTCCTATTCGCCCGACGTCTTCGTCGAGCGCGCGCGGGCGCAAGGGCTGAACGTCTCTCACGTCATCAACACGCACGGCCATCCCGATCACGTCAACGGCAACGACCGCGCGTTGGCCCTGACCAACGCCAGGCTGGCGGCGCATCCCGACCTCGACCCGGATGTCTCGCTCACCGATGGGCACGTCCTGCGCATAGGCGCGTTGCGGGTCACGTCCTACCACGTGCCGGGGCACTGCGACGATCACGTGCTGCTCTACGAGTCGACGCATCGGCTGCTCATCACCGGCGACCTTCTTTTCGTCGGCAAGGTCGGCGGCACCTCCGACGACGAGCAGGCGCGGACCGAGTGGCGCAGCCTGCAGCGCATGCTCGACATGATTCCCGACGAGGCCACGGTGTGGCCGGGCCACGACTACGGCGCCCGCCCCAGTTCGACGGTGGCGCTGGAGCGCGCGACCAACCCATTCTTGCTATGCGCCGATGAAGCCGCGTTTCTCAAGCTCAAGTCCGAATGGCCACAGCTGAAACAGCGGTTCGGATTGAAATAGGCGTATAGTGACGAAGCAGACCATGGCGCGAGTCGCCATCGCGCTCGTCGCGACTGTCCTCCTTGCGCTGCCGCTGCTTCCCCAGGCCCAGGACAACGCGCCGCCCTACACACTGCTGTCTCGCGACGGACGGCGCCCGATCCAGGTCGTCTCCACGGGCGGACGTGAGCTCGTCTCCCTCGACGACATCGCCGCCCTCTTTCAAGTCACGGTTCGGACTGATTCACTCGCCGGTGGCGTCACGATGACGTACCGCGGCAAGACGATCATCGCCTCGGCCGATCGGCCGATGGCCTCGGTCGATGGCCGCGTGGTGGCCCTGCCATCGCCGCTGGTCCAGTCGGGTAAGCGATGGTTCGCGCCCGTGGAGTTCCTGCCTCGCGCGCTCGGGCCGATCTACGACCAGCGGATCACCCTGCGTCCAGCGGCGCGACTGGTGATCGTTGGCGAATTGCGCGTGCCACGCCTGTCCGCCCGGATCGACAGCGCCGGCCCGCCAACACGAGCGGTGATGATCGTGTCGCCAGCGGGTCGCGTCGTCACCACGACCGACAACAACCGCGTGCTCATTCGTGTCGACGCGGATGCGCTCGAGACCGCGTTTCCGCCGAGCGCCACCGGTCTGATCGAAAGCATCCGCCTGGGCGACCAGCCCGATACCGTCGTCGTCACGCTGACGCGCGGTGCCGGTCCGGCGCGCCTCGTCGTGAGCACTGCGGACGAGGGGACGCGCGTGATCATCGAGATCCCCCAAGGCGCAGCGGCCGAAGCGGGCCGAGGGCAGACGGCAGATCCGCGAGCCCCTGTTCCCGAGACTCGACCTCCGGGAATCGACACGGCGCCTGCCCCGCTGGCGATCGTGATCGACGCGGGCCATGGCGGTGACGACATCGGGGTCCGCGGCGCGAGAGGCTTGGAAGAAAAGCAGCTGACGCTCGACGTCGCCCGCCGCGTGCGCTCGATTCTCGAGTCGCGGCTCGGGCTGCGGGTCATCCTGACGCGCGAGGACGACAAGACCGTGAGCCTCGACGAGCGCGCTGCCGCGGCCAACAACAACAAGGCGAACCTCCTCGTCAGCTTGCACGCCAACGGCGCGCCGTCGGGCACACCGTCCGGCGCCGAAGTGTTCTACGACCGGCTCGATCGCGAAGGCGAAGCGGCGCGTCGACTCATCGAGACGCAATCGACCGCGCTGCCGGTGATCGGCGGCGGCACGCGCTCGATCGAGATCATCCCGTGGGACCTTGCGCAGGCGCGGCACATCGAGTCATCGGGAGTGCTGGCCGGCGTCGTCGAGGAGGAACTCCGCAAAGTGGTGCCGATGAGCCCACGTCCGAAGCAACAGGCGCCGATGCGCCTGCTGTCGGCGGCCAACATGCCGGCCGTGCTCGTCGAGATGGCCTATCTGACCAATAGCGGCCAGGAAAAGCAGGCGGGAACCGACGCGTTCAAGAACGGCGTCGCTCAGGCGATCGTGAACGCGATCGCGCGCTTCCGCTCGTTGACCGACGACCGGGAAACCCCATGAGCAAACGGTGGCTCATCTACGCCGCCGGCGTCGTCGTGGTCGCGCTCGTGCTGATCGTGCGTGGCGTCGGCTCGTTTTGGGAGAAAAAGCCCGAGACGGCGCCGGCAGCGGCGGCACCCGCAACACCGCAAGAAACCGCGCACATCACGGCGACGCTGTTCTATGCATCGTCGGACGGTCGTGCGTTGGTGCCGGTACGCCGAGACGTACCGCTCGCCAGCGGAGTCGTGGAGCAGGGCCGCCAGATTCTGCTGACCGAGCTCAAGGCGGCGCCCGCCCCGTACGTCACGGTCATCCCGGAGGGCACCACACTGCGCGCGTTCTACGTCACCGATCGCGGCGACGCGTTCGTCGATCTCGGGCCGGAGATCGTTCGCGCGCACCCGGGCGGCTCGCTCAACGAGCTGCTCACTGTGTACGCGCTGGTCAACGCGGTGACGGCCAATCTGCCCGCGGTGCAACGAGTGCAGCTGCTCGTCGATGGGAAGGAGGTCGACGCCATCGCCGGCCACGTCGACATCCGCCGGCCGTTGACGCGCGATACGACGCTGGTGCGCGAGCGCGACGCCACTCAAGACGCAAAACCCAAAACTCAAAAGTGAGGTACTGTAAGTCCGCTTATGCGAGCCGACGGTCGACTTCCCGAGCAACTCCGCCCTACCCGAATCACTCCCAACTATTTGATCCACGCCGAGGGATCGGTCCTCGTCGAAGCGGGCAAAACGAAAGTGATCTGCACGGCCAGCGTCGAGGACCGCGTGCCGCCGTTCAGGCGCAACACCGGGAAGGGGTGGGTCACAGCGGAATACGGGATGCTGCCGCGTGCCACGACGACGAGGACGCAGCGCGAGGCGTCGGCAGGCAAGGTCGGTGGACGCACCCAGGAGATCCAGCGCCTGATCGGGCGTTCGCTCCGCGCCGTCACGAGGCTCGACGAGCTCGGCGAGCGCACCATCACGCTCGACTGCGATGTCATCCAAGCCGACGGCGGCACGCGCACCGCGTCGATCTCCGGCGCGTTCGTCGCGCTCGTCCTCGCTCTGCACAAAATGCGCGAGCAGGATCTCATCCGGACAATGCCGGTCACCGACTTCGTCGCCGCGACCAGCGTCGGCATTGTCGGCGGCGAGCCGATGCTCGATCTCGCTTACACCGAGGACTCGAAGGCCGATGTCGACATGAACGTCGTCAAGACCGGGGCGGGGCTGTACATCGAGCTGCAGGGAACCGCAGAAGCACTGCCCTTCGGCCGTGAAGGACTCAACCGCCTGCTCGATCTGGCGGACACCGGCGTCAGACAGCTGATCGCCCTCCAGCGCGGCCTGGTCGGCCAGTACCTCGAGAAGGCGAAGACGTAACGCAGAGGCCCGAGGGCCCAGAGAAGTTCCGTGCAGGGGTCAGACCCGGGGTCGGACCCGGGATCAGACCCCGGGTCTGACCCCAAATGCGACTGCTCGTAGCGACGACGAACCAAGACAAACTGCGCGAAATCCGATCGCTGCTTGCCAGCGTGAACGTCGAGCTGATCACGCTTCGCGATCTTCCACCCGTCCCCGAGCCGGAGGAGACCGGAGAGACGTTTCAAGAAAACGCGCGGCTCAAGGCGCGCTATTACTCGGCGGCGTCAGGGCTCATGACGATCGCCGAGGACTCGGGGCTCGTCATCGATTCGCTCGGCGGCGAACCGGGCGTGCGATCGGCGCGCTTCCTTAGACCGGATGCGTCGTATGCGGAGCGGTTCGATGTCATTCTGCGCAGACTGGCCGAACATCCCGAGCGTGGTCGGGCCGCTCGATTTCTGTGTGCGGCCACGGTCGTCGACGACGATCGCATCCTGTTTGAAACGGTCGGCACGATCGAAGGAGAGATCGCCGATGCCCCTCGCGGCAACGGCGGTTTCGGCTACGACCCCATCTTCTTCTACCCTCCGTACGACATGACGCTCGCGCAGGTACGCGAGGACGCGAAACTCGCAGTCGCCCACCGCGGCGTAGCCTTTCGCGCCGTCGCAACCTGGCTGCTAGAGAAGGGGGTTGCCCCGAAATAGGGCAACACTCAGCCGTCAAAGCCGCTCAAGACAGAACACGGCCACGTCGAAATAGAACACGCCGAAGGCATCTGAGCGGCAGCCTTCTTTGCCGGTGAGAACGTCTGGTTTTTTCAGACGCGACGATCACCGATCCGTTAGCCAATCGTCACGCATCGCTGCGCCATGTCGTGCGACTTTGCGCACGCGGGATTATTCGCGGCCTCCTGCGTGCCGTTGGCGTCGAGGTTGCTCTGCTTGAAGGCATGTCGGATTTTGTATCAAGGTCCACCAAATGGTTCTGGACGGCAGCAGCGGTCGTCATTGCGATGGGCGTTGCACAGCCGGCGGCGGCCGAGAAGGGTCACTCGCCAAAGCTCGATAAGGCGCTCACGCAGGTTGCCGATCAAGGCGGCGACACGACGCGCGTCATCATTCGAGTCCGTGAGGGCCAACTCAAAGAGGTCATCGCTGCTCTCCGCAAATTGAACGTGCGGGTGAAGCATTACCACCGTCTGATCTCTGCGCTGACTGCCGACGTCCCTACGGACGCCCTCGACGCGCTGGCCGATCTCGACGCGATCGAATCGATCTCGATCGACGGGCCGGTGGGCGGGCAAGCGCTCTTGCCGGTTCCCAACACGGACGGCACCGTCCTTCGCGCCACGCTTGGCGTAGCCAATACGGGCTACACGGGCAGAGGCGTCGGGGTCGCGGTGATCGACTCTGGTATCAGCCCGCTCGTCGAGTTCGGTAAACGCATCAAGGCGTTCCACGACTTCACGCGCGGGGGCATCGCGACGGCGCCGAGCGACGACAACGGCCACGGCACGCACGTCGCGGGACTCATTGCCGGCGGCGCTCCCGGCGGCCCTGACGATAACGTGGGCGTCGCCGCCAACGCGTCGCTGATCGGGCTCAAGGTGCTCGACCGGAACGCGCGCGGCAATACGAGCGATGTCATCAACGCGATCGAATTCGCGACGGCAAACAAGAACAGCCTTGGCATCGACATCATCAACCTCTCGCTCGGTCATGTCCCGTACGAGTCAGCCAAGACCGACCCGCTGGTGCAGGCGGTCGAGCGGGCATCGGCTGCCGGCATCATCGTCGTTGTCGCCGCCGGCAACGTCGGCCTGAACCCGGACACGCAGCTTCCTGGCTACGGCGGCGTGCTCTCACCTGGCAACGCGCGGTCGGCAATCACGGTGGGATCCGCGCACACGATGGGCACGGTGACGCGCAGCGACGACATCGTCGGTCCCTACAGCTCACGGGGTCCGACGTGGTACGACGGCTACGTCAAGCCGGACTTCGTCGCGCCCGGCCACAAGCTGCTGGCTCCGGTATCGACCACGAGCGAACTGCTGGCTACGAACGGGACCACCAAGGTCGTCACTCTGAAGAATACGTATCTGCCGTTGACGGGAAC
>DASRJR010000252.1:0-5326 GCA_035649395.1 Vicinamibacterales bacterium
ATCGCGATGTAGACGCCCGTCGGCAGCGCTTGCGCGAACGACAGCGCGCTGCCGAGATTGAACAGACCATCCGAGCTGCCGAACGCATAGGGCACCATCGCGCCGGTCAGCACGATTGTCTTGCCGACGACGCCCTGAGCCACCACGCTCGCGGTCTCGACCATCGTGTCGGTGCCGTGCGTGATCACGATTCGCGCTTCGTCGCACTCCGCGCATCGCAGCGCGATCCGTGTGCGATCCGCATCGGTCATGTCGAGGCTGTCGACCATCATCAACACCTCGATCGTGATCTCGACGCGCGAGCGGCCCAGGCGGAGCATCTCCGGCAAGTGCGTGGCGCCGAACGAGAGGCGTCCGTTGATCTCGTCGTAGGTCTTGTCGAACGTGCCGCCGGTCACGAGAATGCGAATCACAGGGTCGATGCTACCTGTCAATCCGCGGGGTGAATGCACGAATCACGTCCTCGGCATCAGCGTTGAGCGACTTCACGAACGCGTACTGCGTCTTGACGTTGGTGTAGCCAAGACGCTCGTAGAAGCGATGCGCCTCCGTTCGAATGGCACTCGACCAGAGCCGGACAGCCGCGCACCCTTGCTGATGTGCCCATTCCTCCGCTCGCGTCATCAGCAGCCGTCCGACGCCCTTGTTCCGCTGACGTCTGTCGACGACCAGCCCGCCGATCTGTGCGTAGACTCCCGTGTCGATGTACTCCGCCACCACGACGTGCACCCAGCCGACGACGTCGCCATCGAGCTCGGCGACGAGAAAGCACTGATCGCTTCGCGGCAGCAGTCGTGCGAGGCGCTCCGAGAGCGTGGACACCGGCACCTCGTAACCGAGCTGGCGGGTGAGGTCCGCAATCGCAGGCGCGTCCTCGAGCCGGGCGACACGGAGCGTCATCGACCCAGACGTCATGCCCCGGCTCGTTTCCGTGCGGGATCGAGCGCGGCCACCACCAGGCCTACGACCACCACCGCGACCGCGCCAATGACGTTGTGCCAGAGAAAGGCGACCTTGGTGTAAGTGGCCGTCCACGCCACCGAACCCATGCCCGCGATCAGGCCGACGAATGCCCCGTTCGCCGTCGCGCGAGGAAATCCCACGGCGAGAATGAACACGCCGAGAATCGACCCGTAGAAAAACGACCCGAACCGGTTGACCACCTCGATCAGCGAGCCAAGCTCGGCGGCCCAGACGGCGACGACGCTGGCGAACAGCCCCCAGAAGGCGGTAGCGGTCCTCGACACGCGCAGGAAGTGGGCGTCGCTCGCCTCCTGCCGCACGAAGCGGCGATAGAAATCGATGACGGTGGCGGTCGACAGTGCGGATAGTTCTCCGGCAATGGTCGACATCGCCGCGGCGAAGATGGCCGCGATCAGCAGGCCGACGATGCCGATCGGCATGTGCTTGGTGACGAACGTCGGGAAGGCGTAGTTGACGTCGTTGTAGTCCTTGTTGCCGGTCGCCTGCCGCGCCAGCGCGAGCGCCTGCCCGCGTAGCGCGCGAACCTCGTCTTCGCGTTTCTTGAACTCGGCGCCGGCAGCATCGAGGTTGACGAAGCCGGCCGTGTCGCCGCGGGTGATCACGCGCGCCGCTGCCGCCCGGGACGCCGTCGCCGCTTCGAACTGCTGTTCCACCGCGGTGTATTCAGCGGCCAGCGGCCCGGCACGAAGCTGGCGGTCCTGGATCTCGTCGAACAACAGCGGTCGAGGCGTGAAGACGAAGTAGACGAACAGCAGCACGCCGACGAGCAGCACCAGCGCCTGCAGCGGAATCTTCCAATAGGCGCTCATCAGCAGCGACTCGCGCGCCGCGTCGACCGACGGCGTCGTCAGGTAGCGCTGAACCTGACTCTGGTCGGTGCCGAAGTAGGAGCAGAACAGGAACACGGCGGCAATCGTCCCCGACCAGAACGTGTACTGGTTCGTCAGGTCGAAGCTGAAGTCGAACATCTGCAGCCGGCCGGTCGAGCCCGCGAGCCGCAGCGCTTCGATCGTGGACACCTCGCTCGGCAGCCCGAGCAGGAGCACGACGACGGCGGCAATGAGACCGGCGACGATCAGCACCATCTGCTTCACATCGGTCCAGGCCACGGCCTGGACGCCGCCGAACATCGTGTAGACGATCGTCGGCACCGCCGTGAGCAACACGGTGGACGTCACGCTGATCCCCATCACCACTGCGAGCACGACTGCGGGGGCGGAAATCACCACACCCAGCGAAAGGCTGCGTGACAACAGAAAGAGCAGGCTGGTGAACGCGCGCGTCTTCACGTCGAAGCGGCGCTCGAGGTACTCGTACGCGGTGTAGACCCTGGCGTTGTGGAAGAACGGCACCAGCGTCACCGACAGGATGATCATCGCCACCGGCAGCGCGTAGTAGATCTGCAGGAAGCGCATGCCGTCGTTGAAGCCTTGACCGGTGGTGCCGATCATCGTGATCGCGCTCAACTGCGTCGCCATCACCGAGAGCCCCACCGCCCACCACGGCAGGCTGCGGCTGCCGAGGAAATACCCTTCGAGCTCGTGGCTCCGCTTCGTCAGTCTCAGTCCATCCCAGACGATCCACGCCAGGTAGACCGCGACGACGACCCAATCGACCCAATGCATTAGTGGGGTGTGCCTACTGAAGGTGTGCCTATCATCACGAAAAGATTTCCTGGACGGCGTAGAGGGCGACGAGCACGGCTACCCAGAGGATGAGGACGCGCACGTAGCTGCGCTCGATCCGAGTCACAGTCGAAGTATAGTGCGCTGCCAAATCCTGAACGCAGAAGGAATCAGGAATCTATTCCTGAAGGCTAGCCCTGAACTGATTCCCGATTCCTGATTCCTGATTCCTCGTGGCGATTCGGACTATGGATTTAGCCAGTAGGCCAACTTGACGAGAAACGCGTTGGACGAGTCCGTGCCGAAGATGTCGCCGTAGTCGCGGCCGAAGCGGAACGCCCTCGGCGCGCCGGCGCCTTCGCGGCCCTGCTGCCACACGACGAACAGCGTCGAGCCCGGCTTGTATTCCCAACGCATCACGTTCGTCGTTCTGAACGAGAGCACCTTGAAGTCGGGCGACTGGTCGTAGGGGTACGCGGCATAGCGGTCGTCGTAGTTCGCGGCGCGCCCGTTGACCAGTTCCTTGAACCCGCTATACAGCCCGGTCGACACGAACGGCTGCGCGTAGACCTGCACCGACAGGTTTGGCGTGACGGTGTAATTGGCGCGAACCGTCATTGAACTGGTGCGCTGCGACAGTCGGCCGAACACGTAATGAGTGAGGTCGCCGACGACCTGTGCGGTGACCCACTGCGCGTCACGGTTGGTGCGATCCCAGTTGGTGCCGACCTCGGCGGAAAACGCCGACGTCGGTCGCACGACGATGCCCGGTTCGATTTGCAGCCCGGCGCTGCGTCCGTCGTTGAAGAAGTTCGTATTGAACGAGAAGCTGACCAGCTTCCGATCGTCGGTGTTGAAGTACTGCCATCCGTTCACGTCCGAGCGTGTCAGGCCGCCGGGACCGCCGCGCGTCAGTCGATCGTCGAAACCACCGCTGTTGACGTTGAACCCGCCCCCGAGGTGCCAGAGATTCTGAAACTGCCAGTGTGCGTTGACGTTGCCGCCGATGTTCCTGCGATCGCCGCCGAAATTGTGGGACGACCACTGATTGAAGTTGAGGTTCGTACTGCGGACGTACTTGTTCGGCGTGTTCCACCGTATCTGGAACCAGCTGTTCTGCAGGATCGCGTCGGCCCGCTGCTGGAACCCGAGGTCGTTGACGTCGAACCCGGGCGACAGATAGCCGATGTTGAAGTTCAGGCGCGTGCGCTCGCCGGCAATCTTGCCGAAGTTGATCGACCCTGAATGGCCTCGCAAGCCCGTGGCCAACGGGTCGAGCTCGACGTGATCGGCGTCGGGCCGCTGAAAGCTGTGCACGTTGCTCGTCTGAAGCGTTTCGATCGCGTCGCGGCTGCCGCGAACGTCCGAACCCGACCAGTAACCGTTCAGGCCCCACCGTTTGCCGATGCGCCAGTTGTAGTCGATGCCGCCGGTGACCGCGCTCGAAGGCAGAAACGAGACCGGATCCGTCAGTTGCCGGTTCGTCGTCGTCAGCATGAACCCGAGCGACGATTGATCGCTGAACTCGCGCCGCGCGCGCGACACCGAATAGAACGTGCGCGGCTCGACGACCTGCGTCCAGCGCGCGTCGCCGAACGCGACACGCGCCTCTTCCTTGTCGGTCAGCGCCGCGAGCACGCCGACCGAGAAGCTGCGCACCCGCCCCGTCAGCTTCGTCGCGCCGATGATTGTCGACTGTCGGGGCTGCGTCGAGTACTGACCGTCGATCGGCTCCGGGGCCCCACGAGGCGCGCGGCCGATGCGCCGCGAGTAGAACATGTTGCAGTCACGGCACTCGAATTGATAGGTCCCCGAGCCCTCGATGAAGAACGGCCGCTTTTCCTGAAAGAAGGTCTCGAACGCACTCAGGTTCACGACTGCCGGATCCGCTTCGACCTGACCGAAGTCTGGATTGACCGTCGCCGTCAGATTGAGTGCCGGTGTCACCGCGTATTTCACATCAGCGCCAACCGACATCCCAGCGTCCGGCGTGTTCTGCAGCGCGTTCGCCGCATCGCGCGGCTCGGTCAGCACCTGCGCGACGGCGTAGGGGATCACTTCGAGACGCTTGGACGCCTGGCCGAGTGAGACGCCCCTCAGCGTGCCAAACGACGACACCCAGCCGCTCGCACTCTTCGACAGCAGCGGCCACGTGGACGTCTCGTTCTTGCGGGCGATCGTCCGTGACACGGCAAAACCAATCTGGTCTTCGCCGCTCGCGCTGAAACGCAGTTGCGAGAACGGAATGCGGAATTCCGCCTGCCATCCGTCAGCGGCGCGCTTGATCACGACGTCCCAGACGGCGTCCCAGCTATCGTCGTTGTTGTTATCGTCGTACCAATAGGCGTCACGTTTCACGCCGACCGGGTTGACCGCGAATTGGTAGGCGGTCCGCTTGTCGTGATACGAGTCGATGAAGACCTCGATCCAGTCCGAGGCCGACCCCATGTCGCGGCGGGTGAGGAAGCCGAGGATGCGCGTGGGCTCGGGGTCGAAGGCACGAACGCCGACGTAAATCGCCGTGGCATCGAACACGACACGCGCCTCGGTCCGATACGTCGCCGGCGCGCCCTCGAGCGGATCGCGCTGGACGAAACTGCTGACCGGCTCGGCCCGCTGCCACGCCTCGTCCGTCAACTCGCCATCGAGCACAATCGCGGCGCTGCTTCCGAGGGCCGAGGCGACAATTTCGTTTTCGGCCTCGGCGGCCCACCCTG
>DASRJR010000253.1:0-2837 GCA_035649395.1 Vicinamibacterales bacterium
GTAGGACAGCGCACCTGAGCCGCCGATCGTGCCGGCGACGTGCGTGCCGTGCCCGTAGTCGTCGAACGGCGTCTTCGCGACGATGCCGCCGCCGGTGAAGTCATAGAAGCGCAGAATGCGCCCGTCGAATTCAGCGGACGGCTCGACGCCGGAATCGATTACGGCGACGACGACGCTGCGGCCCGACCACTGCGTGTTGTTCACGCCGAGCGTGTCGCGAAGCGTGCGCGGCGGAACCGCCGGGCCGGTCATCTCGCTCGGATCGATGATCCCTCCGACCGTTTCGAGCAGACCACTCACGACATTGGTCGCGACCGTCACCAGGCCATCCACGACGCCGAGCACGCCGCCCAGCAGGCCGTGCGGCCTGACGACAGCGTCAGCAGATACCGAGAGAACGTCCTCACGGTCCGCCAGCGCGCCGAGGTCGTCGCCGTGAACGACCGCCGTCAGCGCGTCGATCGATTCGTGCTCGGAAACGATCGCATCGCCATGGCTGGAAAGCACGCGGCGCAGCTCGTCATGCGCGCCCTTGCGGACGCGGATGATCACGCGCTGTGGTTCCTCATTTCCCGAATCGACCACGACGCGGAGTTTCGCATCGAGGCGCTGATGGCGCGCTCGCGCGCTGCTCGCCGACAGTCGTCCGTCGGCAACGGACAGGATGGCGATGGCCGCGACAAGACCGAGGCAGACACGCGGTCTTCTGGGGGAAGGTCGGGTCATGGTGATTTCAGTTCTTGGCTACTGCGTCACAGAAACGAACAGCCACCTCACAGCAGCGATGACTCAGCAAGAGCGCCGCCACACGTCATCGGGTGATGACGGCGGCGGCCAAACTCAAAGGGACGCAACAGATTGCGGCGAGCAGGCGAGACGTACGGCCGGACGCTCGCCTGTGCGAAGGGGTGTGCCGCTTCGACACGGTTGTTCTGGACTTTCCAGAACTCTCTCGGAACCGATAGCTCCGTCAGTGAGTTACAGCGGTGCTCAACTCCGAGACACCGTTGTACCTGCGCGGGACAGTTTCATCGCGTGCTCCCGAGTGCCGAGGCGGGCAGCCGTATCGGCGAGCACGTGCCCAGCGGCCTCGGCGATCCGCCGGTGCGCATCAGTGAACGCGTGCAGCTCGCGCGAGTAGAAGGTCAGCACGCCGACGATCCGCTCTCCTGTCGAAACCGGTACAGAGAGCGCACTGCGCAGGAGCGACTCGTCGCGGACGTCCTCATCGAGATCGAGCCGCGCATCCGAATTGACGATCGGCTGTCGCGCCGCGGCGACCCACCCGCTGAGACGTTCACCGAGTTGAACACGCGAGTCCGGCGACAGCGTGCGCTCGCCCGCCGAGTAGCTGGGGACCAGACAATCCGTCGCCTCCTGATACGTGAAGAGCACGAATGCAGAGGCGGGCAGATGGCGCTCGAGGTGAGCCCACAGGATCGCGCCGATCTGCGGCGCCGATGCCGGGGCCTCGAGCGCCCGCCCGAGATCGTAGAAGGTCTCGAGATCGAACTGACTCCTTGCGGGCTCGATCGGTGGTGATGGCGGGGGCCGATGCGGGTCAGCGGTCGGAGGTCTCGGCATGGCCGCGCGCGGTTCGTCATGCGTCGCCGTGGCCGCATGCAGCTCGAAGAAGACGTCGACGACTCGCGGGTCGTACATGGTGCCGCGGCGATCGGCCAGGATCTTCAACGCGTCGCCGTCGTCGAGGCGCGGACGGTAGGGCCGATCCGACGTCAGCGCGTCGAAGCAATCCACGACCGCAAGAATGCGCGCGCCGATGGGGATCGCTTCGCCCGAGAGCCCGTCCGGGTATCCGCTGCCATCCCAACTCTCGTGGTGATGCCGAACGATTGGCGCAACCGGATACGGGAAGTCGATCATCGCCAGGATGTCGCCACCAACCGGCGCGTGCGTCTTCATGATCTGCAACTCGGATGCGGTCAGGCGTCCAGGCTTGTTCAGGATGTGCTCCGGAACGGCGATCTTTCCGACGTCGTGCAACAGCGATGCGGCGTTGATCGCCTGCAGCTGCAGCTCATCGTCAACTCCGAGCGCACGGGCCAGCCGCAACGACTCCTCCTGCACACGGCGGATGTGATCGTGCGTGACCTGGTCCTTGGCGTCGATGGCGTGAGCCAGCGCCTCGATCGCCGCGACGTAGACGGTGTTCATCTTCGCCAGGTGGCTGATTTGGTCCTGCGATCGTCCGACGGCGTGCCGAAAGGTCACGTAGAGGAGCACCGGTATCGGGATGATCAGAATGAGCGCGTCGATGGGACTCGTGCGAGAGAGAACCATGATCAGCATCGCCGCGAAGATGCCGCCAAAATAGGTGATCCACAGACCAACGAAGTGCGCTCGCCAGATCGACAGGAGCGGCGCCCGCTGCTCGAAGCTGATGGCGAGGGCGACCATGCCCGTGCTCATGCCGAAGTCGACAATGCCGAACACCGTGAGCAGCACCAACAAGCGCGGCGCGCCCATCGGACCATCCATGAGCGGCTGTGGACCGGCGAGCGCGAAGAACACGGTGGCGGCAACCCACGTCGCCATTGCGAGCGTCGCCATGTTGAACAGGACCCGGTGCACCGAACGCTGGCTGCTCGCCATCCGGAACGAGAGCACCAGACCGTCCAGCGCCGCCGTCAGGGCCCCGGCTGCGGGCCCAACCAGCAATGCCGCAACGATGCTGAAAATGTCGCCGATCGAGAAGCTGATCGGGATGCCGGGAATGCGCAGATTCGCCAGACCGCTGACGAGCGTCAGCAGAAGCAGGACGAGCCATTCGAGCCTCAACGGGCGCGACCACAGGTCCCAGGCGGCATGCCCCGTCA
>DASRJR010000254.1:0-3698 GCA_035649395.1 Vicinamibacterales bacterium
GGAAATCGACGTACGTCGCCGTGTACGTCAAATCGCTTGAGATCGACCTGCTGGTTGTCCATCGCGCTGCTCACGGTACCCCGCGCACCGCCGCGCGGTCTTGTATCCACGTGCGGGCCTTCGAGGCCAGGCCTAGGGCAGGCTTAGGCCAGGCTGGGGGCAAGCTTAGGCCAGGCCTGGGGCAGGCCCCGTGCCAGGCCCTGCGCCATTGGCCGGGCGTCATTCCGTACGAGCGGCGGAACCGGCGATGAAAGTGGCTTTGGTCGACGAACCCGAGATCGACGGCGACAGCTGCGATCTCCTGTCCGCGCGCCAGCCGGCGCTTCGCTTCTTCCAGCCGAAGGTGGCGAAGGTAGCTATACACCGGAAGACCGTAGCGCCGCTGAAACCGCCGCGTGAGCTGAAACCGGCTCATCGACGCGATCGCCGCGAGCTCACTCATGGTGACGGATCGCTCGATGTTGGCGTGCAGATAGTCCCGAACGTGGTCGAGCGCGCGATCGTGGCCGCCTGCCGGCGCTTCGATCGAGGCGCGGCGTCCCAAGGCGAGCGCGCTCACACCACGCAGCAGCAGCTCGTCGGACGCCAGTGACCGCGGAGAGCGCGCAAGCGCGCTCCAGCCGGCGTTCAGCAGGTCAAACGCCGTGCGGTCACAGACGAGCGGACCCGCAACCTCGAGATCGGAGCGACGGCCGCCTGTCTCGTCTGCGATGGCGTCGACGATCTCAGGCCGCACGTAGAGCATGCGGTAGGCGTAGCCACCGGCTGACCCCGATCGACCATCGTGCACTTCCCCCGGACGAATCACGAGGACGTGGCCCGGCGTGCTGTCGTGCGTGACGCCACGACACCAAAATCTCTGCACACCACGCAGCGTGACGCCGATGGCGTAGGTGTCGTGCATATGCCGGTCGTAGACGTGGCGGTTGAAACTGGCTTGAAGCAGCTCGATGCCGTCGGGACCGGGCGGTGTCTCGATTGATTCGCGCGTCATCACCTCCAGGGCCGCCTGAAGGCGGCCCCTACGTCGGTCCGGCTACCAACCAGCGGCTTGACCATCCTTGCGATGGTCGGATCCCGCTCGGTAGACGCCGTTCACGGGCAGATCGTCCGTGATGCTGCGCCGATCGAACGTTGGCTCGGGAAGCGACGGGTCGCGTGTGAACAGGATGCCCTGGTAGCCGCCGACCGCGCTGCCGGTGACCGCGCTCACCTCGTGGCCTTTGGCGCGCAACGCGGCGCCGACCAGCTCGAAGAGATTCGCCTCGAGACGCACGACGTTGGCGGCCTGGCTGTGCGAGAAGCGAGCCGCGTCGGTGGTCATCTGCACGTTCATGCCGTGGTCGATCAGGTTGACCATGTGCTGCGCGTGCGTTTCCGGCTGCACGGTGCCACCCATGTTGCCGAACGTCATCAGCGGACGGCCGTCCTTCATCACGAAACCGGCGATGATCGTGTGGAACGGCCGCTTGCGCGGCGCGACGACGTTCGGGCTGCGCGGGTCGAGCGAGAACCCGACGCCGCGGTTCTGCAGCACGAAGCCATACCCACCGACGGTGGCGCCGCTGCCGTATTCGCTGTAGACGCTGTGAATCAGCGACACCATGTTCCCCCAGCGATCGGCGGTCGTCAGATAGATCGTGCCGCCGTCGGGCACCTCGGGCGCGCCGATCTTCGAAGCCGCCTCCGGATTGATCTTGCGGCACAGGCTGGCGGCGTACTCCTTCGACAGCAGCCGATCGAGCGGCACCCTCGAGAACTTCGGATCGGCGTTGTGCGCCAGCAGGTCGGCATAGGCCAGCTTCTTGGCTTCGACCATCAGATGCCAATACATCGGATTGGCGGGACCAAGCTTCCCGAGGTCGAACCCGAGCTTGGGCACGCAGACGTCGAGGATGTTCAGCATCTCGAGCGCGGCGAACCCCTGGCCCGGCGGCGGCAACTCGAATACGTCGTACCCGTGGTAGGTGGTCGAGATCGGCTCGACCCATTCCGACTCGAACTCGGCGAGGTCGCGCCGCGTCATCACACCGCCGTTCTTCTCCACTTTCTCGACGATCGCGGCAGCGATGTCGCCGCGATAAAAGGCGTCGCGGCCGTCGCGTTGCAGCAGCCGCAGCGCTTTCGCGAGCGCGGGGTTACGGATGATCGAATAGAGACTCGGCACCCGATCGTCGATGAGGAACGTGCGGCGCGAATCGGGATCGTCGAGCAGCGCTCGAGCGGTGTTGACGAGATCGAAGTGGCGGCGCTCGGCCTGCCCCCACCCTTCCTCGGCGACACGCGCGGCGCGCTCGAACGTCTCCTTGAACGTCAGCGTGCCGAAGCGCTTGAGCATCGCGTCATATCCGGAGATCGCTCCCGGCACCGTGGTCGCGTTGACGCCGCGGGCAGGCACGCCATTCACGCCGAGCTTCTGGGTAAAGAACTCGCGCGTCCACCCTGCCGGTGCCCACCCGGCGGAGTTGAGCGCGTACAACTTCTTGTCCTTGGCCGACCAGACCAGCGCGAAGAGATCGCCGCCGATGCTGGTGTCGTTCTGCGACGTGACGTCGAGCACCGCGCCCGCTGCCACGGCTGCGTCAATCGCATTCCCACCCTGACGCATGATGTCGAGCCCTGCCTGTACGGCGAGCGGATCGCTGGTCGCGACCATGCCGTGACGCGCCAGCACCTCGGAGCGCCCCTGGCCGAGCCAGCCCTGCGCGCGCACGCCAGGGACGGCTTCGATCGTGGACGAGGGCGACGAGCGGTCGGGCGACGGGATGCCGAATGGATTCGGTGACTGCATAAAGGCCGGGCGCGCGCCGATGACGAGTGTGGCAAGCGCAATGAGAGCGATGGTTGCGCGGCGCATGGAACGGAATCATAGCGCCCACGGCCCAAAATCCGGTATCAGGGCAGTCGGGCCGCCTGAAGGCGGCCTCTACGTACGGGCCTAGGATCGGGCGCTGGCGAACGAGCCGGCCATCGTCAGCGCGACGCCGAGGAGCGATGCGTGCTCGGGGACGGCGCCGAGCTTGGTCGCGACGACGGCCAGGGCGCCTGCGGCGACCAGAGCGAAGCCGGTCATGCGCTTCGTCGATCGGCCTCGCCACCCGACGGCGGCCAGGTTGAGGGCCATCACGCCGAACAGCACCGGCTGCAGCCACGGTGAATAGGGAATCGGCACGAGACTCGAGATGCCGAACGCGCTCACGTACGTGGCCCAACAGATCGGACATTTCGGGAAGAACGCGATGCCCAGCGACGCCAGCGTGCCAAGCAGAGAGGCCGCAGCCCGCGGGTGATCAGGTGGCTCCGGTCGCGTCGGCTCGATCGAGTCGCGTGACGCGGCGTCTGGATGGCCGTCGCCGTTCAAGAGCTCTACGGCCCGATCGACCACTTCCTGCTCGTTCCAGTGAATGCGGCGGAAGGTGGCAGCGATTCGACCCGCAGCATCGAGGACGTAGATCTCGATGCGGTGCCGGTTCACGAGCGACCCGATGAAGTTGACCCCCAGATTGAAGTAGCGCCGAAGCGGCTCGATCCCCTCGGTCGTCCGTAGCAATCGGTGACCGGCGTCCATTCGCATCTGCCGGCCGTGGCCATACGCGCGAAGTCTCGACGGCAGATCGAAGCCAGGGTCATACGTGATCGCCGCCGTTCGGATCCGATCGGCCACACCGCGATCGGCGAGCTGCTGCTGGACGCGGGCG
>DASRJR010000255.1:0-6711 GCA_035649395.1 Vicinamibacterales bacterium
GTCAGGACGCCGAATACGCCGCCCGCGGCGATCATCCCCAGCGTCTTGGTCATGACCATACCCCGTACATCCTCGGGTCTTGCGCCGAGCGCCATTCGGATGCCGATCGCGCGAGTCTGCCGGGCGACCGTGTACGCGATCGTGCCGTAGACCCCCAACGTGACCAGCACCAGGCCAACCACGGCAAACGCAGACAGGACGGTAAGACTGAAGCGCGGCTCGGAGTAGGAATACTGCGTCAACATATCTTCGACCGCACCTGTTTCTCTGATCACGAGGTTGCGATCGACGGCCCAGATCGCCGAGCGGATGCTGCCGATCACGGGTGTGCGCGCGTTCGCAGCCCTGACGACGATCGAACGGCCGAATGCCCACGAGACGGACGAGGGAGCGTAGGCCTCTGGCCAAGACGACTCGCGTGGGCCGCGATGCTTCACGTTGGCGACGACGCCAACGACTTCAAAGCGCGGATCGGCGAGGCGGCCATCGCGGAACGTCGCGAAGACGTCAATCGTGATGAGCCTGCCGATCGGATCGCTGTCGCCGAAGTACTGCCGTGCGAGTGTTTCGTTCACGACGGCGACCTGTCGCCCTGCGGCGACCTCGTCTTCGGAGAAGAATCGCCCACGCTGCAAGCGGACACCCGTAGTCGGAAAGTACGACGCGGTGCAGAGCTGAACGAGCGCCGATGCCGTTGCCTCTGGCGGCCGTCCTGGCACGGCAATGCCGGTGCGGATGCCGCCGCCCAATGGGATCGCGCTGGCGGCCGCCGCCCCGGCGATGCCGGGCAACGACTGCACGCGTGCCACGACCTGGTTGACCAGATCGTTCTTGGCCGCGGCTGATTGGTACTGCCCTTCTGGCAGTTTGATACGCGCAAAAATCAGATCGTCCGCGCGCACACCCAAGTCGATGCGGTGGAGATTGATGTAGCTCCGTACGAGCAAACCGGCGCCAGCCAGCAGGACGACCGAGAGCGCGACTTCAACGACCACGAGGGCGGTGCGCATGCGCTCGCCGCGAAACGAGTCGCTCGTCTCCTTGCCGGCGCTCCTGAGCAGCGCGATCAAGTCGTGCCGGGTCGCCTGCCATGCCGGCAGAATCCCGAAGACGAGTGCGGTCGCGACCGAGACGACGAGGCTGAAGAGCAGCGCCGAGCTGTTCAGGGCGATCACGGCCTCGGCGGGAATCAAGGTCGCCGGAACGAGCACGACGACGACCAGCAGGCAGGCATACGCGAGTGCCACACCGACGAGGCCGCCAAGCAATGCCAACAAGACACTCTCGGTGAACAGTTGACGAACGAGTCTGATGCGACTGCCGCCGATCGATGCCCGGATCGCCATCTCGCGTTCACGTGTCGTCGCGCGAGCGAGCAGCATGTGTGCCACGTTGCCGCACGCGATGAGCAGCAGCAGGCCGACCGCCGCCGCGAATATGTACAACGTGGCTCGCAGCGGTCCGACCTGGCTGTCGACGAGGGTCACCGCTTTCACGACGGACGTTTTCGCGTACAGCCGCGGAAATCGCGGTGCCAGTCGATCGACGGCGACTCGAAATTGCGCCTCGGCCTGCTGCACGCTGACGCCAGCCTTCAGTCGGGTGAACAGGTTGTAGAAGACGTCGGGTGCGGCAGACGCCGAATCGAGTGAGGGCTGCCACAGGTCGGCTTCCATCAGTCTGAATCGCGGCGGCATGATGCCGACGAGCGTCGTCGGGACGCCGTTCAATGTGAATGTCCGTCCGATGATGTCGGAGGCGAGGCCGTACTGCTCGGCCCACAGGCGATGGCTCATGACGAATACGGGCTCGGCGCTGGGGCGACTGTCCTGCGGCCCGGTCGTTCGTCCCACGAGCGCTCCCACTCCGAAGAACGGGAAGGCGCCGCTCGAAACGAGCGCGCCGTTGAGCGTCCGCGAGCCGTCGCTGGTCCTGAGGATCACCTCGCGATTCGACTCGATCACGACGACGTCGTCGAATGCGGTCACATCCGAGCGAAATTGCGCCAGCTCCGCGTTCATGAACCAACTGCGATCGCCTCGCCGCGGGCTGGCCGGGTCGCGGATCTGGAAGACGAGAATGTTGTCCGCGTCGCGATACGGGAACGGATTGAGCAGGACCGTCTCGATGACACTGAAGATCGTGGTGGCGGCGGCGATGCCGAGCGCCAGCGTCACTGTGGCAAGAACAGTGAACGCAGGTGCGGTCCGCAGCCTTCTCAGGCCGTGGCGAAGATCGTGGCCGATGTCCGTCAGCGTCATCCCGTGCCCCTTCGACGATCGCTACATCAGGCCCCAGGCCCCAGGCCTCAGTTCTCCGTTCCGACGCCTGAGGCCTGAGGCCTAGGCCCTGGGGCCTTCAACAAGACGTGAGACCCATGCGTGTCAGCCGATCGGTGAACCTTGGATCGGCGCGAAGCGAATCCCATTGTGGTGCGACCGCGAGATGCACCACCGCCGGATCGCGTTCGTCCAGCGCGCGATCGAGATGGCCGAATGCCGCGTCGAGCTCGCCGAGCTCGCCATGCAGAACGGCGCATCGGATCGCCGCCGCCGGCTGATGCCGCGGCGTCTGCTCGAGCATGTAGCGCGTCACCGCCGGCCGGCCGCCCGCCGCGAACGCGCATCGAATCTGGTCGCATCCGCGTTTGAGTGCGGTCAATTGGTCGTCCGTGCATCCGAACACTTCTGCCTGCGTGATGTTCTCGCCCAGGAATCGCTCGATGTCATTCTGCTGCCAGTACGCACCCGCGAGGAACTCGCGCGCGAGCAGATGGCGCGGGTCGAGTGCGAGCGCCTTGTTCGCCCAGACGATCGCCTGGTCGTAGCGACGCTGATTCCAATATGAGGTGGCGATCTGTACGTGCACGAGCGGAGAGAACGGATCACGCTCGAGCGCCTGCTGCTTGAGCTGAAGCCCGTGCTGCAGCTGCCCCTGCGCTTCCAGGAGGCTCCCGTAGTGCAGATAGGCCTCGCTGTAGTTCGTGCTGATCGCCAGCGCACGGGCGAAGCTGCGGTCGGCACCCGTCCAATCCCACTCGCTCAGGAACAGCACCTTGCCGAGCGCGACCTGAGCATCGGCGCACTCCGCATCGAGCGCCAGCGCCCGAAGCGCCGCGGCCTTGGCGTCGGCGTAGGCCTGCTGTGGTGCAGCCGCTCGCAGCTGCGCCCGCGCGCAGTGGGCGAGCGCGAGCCCCGCGTACGCGGCGGCATACGTCGGGTCGATCTCGACGGCGGCGTGAAAGGCGTCCACCGCGTGTTGCACGGCGAAATACGATGCCGTCATCAGGTGCGCACGACCCTGACCGACGAGCTCATAGGCGTGCAGTGGGCGGGCGCTCGCACGCGGTGACGGCACGCGTTCGGCGAGCGTGGAGCGCGTCACCGAGGCGACGAAGCGATAGCCGGAGCGTGCCACGGTTTCGATGAATGCGGGGGCCCGGCTCGAGTCGCCGAGCGCTCGCCGAAGATTGGCGACGTGCACCGTCAGAATGCCTTCCTCGACGAACGTCTCCGGCCAGACGCGATCCAGGAGCTCCTGCTTGGTCACGAGCCGGCCAGCGTCGCGAATCAGCGCGACGAGCACGTCGTGTGCTTTCGGGGGCAGGTGGACGGGAACGCCCGCGCGCAGCAACCGCCGCTCGGGGACATCGAGCGTGAAGTCGCCAAACGCATACAGCTCGCGGCGGGACATGGCGAACGTCGGCGAATCTTAGCAGAACCTTCGGGACTTCCCGGGGCCAGGACGCCTATCGTGACGATCAGGAGGACTCGTCAAATGACCGGTGTCATGCAGGAGATTCTGGCGCAGGAAGAAGAGTTGACCCGCGCGACGCACACGTTGGATATCGAGGCGCTGGACCGCCTCTACGCCGACGACATCGTCGTGACAGGTGTTCTGGACGGCACGTGCGCGAAGCCGGCGATCATGGACGAACTGAGGCGTGGTGTCGCGCAACGCGACCACGCCGTCGCGAGCGGCGCACAGATCGTGACCTCGTACGACAAAGAGGATCTGAGTGTCGCCGACCACGGCGACATCGCGATCACCACCTATCGATTCGTGTTCACGGCGAAGGGAGAGTCGATCGACGTGCATCGCCGGCACCGGACGACGAACGTCTGGGCGAAGCGGCACGGACGCTGGCAGATCATTGCCGCTCACACCGCCTACGCCCTCGACGCGAGGCACGCCGCAATGCTGTCGGGAGAGGCGCGCTCTGGCCCGAAGGTCGGGCACAATTGAGCGCATGACGGGCATTCCACTACCGGCATCAGTCGCCGAACTGGTCGACCTGATCGCGGCCATGCCGGGAACCGTGGCAGTAGTGCTGGGCGGCTCGCGGGCGCGTTCGTCCGATGATGCGATGAGCGATTGGGACCTGGGCTTGTACTATCGCCGCGACATCGATCTTTCCGCACTGGCCACTCGGGGCGTCGTCCATCCGCCAGGTTCCTGGGGACGTGTCATGAACGGCGGTGCTTGGCTCGATGGCGATGGTCTCAAAGTCGATGTCCGCGGAACGTGCCTCGTGCCTGCCGATCTACGGACAGATCACCGCTGTGCCGTATCCACAGGCGCTCGTCGCGAGCGCGCCGCCGCGTTGGCGCTTCTGCCGCTCGTTCAGCCTGGAGTATGCGCGCATGCATGCGAGGCGCGGCAATGACGCGGCAACGATCGCGCAAGCCGCAAAAGCCGTCATCGAGGAAGGTCGATTCATTACGCGACATTCGAGCGTGAATTGGACCAGCGGCGGGCGGTCCCGCTACACTAGGGCCGCGCGTCTCAGGGCGCGTCCTGTCCGCGGAAAGGGCTTCGCCCACCTGCCTTGATTGGCGCTGCGCCCAATCGCAGTCCTCTTTCAGCCTGTCGCGGACACAGGTACAGAAGGAGGGTTTCGTGCCGCATATCTCAGTCGTCCCACCGGAGGCCTCGCTCGACCAGCGGGTAGTCATCACCGTGTCGGGCCTCCAGCCCGGTGCCGTTGTGACGTTGCAACTGCGGAATCACACGCTCAAGGCGGAGGCGCACGCGGACTTTCGCGCGACCGACGCAGGCCTTGTGGATACCGCCGCGCACGCGCCCATTGCCGGCGACTATGAGGGCGCCGATCCGTCCGGCCTCTTCTGGTCCGCGCGCTTCGACCAGGGCGCGGATACCGCGACCATGATCGCCGCGCTCTCGACGTTGGAGCCGCTGTCGTACACAGCGTCGGCAGCAGTTGCAGGTGCCACTGCCGCGAGCGTGGACTTCGTGCGCCGCCTTGTTGCGGCCGATGTCGTCGTGACGCCGGTGCGGGAAGGGCGACTTCGAGGGACGCTGTGTTCGCCAGCGGGCACGCGCGACGTGGCAGGTGTCATCGTGCTTGGAGGATCGGACGGCGGCAATCTGTACGCATTCGTCGCCGCGCTGCTGGCGTCGCATGGCATCGCCGCCCTGTCGCTGGCGTTCTTCGACTTCGACGACCTGCCGAAGAGCATGATCGAGATCCCGGTCGAGTACTTCGCCGAGGCGGTCCACTGGCTGCGCGGCCGGGAAGAAGTGGGTCGCGCGCGAGTCGGCGTGCTCGGCTTCTCGCGCGGCGGCGAAGCGGCGCTGCTCCTGGGTGCGACCGTTCCAGATGTCGCGGCAGTCGTCGCGCTCGTGCCAAGCAGTCTGACCGGCGGCGGCATCTCGGGATCGGACTTCACCGCAATGGCCAAGCCGGCCTGGACGTTGAACGGCAAGCCGCTTCCGCTCTTACCGCCATCATGGGACGCCGCCTCGATGAAGGAAGTGCAGGAGGCGTTTGCCGGAGGCAAACCGCTGGCGGCGAGAGCCGGGATTCTTCGCGGGCTCGAGTCAGCGGGAAGCCGGGTGCATGACGTCGCGATCCCGGTCGAGCGCATCCACGGTGCGATTCTGATGATGTCCGGCGAAGACGACCAGCTATGGCCGTCGACGTGGTTTGCGCAATTCGCGGAAGCGCGACTCGCGAACGCCGGGTTCAAGCACCCGCACGAGCACCGGTCGTATCCAGGTGCCGGACACTTCGGTTGTCTGCCACCGAATCTGCCCGCGGGAACGAGCGTCGCGCGTCACCCACTGGTGCCGATGCGGTTCGAGTTCGGTGGAACGCCGCGCGACAACGCCGCCGCATCGGCTGATTTCTGGCCGCGAGTCGTGACGTTCTTGCGTCAACATCTCGCGGCGTGACCGTTCGGTGACGTCCACCGAAACGGAGATTTCAGAGAAACGGTTTTACAGGAGAAACGGAGCAACGGAGCACGAACAGAGCTGTGTGCTTCGCGGCAGGCTGTGTGCGGGTGGGGCGCCGGCCGCACCCGCAGGCGACGTTTTTCAGCAGGTTCCTCTGTCCGATCTCCGTTACTCCGTTACTCCTGTTAACCGTTGCTCCGTAAGCTCCGTTCCAATCAGTCTTCGTCCGCCGGCGGACCCCCAGCCTTGGAGACGTCTTCCGACTTCACCTTGTCGATGTTGAACTTGCCGGCGGCTGCCGTCATCTTCTGCATCACCTCGTCGAAGTCGAAGCTGGTCGCCTTGGAGAAGCGGATCGGGTTGATTCGAGCCACCACGAACGGCCGCAGATACGGACTCACCATTCCACGCGCTTTCAGCTTGTCGACGATCGCCGTGACGCGATCGTCGATGGCGAGGACGACGCCGGCCCGCCGCTCACGCTCGGCGACCGCTTTCGCCAGCGGCTTGTCG
>DASRJR010000256.1:0-16113 GCA_035649395.1 Vicinamibacterales bacterium
TGAACTCTGAACCGTGAACTGTCCCTAGCCTTCCTCTTCGAACTCTTCCTCTTCGAGCGGCAGAAAGCGAGTCGGGGGACGCAGAGCTTCGCGGTAGTCGTAGATCGGCAGGTCGCGCACGTGCAGCGACATCACGCAACCTGGTCCCTTCTCGTCGACCAAGACGGTGACGGGACTCCCCTCGACGCCGTCGCGGAACGTGATGCGACAGCCACAGGCGAGCCGGGCGTGCGTGAAGCCTTTCAACATGTCGCGATCATACTACAGCAGCGCCTTGATCTCCCGTTCGAACTGCTCCTTCGTGGCGATGCCCGAGTGCTTCTTGGCGATTCGTCCGTCGCGCCCCACGATCACTGAAACGGGGATGCCGTAGAGCGGGCCGAACGCGTCCTGCATGTCCTGATGGTCCTTGCCGACGAGCACCGGGTAGTTCATCTTGAACTCAGCCGCGTACGGCTTCAGCTTTTCGGCTTCGTCATCAATCGACACGCCAAGAACCGTGAGGTCGTCTCGATACTGGTCCTGCAGCTCGACGAGCGACGGGATCTCCGCTCGGCACGGCCCGCACCAGGTCGCCCAGAAATTGATCAGCACGACGCGCCCCTTGAACGAAGCGAGGTCAACCGCCTCACCGTTCATGTCCTTCAGCGTGAAGTGCATCGGCGCGACCTTGCCGGTCGCGAGCGCATCGTCCGGGTCGCCGGTGGCCGTCGACGACGACTCGTCGAAGTGATCGATGCCCGGCGCCAGCCAAATCAATCCCAGCGCGAGCGCGACGGCGCCCATCGCCAGCCACATCGCCTTGCGCGTGCGCCCGGGGGCTTCCCCGACGTCGTCGTTCTGTGCGCCGTGGCCCTCGCCGGTCGAACCCTCGAGCGGCTCCGCGCCAGAGGCCTCAGCGGCAGTCGGCTCGATTTCGGGATTCTGTGGCTCCATATCGTCAGTAGGCCTCACTCATCATGTATCGGGTCGCGTCAGGAAGCCCTTCAGCCGCCGCCGACGAGACTAGTACATAGGTTTTCTGGTTGCGTGTCCAGATGCGGGAGCGGTGCCCGAAGGTGACCAGTTCCGATGGTTGTCGCGCGACGCCATTCAACACGTACAGCGAGAGGTCGTGCCCATGTGCGCGGTACATGACATGCGGGACGACGCCGTCGGCGTACAGACACCGGCGCGCGCCAATGAGCTGCACCCCAGCGGCTGCAGACGACGGCGGCACGTGAATGGTCCAGCCGTATCGCGACGCGAGCATGCGCTCGACGTCGCCCGCGTCGACAGGTGACTTACCCGCGTCGCCCCACACCAGAAAACATTTCGAGTGATCGGCTGTCAACTGCGCCGCGAGCACCGCATCCGAGCGTCGCGTCGCAATCGCCAGCAGTGCCGATGCCGTGAACACCAGCAATACGGCGCCAAGGACGCTGGGCACGAGAGTGGACCGCCAGCCAGTCATGAGTGAGCGCATCACGGGGGCCGCTCCCCGTGAGCTCGACGACCGAGTGGCGTGATCGCGCGCGAGCGCTTCACATCTCGAGCGCAATCCTGGCGGCAGCGGTTCGGAGCGCAGCCGCGACGACTCCTGCTGCAGGACGAGACGGCCGCCGCGCTCGCGCTCGGCGATGCGACGGCATGGCGGGCATGCGTTCAGGTGACGATCGACGTCGGCGTCTTCATCGGGGGCGAGCTGCCGATCGACGTACGAGGGCAGACGGTCGATGGTGCGCTTGCAGTCGCTCTTCACAACTCGACACTCGAAACGCACAACTCGAGAAGCAGCGTCAGAGTCATGTGCGGTGGAGTCATTTGGCAACCGGCACGACGTTGCCCTCGTCGTGCTTCTTCGTCAGCGCGTCGAACAGCTGACGGCGCCCGCGCGAGATGCGCGACATCACGGTTCCAATCGGGACATCGAGCATCTTCGCAATCTCCGCATAGCTGAAGTCCTCCACGTCCCGGAGCCAGACCGCCTGACGAAACGCCGCCGGCAGTGCATCGAGCGCCGCCTGCACTTCCTGCCCCAACGCGTCACGCAACAGCAGACGCTCTGGGGTCTCGAGCTCGGCCGGGCCGCCTGGCTCCGCCGAAAGTTCATCGATCCGCGTGCTATCGACGTCGACCGTTTCGCGAGCCGTGTCTCGCACGCGATTCCTCCACGTGTTGTGGAGGATGGTGTACAGCCACGCTCTCAGGTTCGTGCCGCGTTCGAAGCGGTCCTCGAATCGGAGCGCCTTGACGACGGTGTCCTGAACGAGGTCCTCGGCATCCGCCCGGTTGCGCGTGAGCCGAAGCGCCGTGGCGTACAACGGCTCCAGGTGCCGCAGCACCTCGTCACTGAACGCGTCGGGGCCTGTAGACGGACGACGTCCAAACATCGGCGACACTCAGGCCCATAGGATTTAACCCGCCCGGCGCGACGGTTATTCCCGGCCCGGCGTCCAGTATAGCGACGAGGACACAGCTGACGAGGCCTTGTGAGGACACTTCGATCGGCGATCAAAGTATTGTCTGGCGCTTTTGCCTGAGCCCTTCGGTACGCCCTTTGCTCCTGCCGCGCCAATCCGCTGTTTGCGAGCACTGCGGGGACAGCGGTAAGATCGCGGCTCGCCTCACCGGTCCGTGCCGACGTCCTCGCCGGAGTACGAGGGAAGGGCCGATCCTGCAAGGAGACATCACATGGGCAACAGACCGTTGCTCCCCTGTGCCGCGGTGCTCGCGGCTGCCCTCGCCCTTGTCGCCGAACCTGCGGCCGCTCAAGGCACGCCGTACGTCCCGTACTTCGGCAAGAACCAGATCCGCTACGACAAGTTCGAGTGGTACCACTACGAGACGGATCACTTCATCATCTATTACTACCCAGAGATCGAACCGCACCTCGAGCGCATGGCGGGATACGCCGAAAGCGCGTATCAGCACGTCAGCTCCGAGCTGAAATACGACCTGGCTCACAAGGTCCCGCTGATCCTGTTCCAGACCAGCAGCGAATTCCAGCAGCAGAACGTCGTCCCCGGCGCGGCGCAGGAAGGCGTCGGCGCATTCGCGGAGCCGATGCGGCAGCGCATCGTCATGCCGATGGACGAACCGCCAGATCTGCTCTATCGGCTCATCGTTCACGAGCTGACGCACCAGTTCGACTACGACATCGTTCCCGCCTCGCTCGTCCGCCGCAACTCGCCGCTGTGGATTCACGAAGGGCTCGCCGACTACATGACCGGCGACTGGCGGCCGCAGGACTTGATGGCCGTGCGTGACGCGGCGGTCGCCGACATCATCCCGAAGATGAGCAAGCTGGAAGGCTACAGCGATGTCGGCGGCGCGCGGATGATCTACAACCTTGGCCACGCCATCTTCGAGTTCATCGAAACGAAGTGGGGCAAGGAAGGCCTGCGGCAGTATCTGTTCGCGCTCCGGAAATCGGTGATCGGCGGCGGCGAGGATGCTTACCAGGAAGCGTTCAAGATCACGGCCGACGATTTCGACCAGCAGTTCGACAAATACCTGAAGGAGCGCTTCAAGCCGTTCCGCGACAAGGAGCGCCCGGCCGACTACGGACGCAACCTCGCGCCGAATCCAGAGAAGACGCCGTATCGCGGCGCCTACACTGTCGAGCCGTCGCCATCAGGCGATCTGCTCGCCGTCTTCACGTCGAACCGCCGCGATCGCGAGGGTGACATCGTGCTGGTGTCGCGCCGCGATGGCAGTGTCATCCGCAAGCTCACCAGCGGCTTCGACAAGGACAAGGGCTTCGAGTTCATCGTGACGCCCGGTGGCCGCTGGGTCACTGTGCGCTGGATTTCGTGGGCGCCCGATGGCGATCGCATCGCGTACTTCGCCCGCACCGAGAAGTCGAGGACGCTGATCATCCAGAACGTGCTGACCGGCGAGGTCGTGGACCGCGTCGAGATGCGCACGATCGACGAGCCCGAGTCGCCGCACTTCTCGCCTGACGGCAAGAAGGTCGTCTTCGCCGGCCTCCAGGGCGGCACCGGCGACATCTTCGAGGTCGATCTGGCGACGAAGCAGATCATCAATCTCACCAAGGACGAATTCGCCGACTCGAGCCCGACGTGGGCGCCCGACGGCAAGTCGATCGTCTACATCGCGCGCATCAGTCAGAACGAGAAGTTGTTCCGGCTGGATGTGCCGGGCGGCAAGAAGACGCAGCTCACATTCGGGACCCACGACGACGGCACGGCGCAGTTCCTGGATGCCGACACGCTCGTCTTCCCGTCGACGGCGACCGATCCGTCGCAGCCGATCGATCCCGACGTCGCGCGCAACGGCAAGATCTACAACGTCTGGACGCTGAGCCTGAAGACCGGCGAGCTGAAGCAGTACACCGACGCGGTCGGCGGCACCCTCTACGCCGTGGTGCTGCGCGAGGGTAACGGGCAGCCGCAGATCGGCGTGATCACGTATTACAAGGGCGAGTACGAGCTGCACACGCTCGACCGCCGCGACCCGCTCGTCACCGCAGCGTCATCCGATTTCGGCTCGCCCGGGGCGATCATCGACTTCCAAGCGCCGCTGTCGCATACGCTGGTCGCCGACAAGAAAAAGAAGAAGGGCACGTTCGAGAAGATGTTCATGGACGGCCGGCCGCCGGTGAACGTCGGCGTGACGAGCGGCGGCGACATCTTCGGCGGCTCGGCGGTGAACTTCAGCGACGTCCTCGGCGATCAGCAGTTCAGCCTCTATGCGGCGTCGATCTCGCAATACCGCACGCTGTCGTTCTCGTATCTGAACCTCGCGCATCGCTTCAACTACGCGCTGCAGGGGTACTCGCAAACACAGTTCTTCTACGGCAACCTCGAAAGCGTCTTCTACGATCCGATCTACGCGGGCTATCTGGATCGCGACCTCGCAGTCGCGACGCGCACCGTGCGTGGCGGCACCGCGTTCGGGATCTGGCCGTTCAACCGCTACCGCCGCGTCGAGCTGTTCGCCAGCATGCTGCAATACAACGAATCGTTCAACGATCCGGGCCTGCAGCAGGTCTCGTCGGATTACCAGTCGGAGCAATTCGGCCGCCAGTTGTTCCGCTCGGGCACCTACGTGCCGTTCGGCGTCAACTTCGTCCAGGAGACGACGGTGTTCCGCGAGTTCGGTCCGTTGGCCGGCAACACCATGCGCGTCTCCTACGAAGTCGCCCCGACCATCGGAAACACGCTGTCGCGGCAGACGGGGGATATCGACGCGCGCTACTACCAGCGCATCGGCGCCACGGGTCTGCTCGCGCTTCGCGCGCGTTGGTTCCACAGCTGGGGCGACGCACCCGACTTCATGTATTTCGGCGGCAACTCTGAGATGCACGGCTACGACTATCTGAGCTTCATCGGTGACACCTCTGGCTTCTTCAACGCCGAGTTGCGCTTCCCGCTGATCGAGGCGATGTTGACGCCAATCGGGATTCTGGGCGGCATCCGCGGCGTGTTCTTCGCCAACTTCGGCGGCGCGCACTTCAAGGACCAGCCCTTCACCTGGCTGTCGCGCGACTCGCAGGTGTACACGCCGATCGTGGCCTACCGACCAGGAGCGGACATCTACACGCAGGTACCGGTGTATGGCGAACCCCGCGTCATCGAAGGGCTCCGGCTCGTCGACTCACGGGCATCGTACGGCCTCGGCCTCGAGACGTTCGCGCTCGGCTTCCCGATTCATTTCGACTACTCGTGGAAGACCCTCCTGAACAAGCAGTGGGAGGACGCCCTGTTTGCCGCTTACGGCGGCAGCTCCTGGTTCCGCGAACCGAAGTTCACGGTCTGGATCGGCTACGACTTCTAGGAATCAGGCTTCAGGAATCAGGCTTCAGGAATCAGGAATCAGGAGGATTCAGGGAGCAGGAATCAGGAGGACCCAGGAATCAGCTAGAATCCGCGGCACTACGTAAAGCACCTGAACCATGCGGGTGGTTCGTCAGGGAGGGTGTATGCGGCGTGCATCGCGGATTCTGTTCCTGCTCGTTCTCGCCATTCTGACGCCAGTGATGGCGTTCGCACAGGCGTCGATCACCGGCGTCGTCAAGGACAGCTCGGGCGCGGTGCTTCCCGGCGTGACCGTGGAAGCCTCGAGCCCGGCGCTCATCGAAAAAACGCGAACAGCGGTCACCGACGGAACCGGCCAGTATCGAATCGTCGATCTGAGGCCGGGCACCTACGCGGTGACCTTCTCGCTGTCAGGCTTCAACACGGTACGTCGTGATGGCATCGAGCTGACCGGGACGTTCACCGGCACGGTGAACGCCGAACTGCAGGTCGGCTCGCTGCAGGAAACGATCACGATCGCGGGCGAATCGCCGATCGTCGACGTTCAGAGCGTCCGGCGACAGACGACCGTCGACGGCGACGTCATCGCCTCGCTCCCCACGTCGCGTTCGTACGGATCGTTGTTCCAGCTCGTGCCGGCGGTCACCGGCGGATCCAAGGACGTTCAGACGCTGCCCGCGCTCGTCGTCTTCGGCGGCCCGGGCGGTCGTGCGACGGAAGGACGATTGCAGGTCGACGGCCTCGGCGTCGGCGCGCCCTTGAGCGGCGGCGGCGTCTCCGGCTACATCCCCGACATCGGCAACGCGCAGGAAGTGACGTTCACCACCTCCGGCGGTCTCGGCGAAGCCGAGGTCGGTGGACCAACGATGAACATCGTCCCGAAGACCGGCGGCAACACGCTGAAGGGCACGCTCTACGCGGCCGGCGTCAACAGCAATTTCGTCGGCAGCAACTACACCGACGACCTTCGCACGGCAGGCCTGCGGACGCCCGGGAGGCTGCTGAAACTCTGGGACATCAACGGCGGCATCGGCGGTCCGATTCTCAAGGATCGCATCTGGTACTTCGTCAACTCACGAGCCGAAGGCAGCTGGCAGTCGGTCCCCGGCATGTACCGGAATCAGAACGCCGGCGATCCGACGAAGTTCGTCTACGTCCCGGACACGTCGCGTCAAGCCGTCACCGCAGGCGACTGGAGAACAGTCAGCCTTCGTCTGACGATGCAGCCGACGCCACGCAATCGATTCAACGTGTTCTGGGACGAGCAGACACCCTGCCAGGGCGCCGCGTGGCCTGGCACCAACGAAGGCTGCCGGCAACAGCCCGACAGCGATTGGATTATCGCCGGCGCGCCGGGATCGGCCGGCACGTTCGGGCTCGCCACTGCGACTCAGTCGCCCGAGTTCTCCAACTACGCAGGCTATGGACACGCACGACAGCGCGCGCAGCAGGCGACCTGGACGTCGCCGCTCACGAGCCGCCTTCTGCTCGACGCCGGGTTTGGCACGAATTACAGCCACTACGGTGGTCAGGAGATGCCGGGCAATCCCACGCGGGCGATCCCGAGAATGAGCGAGCAATGCGCCACGCCGCCAGCGAATGCGGTCCCGGGCGCGTGTGCGCACGGCATCCAGAACCTCACGTTCGGATCGCAGGACTGGACGAGCAACCAGGGATTCGTGATGACGTGGCGCGCCTCGTCCTCGTACGTCACCGGCGCGCACAGCATGAAGTTCGGATATCAAGCGGCGTATCACCGCGTCAACCAGAGCTACTTCAGCAACGAC
Source organism: Vicinamibacterales bacterium (assembly GCA_035649395.1). Classification (GTDB taxonomy): domain Bacteria; phylum Acidobacteriota; class Vicinamibacteria; order Vicinamibacterales; family UBA2999; genus Gp6-AA40. The sequence goes on from DASRJR010000256.1 coordinate 7,550, forward strand.
ACGCACCTGATCTACCGGCTCAATCATGGCGTGCCGAACCTGTTGACGTTGGATCTGAAGCCGTTCAAGACCGGGCAGCGAACGCGGTGGGAAGCCCTGTACGCGCAGGAACAGTGGACGCGGGGCCGCATGACATTGCAGGGCGCGCTCCGATTCGATCATGCATGGAGCTATTTCCCCGACCAGCAGATCGGACCCGTCAGGTTCCTGCCGACGCCGCTGATCTTCGAGTCGCAATCCGGCGTCAAGGGATACAACGACATCACGCCGCGGGCAGGCGTGGCATACGACCTGTTCGGTAACGGCAGGACCTCGTTGAAATTCAACATCGGCAAGTATCTCGAAGCGGCGACCAACCACAACACCTACTCGTTGAGCAACCCGGCCGCACGCATCGCCGGCAGCCCGGTGCTCGGCGCGCCGCCGGCGGTCACGCGGCCCTGGACCGACTCGAATGGCAACTACGTGCCCGACTGCGATCTGTTGAATCCCGCCTCACAGAACCTGACCGCGAGCGGGGGTGACGTCTGCGGGACCCTCAGCAACACGAATTTCGGCAAGCCGGTCTTTACCGGCAGCTTCGATCCCGAGATCCTCGAAGGCTGGGGCGTGCGTCCGAGCGACTGGCAGGTCGGCGTCTCGGTCCAGCAGGAGATCCTGCCGCGGGTCTCGGTCGAGGTCGGCTACTTCCGCCGCTGGTTGCAGAATTTCACCGTCATCGACAACCTCGCGGTCACGCCGGATGACTTCGACACCTTCAGCGTCACCGCGCCGCTCGATCCACGTCTGCCCGGTGGTGGCGGAAACGTCGTTTCCAATCTCTATAACGTCAAGGAGGCCAAGTCGGGCCAGACCAACAGCTTCACCACGTGGGCGAGGAACCACGGCGATCAGACGTCGATGTACAACGGCGTGCTCGTCAACTTCAGTGCACGACCGAAGAGCGGGCTCACATTGCAGGGCGGCGTCAACATCGGAAAGACCGTCGTCGACTCGTGTGCGATTCGCGCGCAACTGCCGGAGACGGCGTTGACCAACCCCTATTGTCTCGACGACCCGGGTTTCGTGACCCGCGTCACCGGTCTCGTCGCCTACACGGTGCCGAAAGTCGATGTGCTGTTGAGCGGCACCTTCCGGAGCGATCAAGGCAACCCGCTGGCCGCCAACTGGGTCGTGTCGAGCACCGAGGCAGCCAGGTCGCTCGGCCGTCCATTGTCTGGTGGTGCGCCGAACGTCACTGTCAATCTGATCGAGCCGGGCACGCTGTGGAGCGACCGCGTCAACGTCTTCGACGTCCGCGTCGCGAAGATCCTCCGGTTCGGCCGCACGCGCACGAACGTCGGCCTCGACATCTACAACCTGCTGAACTCGAGCGCGGTGCTGGCCTACAACACGTCGTACAACCCCACCGGCAACTGGCTGGTGCCGACCACGGTGTTGACGGGACGGTTCGCGAAGGTGAGCGCGTCGATCGATTTCTAGGAATCAGGAATCGGGAATCAGGAATCAGGCAATGCATCCTGATTCCTGGGTCCGACTACGATTTCTCGAGCCGCAGCTCGCTGTTTATCAGATCCATCGAGACGCGATAGGGCGCCAGGAACTTGTGGCCGACGATGCCACCCAGCTGGAAGCCGAGGAGCAGACTCGGCGCGCGCAGGTTGAGCACGACCAGCGAGAAGTTTCGGTACTCGATCGTATCGAAGTCCAAATCCACTCCGGGCATCAGGAACGCGTCGCGGTCCCAACCCGAGGTGCCCCAGACGCGAAGCGGAATGCGGCGGAATGGTGACTTCGGCAGGGACGCGGCCGTGTCTGCGCTGATCGAAATCACCTCGCCGCCGGTATCGACGACGAAGTAGGTCGGGTGCGTGTTGTTCAATTTCCCGCGCACCATCGCCAGGCGATGCACGCGCATCGGCAGGCGGATGTCATGGTCGACCGTCGGCAGCTTGCGGCCGATCGTGAGCAGCTTCTGCTGATAGTCGATCATCATCGACATCCCGATCGACAGCGGCGAGAACGACTCACCTTCCCGCTTGGGGATGCCGCGCAGGGCCGGATTCTTGATGAGCACCGGCAGATTGCGCACCTGCAGCGTGCCGAGCTCGAGCGACTTGATCATGGCGAGTTGCAGTCCGCGCAGGCCCACTTCGCCGACGCCGGCGCTCAGCGTGTAGGTGACGGGCCGGACGCGTTCGCGCGACGCCGTCTCGCGCGACAGCACCGTCTCCTCCGAGCCAGTGTCCAGGATGAAATCCTGTGGACGGCCGCCGTTCACCCGCGCTTTCACTACGATCTTGTCCCGCTGCAGCGTGAACGGGATCGTGTGCAGCATGTTGAGATCGGTGTCGTCGATGTCGATGGGGACGACGTCGCCGAACGACTCCAGGAACTCCACCTGCGCGCGCGCCCAGGCCGCCTTCTCGCTGCGGTCCTTGTTGGGGAGCAGGTTGATGTAGTTCTTGTAGGAGTTGGCGGCCTGCAGGAACCGGTGCTGCCGCTCGTAGATGTCGCCGACGAGCGCATGAATGTCGCCATCGCGCGGCGCGGTCGACACTGCGGCCAATGCGGTGTCGAGCGCCTCGTCGAGACGGTTCATCGTCGCGAGCGACCGCGCGACCCCGAAGCGGGCGCGCGAGGACTCGGGCGATCGCGCGAGCGCCTCGCGGTAGGCGCTGTCGGCTTCGTCGAAGAGGCCCACCGACCAGAGCGCGTCGGCATACAACGCCGTCGCATCCGCATCCTGCGGCGCATCGGTGTGAAGCTGCTCGGCTTCGGTGCGTGCCCGTTTGAACTCGGCGATCTTCAGCGAGCTGCGGACCAGCCCCTTCCGCGCGCGAGTCGCCAGCTCCTTGTCGGGCGTCTGCGACGCCTGCTCGAACGACTGGAGCGCCTCGGGGTATCGCGTCTCGTCGTACAGCAGCGAGGCGAGTTGATACTGCAGCTCCGCGTCGAGACCGCCCTGGGCTCGCAGCACCAGCGAACCGCCGGCGAGAAGGGTTGCAGCGCAAACGGCGACGACGTGCGTACGACGCGCTAACGGGAGCAACATCCGCATGGTCCCCACCCTTACTGGAACGTCCTTGAGATTTCCAGCGCGGGCCGCCCGTTGGCTCCATCCCAGCGCGCAACAAACGTGCGCCGGGGACCCCGGGGTTGGCCCGCCGAATCGCGGTCAAAAGGCTGTCGTATGTGTCACAGGTTCAGTTGATACATCCCACTAGATCTGTGGGCCCCGCAACCCACCTGGCTGTCAGCCGAAGAAGGCCGACCTCGGCTTACACCTTCTGGTAAAACTCCGCGTTCTTCGGGATGAATTGGCTCCACTTTTCCGGCGTTTCATCCAGCGCGAAGATCGCTTCGACCGGGCAGGCTGGCACACAGGCGCCGCAGTCGATGCATTCGTCGGGGTGAATATATAGCATGTCCGAGGACTGAAACTGTGGTTCGTCCTTGCGCGGGTGGATGCAGTCGACTGGGCACACGTCGACGCACGCCGTATCCTTGGTACCCACGCACGGTTCACAGATGATGTACGCCACGACGTTCTCCTTGGGTCCTTGCCGCCGACGAACAGGCAGTATAACTCGTCTGACTTGGGGCATTCTGGTCGCAACCGCTGCCTTTCTGCGCACGCCATGCACGGATTTGCGTGTGGACGCGTTCGACTCGGCTCAGGACAGGCCCGTCGACGTCGCTCAGGGCAGGCCCTGGCGGGAGGCACCGGAATATCTCGCGCTGTTCGCCCCGCGCACCCATCGCGACGCCTATCGCACCTATCGCTCCCCATTGGGCCTGGAGGAGACGCTCCGAGCGCTCCTGACCGAATCGGGCGGCGAACAGCCCGCCGGCGCGTGGGAAGTGCAGGCGGTCACGCCATTCGAGGCATTCGGGCGGACGGGCAGCTACAATCGTTGGCAACTGGCTGGCCTGTACGGGAGCCGGCGTGTGCGGGTGGCGCGGGGGCCCCGGCTCGATCAGGGGTACGCCGAGTCATGGACACTCGTCGCGCCGTATCCCGATCCCGCCTTGCGGCGCCTCGAGCCTGGCACGCTGATCATCGTGCTGAGGATCCCGCCGGTGTGACCCGGTTCCCCGTGGCGTCTGTCGATGCCGTGGGGTGATGACATGCGCATTGCCTCGTCGCTGACCAATCGCATCTTCATCGCGTCGACGCTGCTCTCCACGCTGTCGCTGGGGCTGGCGTTCGTCTTCGCGAACGCGCGCGCGTCGGACGAGGTCGAAGCCGATCTGCAGCACGGGCTGACCGAAGCGGCGGCAATGGTCGATCAGCACCGTGCCTATCGGACCGACATGTTCACGCGCATGGCGCGCATGGTGGCGGACTTGCCCAAACTGCGCGCGTCGGTCGACACGAACGACCCGCCGACGGTGCAGCGGGTCATCGATGAATACCGCGAGACCATCAACGTCGACGTGCTGATCGTGACCGATCCCAAAGGCCGCGTGCTCGGCTCCTCCGGGCGCGATACGACAGCGCTCCCGTATCAACCCGAAGCCGCCGACGACACCGATGAATTTTCGACGTTCCTGCCGCACGCGCGCGGCGTGCTGCAGATCGTCAGCGTGCCGATGCTGCTCGAACCCGAGCCGGTTCAGGTCCTCGGCCGCGTCACGGTCGGCTTCTTCATGGACGACGGCCTCGCCCATCAGTTCAAAGGGCTCACCGACAGCGAAGTCGCATTCGCCGCTGGAGGGAAGATCGTCGCCTCGTCGCTCGGTCCGGAGTCCCACCAGGCGCTCGTCGGCGTGCTCGGCGCGCGAACGCCAACGCCGATCACGCTGCTCGACCAGGAATACGTTGCGCTCGCGCGGCCGATGCGCGCCGACGATGCCGGCACCGGCCCGATCACGGTGACGATGCGGTCGCGGACCGAGCGCATGCGGTTTCTCAACGCGCTGCGACAGGGGCTGGTCGCCGCCCTCGTGGTGGCCGTGCTGCTCTCGACGCTCTTGAGCTACGCCGTGGCCCGCACCATGACGCGGCCGCTCGCCGCCGTGACCCACGCGATGCGCGACGTCTCGGCGACCGGCGACCTCACAAGAAAGGTTCCGGTCCGGACTCGCGTCTGGGACGACGCCGATGCACGCCTGCTGGCGACCGCTTTCAACACGCTGACCGAATCGATCGGGCGGTTCCAGCGCGAGGCGGCGCAGAAAGAACGCCTGTCGTCGCTCGGACGCCTGTCGACGGTGATCGCCCACGAAATCCGCAACCCGTTGATGATCATCCGCGCGTCGCTGTCGTCGTTGCGGCGCGAGCACGTGTCGGCGACCGACCGGATCGACGCGGTGTCGGACATCGACCAGGAAACCAAACGGCTGAACACCCTAGTCAGCGACGTGCTCGACTTCGCGAAACCGATCCGCTTCGAGCTCGCGCCCGCCGACCTGAACGAGCTGTGCCGCGCCTCGGCGGCCGCCGCGTGGGCGGGACAGGCCGAGCCCGACGTGCAGTTCGAGCTCGACGCGACGATGCCGGCCGCGACCACCGACGCCGAGCGTCTCCGCACGGCACTGGTCAACATCCTGACGAACGCCCGCTACGCGGTGCAGGCCGCCCATGCGATCGCCTCGTCGAACGACTCGCGGCCATCGCCCGGCGCCGCTCGCGCCATCGCCGTGGCGACCGCCGTCCAACCCGGCGTCATCGTCCGCACGACTCATCGAGCCGAGCGCGCCAGCATCGTCGTTCAGGATCGCGGTACCGGCATCAGCGCCGACGATCTCGCGCACATCTTCGACCCGTACTTCACGACGCGGCGGGCCGGCACCGGTCTCGGCCTGCCGATCGCGAAGAACATCATCGAGGGCCTTGGCGGCACGATCACCGTGACCAGCCGACCAGGGCACGGCACCGAGATTCTGATCGAGCTGCCCCTTTCCGTCACTCAGAGCAGCGCCGTATGACCTCCAACCGGGGGGCGATCCTCCTTGCCGATGACGAAGAAAAGATCCTGAAGCGGCTTGGCCGCGCGCTGCGCGACGAGGGGCACGAGGTCGTCGAAGCGTCGAGCGCGCGGGACGCGCAGCGTCAACTCGGAGAGCGATCGTTCGACCTCCTCGTCATCGACAACCTGATGCCGGGCATGAGCGGGCTCGAGCTGATCCGAGAGGTCGCTGCCACTGTTCCCGAATCCGAGCGGCCGCAGATCGTCATGATGACCGCGCACGGCTCCACGCAAATCGTGCGCGAGGCGTTCAAGCTGGGCATCGAAGATTTCCTCGAGAAGCCATTCGAGGTCGAGGAGCTGCTCGCGCTGGCGCGGCGGGCAGTCAAGAGCCAGCGGCTGCGCACGCAGAAGCAGTATCTGCTCAGCGAGCGCGACGCCGAATTCAACCAGTACGGCATTGTCGGCCGCAGCCGCTCGATGCAGGATGTGATTCAGCGCGCCGAGCTCGTCGCCAACACCAAGAGCACCGTCCTCATCATCGGCGAAACGGGAACGGGCAAGGAGATGGTGGCGCGTCTCATCCACCATCGCAGCGCTCAACGCGACATGCCGCTGATCAAGGTGAACTGCGCGGCGATCCCGGACACGCTGCTCGAGTCGGAGCTGTTTGGACACGTGCGTGGCGCCTTCACCGGCGCGACCATGACCAAACGCGGCAAGTTCGCGCTCGCCGACGGCGGCTCGATCTTCCTCGACGAGATCGGCACGCTCAGCACCGCCGTGCAGGCCAAACTGCTGCGCGTGCTTCAGGAGCGCGAATTCGAGCCGCTCGGCGCCGAGCGGACGCAGCGCGTCGAGGTCCGCGTCGTGGCGGCGACCAACCGCGATTTGAAGCAGATGGTCACCGAGGCGAAGTTTCAGGAGGATCTCTACTATCGGCTCAACGTGATTCCGATCGAGATTCCGCCACTGCGCGATCGCCGCGAGGACATTCCGATGCTGATCGAACACTTCGTCGAGAAGCACCGGCAGCGATCGGGCAAACGCATCGATCGCGTCGAGCGCGGCGTCGTCGAGGCGCTGAGCCACTATGACTGGCCCGGCAACGTGCGTGAGCTGGAAAACACGATCGAGCGCGCGGTCGTCCTGGCGACAACGCCGACGTTGACGGAGCAGTCGGTGTCGCTGCTCGGCGCCACCTCTGCTCCCACGACCGGCCTCCCGTCCACGCGTCTGCACCAGAACCTCGAATGGGTCGAACGTGAGACGATTCGGCGTGCACTCGATCAGGCCGGGGGCGTGAAAAAAGACGCGGCCGAACTGATGGGGATCAGCCAGCGGGCGCTGAGTTATTACCTGGCGAAGTACCGTATCGATTGACGATGCGGATGAGGTTTCGACTCGCGTTGTGTCTTACGGGCGCGGTAAGCGATTGCGGCAGTCCCGCCCGTTTTCCGACATTCACCGAGTGTTACATGGAGGCACACATCTTGCTCCTTGCGTGTCAGAACCATGCGTAGCCTCGTTAGTACCCTCCTCGCCGCAATTTTTCTGTCAGTCTCGATCGGTGCCGCCCAAGCCCCCAAGGGCGGCAATCCGAAGGCAGCCGCGATGAAGAACCCGGTTGCCGCCACCGCCAACTCGATCACCAAGGGGCGCCAGGCGTACAACAGGGCGTGCCGGCAATGCCACGGGCCGGACGGGCTCGGCGACGGCCCGCTCGCGCCGAAGAACCCCAGTCCGGCCAACCTGACCGATGCCGAGTGGCTGTACGGCTCGAGCGACGGCGAAATCTTCTCCATCATCTCCAACGGCGTCGGGGGAAATTCCGAGATGAAGGGCGTGCGAAGCGAGATGACGGCCACCGACATGTGGAACATCGTCAACTTCCTCCGCAGCATCGGTCCGAAGTCCGGAAAGTAAAGTGGGAATGAACGTGGATCAGTCGGAAGCGCGGCCCATTGGCTGCGCGATGAGGAGAGCCATGCGTAAACCCTTGCTCTACGGGGCCCTGGCGGTCCTGTACGCGATCGCTGTCGCCGGGTGCGACGAGAAACTCTCCGACCTGACCGGCCCGACGCCGAACCTCGAACCCACTTTCCGCAGCATTCAACAGAACATCTTCGAAGCTGGAGACCCGAGCGGACGCGTCCCGTGCACGCAGTGCCACAATGCGATTGGCAGTCTGTTCAACGGCCTCAACTTGACGAATGCGGTCGCGTACAGCAACCTCGTGAACAGGTCCAGCGTCGAGCGACCTGGCATCCTTCGAGTGGCACCGGGGGACCCCGACGCCAGCTATCTCATTCACAAGGTCGAGGGCCGTGCAGGGATCGTGGGCGGACGGATGCCGTTCAATGGACCGTTTCTGAGCGGTGGCCAGATCCTCGTCATCAAGCGGTGGATCGAGCTTGGTGCAAACAACGATTAGGAGCGAATCCATGCGTTGGACCAGAGTCCTGCTTGCTTGCACCCTGCTGGTCGCGGCGTGGCCCCAGACGACGGCGGCACAGAACGCCGCCGCGCCTGCACAGGCGCCCGAGGACGATCCGGACAAGGATCTGAACGAGTCGCAGCCCGACTTCACGTTGATTGGCCTGCCGACGACACTGCGCGTGCCGCGTTTCTCGAGCGCGTTCCGCGTGA
>DASRJR010000257.1:0-3773 GCA_035649395.1 Vicinamibacterales bacterium
CGGCGGCGACGAGCGCCATCAGCGCGCTGATGTAGAAACCGGTCGCCCAGCTGCCGGTCTGCTGATACAGCAGCGCGCCCAGGCCCCAGCTGCCGATCAGCGTGGCGACGCCCTTCGCTGTGTAGAGCACACCGTAATTCGACGTCGCATGACGCGTGCCGAAGTAGTCGGCTGACATCGACGGGAACAGCGAGTAGATCTCACCCCACGTGAAATAGACCAGCACCAGCGTCGTCGCGAACCAGAACGGTGACGTCGGCCCGAGCACGACGACCAGCGCCAGGCAGATCGCCTGCAGCAGGAACGCGATGATCATCGCGACCTCGCGCCCAATCGTGTCGCTTGCCCAGCCCCAGAAGACGCGGCTCGCCCCGTTGGCGATCGGGCTCAGCGTCGTCGCCAGTGTCAGCGCGCTCGCCGAGAGGCCCCAGCTCTTCGAGATCGGGCCGGCGTTGGCGGTGACCAGCAGACCGCCGGTCGCCATCAGCACGAACATCACGTACATCGCGTAGAAATGCGGCGTCGCGAGCACCTCGAACGTCGTGAACTGCTTGGGGCCGACCTGCGCCGCGGCCGCGGTCGCCTTCGCAGGCTGGGCCCCAGGTGCTGAGCCTGCCGCGCTGCCGACGGCAGCGGAGGAGGGCGGGTGCCGCAGGAACTGCGCCACGATCGCGATGACCGATCCCTGCAGGATGCCGGTGGCGATGAACGTCGCTTGATACCCGCGGTTCGCGATCATGTCCTGGATGAACGGAATGAACAGCGCGGTGCCGCCGCCGAAACCGGCAGCCATGATGCCGGCCGCCAGCCCGCGCTTCTCTTTGAACCATTTCAACGCCGAACCGATCGAGCCGCTGTAGACGAACGCCGCACCGATGCCGGCGGCGCAGTACAACGCGTAGAGCATCGGGAGCGAGGTGGCGTAGCCCATGCCTGCCCATCCGAGGCCGCACAGCAGCCCGGCGACGGTGATGAAGCCGCGCGGACCGAGCCGATCGATCAGGAAGCCGTCGATGGGCTGTATCCAGGTCTGAAAGAAGATGAACAGGGTGAACGCCAGCTGAATCTCGGTCAGCTGCCAGCCGGTGCTGCTTTGCAGTGGCGTGACGAAGAGCGTCCACGCGTACTGCAGGTTCGCGATCATGATCATCGCGATGAGCGAGGCACCGAGCTGGAACCAGCGATTGTTGATGCTCATGCGTCCCTCATGGTCCGGCTCAAACCGGACACGACACGGTCCAGCTGAAGCTGGACACTACATCACACGCACGATGGCCGACCACGGCTTCGAGCTCCATGGGCCGGCCGGCCTCGAAATCCTGCGGCATCGACGTCTTGTGCGCGCCGACCTTCTCCCGAGATCGTCACGCGGTCGTTCATCGTGCTCAATGCCTCGATGCGTTTGACCTGCGGGAGTTGAACGGTGAAGAAGCGATAGAGCAGCCACGTGTCGAGCAGGCCGACGACCACCAGCACCAGGAACGCAGCGTTGCTGTCGACGAGCTTCAGATCTTTCAGCAGCGTCGACAGTCCGAAGCCGACGATCCACGCGTCAAAGCTCATACACACGCGGCGGAACGTTTCCGGCCGGACGCGCTGAATGATCGCGGCCCCCATCGGCACGCCGATGACGATGCTCGGCAGAATATACGGCATGAGGCCGAGGCTCTCGACACTATAGAGACCTGCGTAGGCGTAGGCGACCGCCGTCATCGATGACTCGGCGAGCCGGATGAAGCCGAGCGCCGCTCGAAAATCCCCCTTGGTCAGACCCTGATTGCTCAGCATCACCGCCAGCGGCGGGCCGGAGATCGTCGTCACCGAGTAGAGCAGCCCGACGCCGCCGCCAAACACCAGCCCGACCGGCCGCTCCGACCGAATCGGACGTCGGAAGCCCGCGGCCTGCAGCAGGATCAGCGGCAGCAGCGCGATGAAGGTCCCGAACTTGAGCCAGCCCGGATTGACTTTCGAGACGAGCGCCGTCCCGATGAGCACGCCCGGCAGCAGCCCGATCACGATCGGGAGCACGCGCCGCCAGACACCGGGCAGCGCCGCGCGGTTGACCCACAGGACGTACGCGTTGAGCACGACCTCGATGGGTACCAGCGCCGGATTGAGTACTCGGTTCGTGAGGAAGAGCAGCGCGAGAGGAACCGTGATGGATGAGAAGCCGTAGCCAAGTGCGCCGTTGACGACCGCGGCGGCGAGCGTGATGAGGACGAGCGCGACCTGGTAGGCGTCCATCGATAGGCCTCAGGGCTCAGGGCCCAGGCCGCACAGGGGCCTGAGGGTTATGGCCCCCGGGGCCTGATATCTTCTTATGGTTGGCCTACGGGCCGTCAAGGTCAGCCCAGAGCACGCCTATCCGGTTTGTCGGATCCGTCTCATTCAATGATCCGGATTTCAACTTCGTCCGGAACATCGCATTCCGTCGAAAACGCAGGCGTTTCGCGACATCCCGCGTCAGGCACGCGTCATGCTCTCATCATGGCAACCGCCGACACCGTGCTCTGACAGGTTTGGTGAGAGCGGATGTTGCCTTCGGAGGGGGCCGACCACGCTAGTCGGTCTCTGAGACATGGCGGAGCTTGGGTACCCCCTCGGCTCCGCCATTTCTATTGTTGAGGGCTCGTGAACACACGGCTCACTTGAACAGCACAGACGTCGTGACCAGCACCTGCCGTGGCCTTCCCGGGTCGAGCGTCTCGCTGCCGCCGCTCCAGTAGTACTCCTCATCGAACAGGTTCGTGCCCGACACGGTGATCCGGAGCGGACCGCGCCGCCAGGTTGCCGCGACGTCGACCAGCGTGTACGAGGGCACGATGAACGTGTTCTCGCGATCGCTCGCGGAATCGCCGACGTGCTTGACGTCGAAGACGACGTCGGTCGAACGAATCGGCCTAATCGTCGCGCCCCAGTTGACGACGTAGTCGGGAGAGATGGCCAGGCGGTTGCCGGTCAGCGACACGTCGTTGCTCGGATCCTCTTCGTCCTGAATCACGAAGTCGCCGAAGCGATTGCGGTAGAACGACGCGTTGGCGTACAGCGACACCTTTGGTGAGGCCGCGACGCGGACGCCGGTCTCGACGCCCTTGTACTTCAGTTCGCCCGAGTTGGTCGGGAGGAAAAACGGGCCTTGCCGCACGTCGAGCACGACGCCTTCCTCTTTCATCCTGAAATAGGTCATCTCGAACGACACGCGGCCGCTGAGCGCGCTGCCTTTCAAGCCAATCTCGTAGTTCGAGATGTCTTCTGGTTCGATGCGATCGGCGACGTTGTCCGGCGTCAGTGCCGACGGCCCCCGCGGTGGCAGAAAGGCTTGCGAGTAGGCGCCGTACACGTTGACGGTCGCGGGGCTCGTCGATTCGACTCCGGCCAGCTTGACGGTCGCGCTCACCTTCGGGCTGAACGCCTCGAACGTCTGCTCGACTTGCACGCCGGTGCCTCGCCGGTTGTCGAGCGCAAGCCGATCGTAACGTCCGCCGCCCGCCAGGATGAGCCGCGGCATCGGCTCGAGGATGTCCTGGAAGAACAGGCCCGTGTTGCCCAGGTGGTAGAACCGATCGGTCCCGTTGAAGACCAGCCATTCGCTTCGCGGCGGAATCACCGGATTGAGATAGTTGATCGTGAAACCGTCTTCGTTCTCCTCCGTGAAGAAGAACTCGGATCCCGTGAGGCTTCCGCTGTTGTGTTCGTACGAGCCGCCGACGATGAGCGAGTTGCTCACACGTCCGGCGCGCATGGTGAACTCGCCCCGCAGTTCCTGATAGACG
>DASRJR010000258.1:0-13748 GCA_035649395.1 Vicinamibacterales bacterium
GGCGACGGCCGATCAATTCAAGGAGATCGCGCGAGTGCCCGGGATCGAAGGCAAGACGTGGAATCACCCCGTGCTCGTTCGCGATGTGCTGCTCGTGCGCAACGGAGAGGAGATGGCCGCGTTCCGGCTGCCAACCCAAAAATGATCGCGTCGTGCGATTGGACTGACGCGGGTCATCAACATACCGTGCCAAACGCGAAGCCGCGCTCGCGCAGCATCGGAATGAGTCGCGATGTCGCCTCCACGGTGTGCGGCTGGGGTTTGCCGGGCGCGCGCGCGTCGTCGTCGTGCATCACGATGATGTCACCGGCACGCACGCGCGGACCGATGCGATGAACGACTCGAGTCGCGGTGCGCGCGTGCAGCGGATCGACGTCCCAGAGCATCCAGCCCCATCCGATCAATCGATAGTCGATTGCCTGCAATCCGTGGTACATCGAGAGGCTTCGCCATCCGCCGTGCGGACGGAAGGCTCGGCATGGCCGCGCGCCGGCGAGCGATTCCAGGCGATCCGCGTGCGCGGTCAGCAGTCGGGCGATGCTCGTCGAGGAACGAAGCAAATCCCAGCGCTGCCGCGAATGCAATGCGACGGCGTGACCGTCGGCAAACATCCGACTGATGATCGGCGCCGTGTCTGCGGTGACCTGCTCGTCGATGAGGAAGAACGTCGCGTGCACGCCTTCGCGAGCGAGTGCGTCGAGCAGATCCGGTGTTGTCGACTGGTTTGGCCCGTCGTCATACGTCAGGTAGATTGTCGGCAAGCCTCGCGGCAGGTGCCACACACTTCGGCCGCCGGCCATCGCGTCGAGAAGAAACGGTGCAGGCAGCGTGTGAACGAGCGCGATTGTTCCGCACACGACTGCCATCGCCCACCGCATGACGACGATTCTCTTCGAGAGCCGTAGGCCAGTGGTAAATCGTGTTTACATGGCCCACTTCAGTTGCCGGGTCACGACAGACCCTGCTATCGCCTGTCGGTGCGATCGCGCTGTCAATTGCTGGTGCGAGTGGACTGACGCAGGTCGGTGCGATCCCGCTGCGCTGTTAGTTCGATTGGCTGACGCACGTCGGTACGATCGAACTGCGGCAGGTCGGCGCGCGATGTCTGACGCTTGTCAGTCACGACGCTCGCGAGGAGGCTGAGATCTCGAGAAGAACATCACGCAGAGATCGCGAAGGTGCAAAGGCTATTCTTATATTCAGCGTGAATCAGAGTCTCTGCCCCTCTGCGGCGCTCTGCGTGATGCTGTTCTCTGCGATCTCAGCCCTCGCTGCGGTCCAGCAGTCGGCGCGGCCGGCAGCGCCTCTCGATCCAATTGACGCGATTCTCGGCGCATTCAAGAACCACGCAATCGTCGCCTTGAGCGAAGGCGAGCACAACAACGAGCCGTCACATGCGTTTCGGTTGGCGCTCATCCGCGATCCTCGGTTCGCGGCGACCGTCAATGACATCGTCGTCGAATGGGGAACGGCCCGATATCAGGACGTGCTCGATCGATTCATTCGGGGTGAATCTGTCGCTGATGCGGAGCTGCGTCGTGTCTGGCAGGACACCACGCAAGCCCACCAGGTCTGGGACGTTCCGATCTACGAAGCGTTCTTCAGGGCCGTCCGCACGATCAATGGTTCGCTGCCGCCAGCGCGCCAGCTGCGCGTCCTCGCGGGCGATCCGCCAATCGAGTGGGAGAAGATTCGGACGCGCCAGCAAACGATCGACGTTGAACGCGATCGATTCGCCGCTGATCTCATCCAGCGTGAAGTGCTCGCGAAACAGCGGCGGGCGCTGCTCGTGTGGGGAGGAACCCACTTCATCCGACGGTCGGTCGTCGGCGACGCCGCTCGAACGCCGTCGTCCATCGTCGGGCTGCTCGGGCCCGCGACACAATCGGCGATCTTCTCGATCTGGGCGCACACGAGTGGCGTGGAACTGACGTCGCTGCAACCCGACATCGCCTCGTGGCGGGTGCCGGCCATGGCGATGACGAGAGGGACGACACTCGGTGACGCGCCGTATCGGTCCTACATCATCGCGAAGGGTGGAGACGGTCCACGTATGGAGGACCAGTTCGACGCCGTGCTGTATCTCGGTCCTCTTTCATCGATCACCTACGCCCGGCTCGCGCCGTCGTTGTGTGCTGACGACCAATACATGAAGATGCGTCTGGGCCGGCTGGCGATCGCCGACCCGCCCGAGCTGCCGGTCCCGCCAGGCGTGCTGCGTCCAGCCGATCGTCTGAAGCGCCAGTGCGACAGCGTTTCCGGGAAGTAGCTCGCCCGTCGCTCGCGGGAGAATTGACCTCATGAAGGCGTACGTCGTCACCACCGGTGTCATTTTCGGCATCCTCGTTGTCGTCCACATCTGGCGTATCGGCGTCGAGCCACACCTGGCGCGCGATCCTGCGTACTGGCTGATCACGGCCGCGGCGGGAGCGATGTCGTTCTGGGCATGGCTCGCGCTGCGGCGCCGCGTCTGACGCGCAGGCTGAAGCCTGCGCTCTACGAGTTACTGACGCGTCGGATCGGGTGAGATGCGAACGAGCAGCTTGCCGAAGTTCTTGCCCTCGAGCATGCCGATGAATGCCTGCGGCGCGGCGTCGAGTCCCTCGACGATGTCCTCGCGATAGCGAAGCTCGCCGCTTCGGACCCAGGGAGCAACCTCCCGCATGAACGCGTCGTACCGGTCGAAGTGATCCATCACGAGAAAGCCTTGAATCCGCGCGCGGTTGGTCAGCAGCGGTATGAGGTTCGGGCCGGGCGGCAGCGGCCGCACGTTGTATTGCGACACGAGGCCGCACAGCGGAATCCGTGCGCCTCGATTGAGCAGGCCCATCACCGCTTCGAGCACGACGCCGCCGACGTTCTCGAAGTAGACGTCGATGCCAGCGGGACAGGCTGCGCTCAGCGCGGCTCGAAGATCAGGATCGCGATGGCTCACCACGGCATCGAAGCCGAGGTCACGTGTGAGGTAGTCGCACTTGTCCTTCGATCCGGCGACGCCGACGGCGCGGCATCCTTTGAGACGGGCGAGTTGACCGACGACCGCGCCCACGGCCCCCGACGCCGCCGAGACGACAACGGTCTCACCGCTCTTGGCCTGTCCGATGTCGAGCAGTCCGACATACGCCGTCAGGCCAGGCATGCCCAGTACACCGAGCGCGGTCGATATCGGCGCGACCGTCGGGTCGAGCCGTTGCAGCCCCGTCGGTGCCGAGGACGCCCACTGCTGCCATCCATCCATGCCGACGACGAAGTCGCCCGGCTTGAACGACGGATGACGCGACTCGACCACCTCGCTGACAGTGCCGCCGACCATGACGTCACCGAGCGCGACGGGCTTCGCGTACGAACGCGCGTCGTTCATCCGTCCTCGCATGTACGGATCCAATGACAGGTAGATCGTGCGGCGCAGAACGTGGCTGTCCTCGATGGTTGGCGCTGGGGAGTCGACGATGGCGAAGTCGTCGGGCGTCGGTGCGCCGGCGGGGCGGCGCTGGAGTCGAATTTGGCGGTTGGTCATGTTACGGGGGTCCGGCTAAAGCCGGACACTACATGGTCCGGCTAAAGCCGGACGCTACGTCAAGTAGTAGCGTGCGATCCATTCGGCGACGCAGCAGGGCTTGTCACCGTGCTCGCGTTCAACGGTGACCGACCAGGTGACGTCGACGCTCTGCTCGTGCGGAGTCACGGCCACCGCGGTGAATCGCCCGCGGATGCGAGCGCCGGCAGGCACCGGTGACACGAAGCGCACGCGATTCACGCCGTAGTTGATTGCCATCCCGACACGCGTCAAGCGCACGGCGCTGCGCAGCAGCCGCGGTACGAGCGAGAGTGTCAGAAAACCGTGGGCGATCGGTCCGCCGTACGGCGACTCGCGTGCCGCCCGCGCCGCGTCGACGTGGATCCATTGGTGATCGTCGGTCGCGTCGGCAAACGTCTCGATTCGCGATTGTGGCACCTCGAGCCAATCGCTGATCGCCAGCTCGCGGCCGACGCTGATCGCATGAACATCGGCGACTTCGATCACGCCGCGCTGACCTCTGAGCTCGAATACAGGCTCCGGCCTTCTGCGACCAGCCGCTCGAGGAGCGGCGCCGGGCGCCAATAGTCGCCGAACCGCTCTCGATAGTCGTTCACTCGGGCGAGCACGGTCGCGAGCCCGATCGTTTCGGCATAGAACATGGGCCCGCCGCGATCGCGTGGAAACCCGAAGCCCGAGCAGTAAATCACGTCGATGTCGCCGGCGCGGGTCGCGTGCCCTTCCTCCAGGACCCGCGCGCCTTCGTTGGCGAGCGCGGTGGTGATGCGCGCGATGATCTCGTCATCGGTGATGGACCGTCTCGCGATGCCGCGGCGTGCGGCCGCCTCTGCTGCGAGCTGTTCGATCAACGGGTCCGGAATGCGCGTCCGGCTTCCGGCCTCGTAGCGATACCAGCCCGCACCGGTCTTCTGCCCGAAGCGACCCATCTCGAACAGGCGATCGGGAAGCTCCGATTGAGGGCCGTCAGCACGTGTCTTGCCGATCGATCTGAGGTATTGCCGGATGCGTGCCCCGACGTCGATGCCCGCAATGTCCTGCATGCCGAACGGCCCCACCGGCAAGCCGAACTCCATCAGGGCGTTGTCGATCTGCGTGACGCTGGCGCCCTCCTCGCAGAGCAGGTGCGCTTCTCGCAGGTAGTACGCCAGCAGCCGATTGGCAACGAAGCCGAAACAGTTGCCGACGACGACGCCGATCTTGCCGAGACGCTTCGCCAGCCGCAGCGACGTGGCGATCGTGTCGGCGCTCGTGTCGCGGCCGCGGACGATTTCGAGCAGCTTCATGACGTTCGCTGGGCTGAAGAAATGATGGCCGATCACGACGTGAGGCCGTCCGCTGGCGCGCGCGAACTCATCGACATCGAGCGTGGATGTGTTGGTCGCGAGCACGCACGTGTCGTTGGTGACGCGTCCCAATTCGGCGAACGTGTTCTTCTTGAGCTCCATGTCCTCGAACACGGCTTCGACGACGATGTCGACAGTGTTGAACCGGTCGTAGGACAGCGTCGGCGTGATCAGCCGCATCGTTCGTTCCAAGCCGTCCGATGTCATCCGACCTTTGGAAACCGAGGACAGGTAGTTGGCGCGAATGGCCGCGATGCCACGATCGAGGGCGGGCTGATCGACTTCTTTCAGGAACACGGGAATGCCGGCGTTCGCGTAGGTCATCGCAATACCGGCACCCATCGTGCCGGCCCCGACGACGGCCGCCGACACGATGGCGCGTGAAGGCGTGTCTGCCGTGATGCCGGGCGCCTTGGTCGCATCGCGCTCGGCGAAGAACAGATGGCGCAGCGCTTTCGAGGCCGTCGACGTGACGCAGCCGGCGAACAACTCGCGCTCGCGCTGTGAACCGGCGTCGAAGCCATCCCGCAGGCCGGCCTCGATCGCGTCGACGGCCGCATGTGCCGCCGCGTTGCTCTCACGGGGTACGCCAAGCGCCACCCGCGCGGCCTGGCACACGCCGATGCCAGCGGCCACATCGGCGATCGCCTCTGACTGCTCACGCGTCCGGCGCACCATTGCGGCGGCCGCTCGCTCTCGAGCGAAAGCGCACGCCGCCTCCGTCAGGTCGCCCTCGACGATGCGATCGATCACGCCGGCTTCGAGCCCCTGGCGCGCGGAGATTGGCTTGCCGTCGGTGCACATCCGCAACGCGGTGGCGGCGCCGCACAGTCGTGGCAGACGCTGCGTGCCGCCGGCGCCGGGAATCAAACCGAGCGTGACCTCCGGCTGGCCGATCCTGGCATCGCCGGTTGCGACGCGATAGTGACACGCCATCGCAAGCTCGTTGCCGCCGCCGAGCGCATGGCCGTGGATCGCGGCGACCAGCGGCTTTGGCGAGTCTTCGAGCTGTCGGAGCAGCGCATGAACGCGCGTCGATCGCGCCAGCGACTGCTCGACGGTCTGCAGCGCCTCGAAGGCTTTGATGTCGGCGCCGGCGACGAACGTCGTGCCGCCGCCGCGGACGACGATCGCGTCGACGTCAGCATCCGCATTGGCGCGCGCGATTGCCTCGTCCAACTCGGCCCACACGGTGGGGGACAGCGCGTTGACCGGGGGGTTGTCGATCGTGATCAAGGCGATGCGATCGGTCGGTTGGTAGTGGATCGGCATCGATGCTCCTCGAGAGGGAATCGGAGCGGCCGCAACCTCCGTTGTCTGCGCCGCGCAACGTAATGATTATGATTCGCCCATGCAGCCCCAAGACCTCGATCAGCTACGAGATCGCCTGCTTGCCTTCATGGACGAGCACATCTACCCCAACGAGGGGACCTACCGTCAACAGGTTGGCGAAGGCGATCGCTGGCAGCCGACCCTCATCCTCGAAGCGCTGAAGCCGAAGGCCCGTGAGATGGGGCTGTGGAACCTGTTCCTGCCCGACACCCGGTACGGACCGGGGCTGACGACTGCCGAGTACGCGCCGCTGTGCGAGATCATGGGGCGATCCACGTTCGCGCCGGAAGTGTTCAACTGCTCGGCCCCGGACACCGGGAACATGGAGGTGCTCGTTCGATACGGGACGCCCGAGCAGCAGCGGCAATGGCTCGAGCCGCTGCTGGCTGGCGACATTCGATCGTGCTTCGCGATGACCGAGCCCGACGTCGCCTCGTCCGACGCGACCAATATCCGATCGAGCATCGTCCGCGACGGCGAGGAGTACGTGATCACCGGACACAAGTGGTGGATCTCCGGCGCCGGCGACCCGCGCTGCCGCGTCGCCATCTTCATGGGCCAGAGTCAGCCGGCGGCGCCGCGTCACCTGCAGCAGTCGATGATCCTGGTGCCGATGGACGCACCCGGCATCACCATTCGCCGGACGCTGACGGTGTTCGGCTACGACGATGCCCCACACGGACATGCCGACATCGTGTTCGACCAGGTGCGTGTGCCCTCGTCCAACATCCTGCTCGGCGAAGGACGCGGCTTCGAGATCGCGCAGGGGCGCCTGGGGCCTGGGCGCATTCACCACTGCATGCGCCTGATCGGGCGCGCCGAACGCGCGCTCGAAGCGATGTGTCGACGCGTCGTCTCGCGTGTGGCGTTTGGCAAGCCGCTGGCCGAGCAGGGCACGATTCGCGCCGACATCGCCGAGTCGCGGATGGAGATCGAGCAGGCGCGCCTGCTGACGCTGAAGGCGGCGCAACTGATGGACACGGTCGGCAACAAGGCCGCGCGCCGGGAGATCGCGATGATCAAAGTGGTGGTGCCGCGGATGGCGCTGCGCGTCATCGATCGCGCGATTCAGGCACACGGTGCGGCCGGCGTGTCTGGCGACTTCGAGCTGGCGTCGGCCTGGGCCCATGCACGCACGATCCGTCTGGCTGACGGTCCCGATGAAGTCCATCGCGAAGCGGTCGCCAAACTGGAGCTCGCCAAGGTGACACGGGGGGAACGGGGAGATGGATGACACGGAGGGATCTCCGTGCCTCCGTGTCACGGCGCACCCACTTCGTCGCGAAGCACCCGGTAGAGGATCTTGCCGACGGCGCTCTGGGGCAGACTCTCGCGGAATTCGATGCGGTGCGGCCGCTTGTATTCGGCGAGACTGGCCGCGCAGTGCGCCTGGAGCTCCGCCTCAGTCGCCTGCTGCCCCTCGTGCAGCACGACGCACGCCTTGACCGCTTCGCCGTGATACGTGTGTGGCACGCCAATCACGGCGGCCATCTTCACCGCCGGATGCGTGTACAACACGCCCTCTACGTCGGACGGATACACGTTGAACCCGTCGACGATAATCAGATCCTTCTTCCGCTGCACGATCGTCGTGAATCCATCGTCGTCCAGCCGGCCGATGTCGCCGGTGTGAAACCAGACACGGCCGCGGTCGTCGGCGCGAAGCGCCTGCGCCGTCTCCTCGGGCCGGTTCCAGTAGCCCTTCATCACCTGCGGTCCGGCGATGCACAGCTCGCCGCTCTCGCCGATCGGCAGCACGCGCGTGCCGGTCTCGACGTCGACGATCTTGATGTCCGTGTCGGGCAGTGGCAGCCCGATCGAGCCCGGCTTGCGGATCGCCAATTGCGGCGTCGAGTGCGTGACCGGTGACGTCTCGGACAGCCCGTAGCCCTCCTTCAACATGCGCCCGGTGCGCCGCTCGAATTCCGCGATCACATCGACCGGGCAGGGCGCGCCGCCGGTGTTGAAGGTCCGCACCAGATCGAGTCCTGATTCGGGCATCCGGGGATGCGCCAGCAGCGAGATGAAGATCGTCGGCACTGCGGGAAAGAACGTCGGCCGATAGGTCTTGATCGCGGACAGGACCTGATCGACGTCGTACTTCGGAACGATGATTTGTGTGCCGCCGACCCATGTGGCGCACAGCATGCCCACGGTGAACGCGTAGATGTGGAAGTACGGAATCACGATCAGATAGCGTGCTTCGCCGCGCAGGCGATGGCGATACAGCCACGTCTCGTTCTGAATCACGTTCGCGAACAGATTGCCGTGGGTCAGCATCGCTGCCTTCGGCGTCCCGGTCGTTCCACCGGTGTACTGCAGGACGGCCACATCGTCGGGTGCGATGGCGACGGGCGATGCGGGACGTTCGGGTGCGTCGGTGATGAGGCCGGTGAGCGTCAGCGTGCCATCACAGGACGGTGGCGCCGCCTGCTCCGCCGAGTACTCCGCGAGCGACGTCACGATGATCGGCTCGATCGGCGTGCGATCCCGTACTTCGGCCCACATCGGTGCAAGACGATCGAGCGTCAGCACCGCCCGCAGTCCGGCATCGATCGCCACCTGAACGACTTCACGTGCGGTGTACGTCGGGTTGATGTTGACCACGATTGCGCCAAGGCGCAGGATGGCGAACGCCGCGATCATGTATTGCGGGCAGTTCGGCAGCATGATGCCGATGCGATCGCCGCGCGTGATGCCGAGGTGCTCCAGCGCGGCGGCGAAGCGGTCGCTGCGCCGCTTGATCTCCTTGAAGGTCAGCTCGGCGCCGAGGAACGCGGTCGCGCGCGCGTCAGGGATCTCGATCGTCGTCGTGTCGAGGATCTCGGTCAGCGGACGCGCGGGGTAGGTCATGTGCGGCGGGACCCAGTAGTCGTAATGACGCAGCCACGGTCGCTGATCCATGTGAACCTACCCTACGCGATCGTTCGGCCCCCGTCGACGACGATGACCTGTCCGGTGATGTAGTTCGAGGCGTCGGCGGCGAGAAAGACGACGACCCCCTTGAGCTCCCCGGCCGCGCCGACGCGAGGCGTGGGGCTCGTCGCTTTGATTGCCGGCTCGACGAGCGGAATCGTAGGGTCCGCGAGCCGGGAATGGAAAAACCCGGGCGCGATGGCGTTGACCCTGATGCCGTGCCGGCCCCAGGACGCCGCCAGCTCGCGCGTCAGGCCCATCAGCCCCGCCTTGCTCGCGGCATAGCCGGCGTAGTGGGGGCCGTTGACAGAAGCGTGGAGCCCCGCCACCGACGCGACGTTGATGATGCGGCCGTACTCGCGCTTCAACATCTCGCGGCCGGCTGCCTGCGAGAACAGAAACGTTCCGGTGAGATTGACGTCGATGACGGCGCGCCATTTCTCGAGCGGCATCTCCTCGGGCGGCGCGCCCCAGCTGATGCCGGCGTTGTTGATGAGGATGTCGATCCGCCCGTGCCTGGCGATCGTCCCGTCGACGACGGCTTGCACTTGAGCGGGGTTCGAGACGTCGCACACCGCGCCGTCGACGGTGAAGCCGCGCTCGCGCAGCGCGTTCACCGACGGCGTCAGCCAGGCGTCGCGGCGAGCGCACAGCATGACCGCTGCGCCCGCCTCGGCGAGCCCTTCGGCCATCTCCAGCCCCAATCCGCGCGACCCGCCGGTCACGATGGCGACGCGACCGGACAAGTCGAACAATTGTTGGAGGGCCGGCATGCGAGGAGGCATATACTGACCGGTCGGTAGGTCTGTCAATTGGCCACGGAGCACACGGAGTATAGGCCACGGAGCACACCAAGATCACCAGGTGACGAACGCGAGAGCAGACCTTGGTGATCTTTGTGTACTCCGTGGCCAAGGATCTCCGTGCCCTCCGTGGCCAACATTTGGAGAACAGGTATCGTGGCACACGTTGACGACACCATCCAGCACGGCGGCTTCCTGACGGAGACCGTGCGCGCCAGCGACCTGTTCACGCGCGAGGACCTGAGCGAGGAACAGCAGCTCTTTGGACGCACCGCCGCCGAGTTCATGCGCAACGAGGTGTTGCCGCGCGAGCAGGAGCTCTACGAACACGATTGGGACCTCACGCGGCGACTGATGCAGCAGGCCGCGTCGCTCGATCTGACGCGGCTCGAGATCCCGGCTGCGTATGGCGGGCTCGGACTCGACAAGATCAGCGCGGCGTTCGTCGGCGAGCAGATCGCGGCCAACCCGTCGTTTGCCGGATCGCTCGGCGCACACACGTCGATCGGCACGCTGCCGCTCGTCTACTTCGGCAACGCGGAGCAGAAGGCGCGCTACCTGCCGCGACTCGGAAGTGCGGAGTTGATCGGCGCCTACGCCCTGACCGAGCCGCACTCGGGATCGGATGCGCGTGCCGCGCGGACCACCGCGACGCTGACGCCCGACGGCCGCCATTACGTGCTCAACGGCCAGAAGGCGTGGATCACCAACGGCGGCTTTGCCGATCTGTTCACGATCTTCGCCAAGGTCGACGGCGAGAAGTTCACCGCGTTCCTGGTCGAGCGCGCCATGGGCGTCGTGAGCGGGCGCGATGAGCGCAAGCTCGGTCTCGACGGCTCGTCGACGACTCCGTTGCTGCTGGACAACGTGCCGGTGCCGGTGGAGAACGTGCTCGGGCGGATCGGCGAAGGACACAAAGTCGCGTTCAACATCCTCAATCTCGGACGCGTCAAGCTGGGGACGCGGAACAACACCGGGGCGAGACGCGCGCTCGATTGGGCCGTCGCCTACGCCAAGCAGCGGCAGCAGTTCGGCCGCGCCATCTGCGAGTTCGGGCTCATCAAGCAGAAGCTGGGCGAACTCGCCGTACGCTGCTGGGTTGGCGACGCGATGGTCTACCGCACGCTCGGGGACGTCGATCGCGCGCTGGAGCTGGTCGATCGCGACGACAGCGATCGAGTGCTCAAGACGATCGAAGCGTTTGCCGTCGAGTGCTCGATCAACAAGGTGTGGACGAGCGAGTCGCTCGGCTACGCCGTCGACGAGAGCCTGCAGGTGTTCGGCGGCAACGGCTACTCGAGAGAGTTCCCGATCGAGCGCGCCTACCGCGACGCGCGGATCACCCGCATCTACGAGGGCACGAACGAGATCAACCGGTTGATCATCCCGACACGACTGCTGAAACTGTCGCCCGCGCTGTTCACGCGCGAGGGCGCGCGCCGGATGCTGTCGGCGTCGATCGGACCCGCCGATGCCACCGGACCGCTTGTCGGCGAGCGCATTCTGCTGCTGCAGGCCAAGCGCCTCTCGATCGCGGCGCTCGGCTATGCGGTCGATGTCCTGGGTGAGGCGCTGAGGGAAGAGCAGGAAATCCTCGGCCATGCCGCCGACATGATCATCGAGATCTACGCGATCGAGAGCGCGCTCGCGCGGGCGGAGAAGCTGCTCGCCCGGGAGACCTCGGAGGGCCTGCCGCTGCCCGCAACGATCGCACGCATCTACGCCAACGATGCCGCCGATCGCATGGCGGTGTCCGCGAAGCGCCTGGTGGCGGCGCTGGCGGCGAGGCACGCCAACGTGGCCGCGCTCGCCGATGCCGCCAGCCGCTTGGCGAGCCGCCCCAGCATCGATACGATCGGCGCGCGACGAGCGGTGGCCGACGCGGTGATCGAGGCCGGTCGCTACCCGTTCTGAGGAGCCAGTCGACAGGATCCGCGACACCATGGCACCTGCGGCGATCTCGCCCGATCGTGCAACTGAGGTGACCGGCGACCGAGGCCCGCGCGCGTTGTTCGCGCGGTGGGACGGCGGCGCTGGCGCCGGCGCGCGCTATGCGCTTGCCGTGCTGTTCGCCATCAATCTGATGAACTTCTTCGACCGCCAGATCCTCGGCGGTGTCGGCGAGGGGATCAGACGCGAGTGGGGCTTGAGCGACACCGCGCTCGGCGTGTTGGGCACGGTGTTCACGCTGCTGTATGCGGTCGTCGGCATTCCGCTCGGGCGGTTGTCGGATCGGGTCGAACGGCGGTGGGTGCTGGCGGCAGGTGTGAGCGCCTGGAGCGTGCTGACCGCAGCGTCGGGGCTGGCGAAGAACTTCGGTCAGCTCGTTGTCGCCCGCCTCGGCGTCGGTATTGGCGAGGCGACGTGCTCGCCCGCGTCGACCTCGCTGCTCGGCGATTTCTTTCCGCCCGCTGCACGCGCACGCGCGGTGGCGATCTGGATGCTGGGCCTGCCGCTCGGTCTCGGCCTGGCGAATGCCGCCGGGGGATGGCTGCTGCAAAACTGGGGCTGGCGCAACGCGTTCTACGTCGCCGCCGTGCCCGGATTACTGTGTGCCGTCGCCGCGCTGTTCATGCGCGAGCCGCCGCGTGGGCTGGTCGAAGGCCACGCCGTCGGTGCCCGTCGCCGTCCGGGCTCTCCGTACTGGCTGGTGCTCTCGACGCCGACGATCTGGTGGGTGATCGCGTCGGGGGCGCTGCACAACTTCAACATGTACGCACTCGGGGCGTTCCTGGCGCCGTTTCTGATTCGCGTGCACGACATGAACTTTGCTCAGGCCGGCTGGCTCTCGTCAGTCGTGTATGGCTTCTCCGGCGTCGTCGGACTGGTGGGCGGTGGGACGCTGGCCGATTACCTCTATCGTCGCCGCGTCGATGGCCGATTGCTCGTCGGCACCGGGTCGATCGTGATCGCGTTTCCGTTGATGTACCTGGCGCTGCAGCGGCCGGGCGGCGACATCTGGCCGTTCGCGCTGCTGATGGGCACGGCCTGCGGCGTGATGTATGCCTACTACGCCACCGTCTACTCGACGATCCATGACGTGGTGGAGCCGTCGCTGCGCGGGACCGCCATGGCGCTGTACTTCTTCGCGATGTATGTGCTCGGGGCGTCGCTCGGCCCGGTCGGAACGGGACTCGTCAGCGATTACTTCACGTTCGCTGCGGCCAGCGCGGCCGGCGCGGTCGATCCGATGCCGTTCGGTTCGCTGGTGATGGCGGAGCTGCGCGGCCTGATCGGCGAGGCGAAGGGATTCGACGCGCGCGCGCTGGAACCGTTCCGGCGCCAGGGGCTGCATACCGCGATGTACATCGTGCCGACGCTCGCGGCCATTCTCGCTGGTGTGCTCTTCGCGGCGTCACACACCGTGAAGAAAGACGTCGCCAAGCTGCAGGCCTGGATGCGACAACTGTAGTGTCCGGCTTCAGCCGGACTCTCGATGACGCTTTTCCGCTCGAATTTGATCGCGACGGCGCTTCGGCGTGGAGTGCGCAAGCGCTGTCCGCACTGCGGCGAGGGGCGGCTGTTTTCCGGGTGGTCCCAGCTCGAACAGTGCTCAGTCTGCGGTTTGATCTTCGCGCGCAATCCCGGTGATACGTGGGCCTTCACCATCATCGGCGATCGGCTGCCACTTGCCGTCATGATCGTCTTGATCTATTTCGGAGTGGTGCGCTCGCATCGGGTGCTGGGACTGACTCTGCTGGTTGTGCTGGCCGCGCTCGTGATCTGGACGGCCCCCAACCGCTGGGGCGTGGGTATCGCGCTGCATTACTTGTCGCGAGTGTACTGGCCCGATCCCGCCGATGCTATTCCGCCGCC
>DASRJR010000259.1:0-4589 GCA_035649395.1 Vicinamibacterales bacterium
CAGCTGCGAAACGGTCGAGTACGCGAGCACGCGCTTGATGTCGTTCTGGACCAGGCCAATGGTGCCGGCCATGAGCGCTGTCAGCGCGCCAATGATCGCCACGGTCAGCATCGTCGCCGGGGCGTGGCTGAACAGCACGGCGTTCCGCCCGATCATGTACACGCCGGCGGTCACCATCGTCGCCGCGTGGATGAGGGCCGACACCGGCGTCGGACCTTCCATGGCATCGGGCAGCCAGGTGAAAAGCGGGATCTGCGCCGACTTTCCGGTGGCGCCGATGAACAGCAGCAGCGTCGTGATCGACAGGATGCCGAAGCCGGTCTCCACCGGCAGCGCCGAAACGGCGGTCGCGACCGCCTGGAAGTCGAGCGTGCCGAACTGCGTGAAGATCGCGAGCATCCCGAGGATGAACGCGTAGTCACCGATCCGGTTGACGACGAACGCTTTCTTCCCGGCGTCGTTGGCGGACTTCTTCTTGTACCAGAACCCGATCAGCAGATAGGAACAGAGACCGACGCCTTCCCACCCGACGAACAGCACCGGGAAGCTGGACCCGAGCACCAGCACCAGCATGAACGCCGCGAACAGGTTCAGATACGAGAAGTACCGAGCGAACTCGCTGTCCGTCTCGTCGTGCATGTACGCCGTCGAGTAGATGTGGATCAGCGAACCGATGCCGGTAACGACGAGGATCATCACCGCCGACAGCTGGTCGAGGCGGAAGCCGAGATCGACCTTCAGGTCGCCCGATTCGATCCAGGTGTAGACCACTTGCGGCGCCAGCGAAGCGCGCGCGTCTGGCGCGATGCCGACCAGCTGCCAGACGCTCAGCACCGAGACGACGAACGAGCCGAGCATCACGATCGAGGCGAGGCCGCCGGACATCGCCTTGGGCAGTCGGCGCCCCATCGTCGCGTTGACGACGAAGCCAAGGAACGGAAAGAGCGGAATGAGCGCTAACACGTCACCACTTCAACGATGTAAACGCGTCCGGGTTGAGCGATTCCTTGTGTCGGAACAACGCAATCACCAGCGCCAGCCCGACGGCGGCTTCGGCCGCGGCGACAGTCATCACGAAGAACGTGATGATCTGCCCGTCGAGGTCGCCGGCCGCGCGGCCGAACGCGACAAAGGACAAGTTCACGGCGTTCAGCATGATCTCGATCGAGAGCAGGATCGTGATCAGGTTGCGTCGCATGAACACGCCGGCCGTACCGATGGCAAACAGCGTAGCCGACAGGATCAGGTAATAACTGAGAGGAATCACTGATCCTCCCGTCGCGCCAACACCGTCGCCCCGATCATCGCCACGAGGATCAGGATCGAGGTTGCCTCGAATGCGAACGTGTGCCGCGTGAACAACGAGCGCCCCAACTCCGTGACCGAGCCGGTGGTCGCCGCGTCGGAGCGGCCCGCGACCGGAGCGCCGAGCTCGCTCATCTTCCCCAGCGCCATGGCCAACTGCACGATCAGCAGTCCCGCCAGCAGCGTGCCCCACCGTGTGACGCCAGGCTGCCTGAGCGGGTGTGTGCGATCCCATTCAGCGGCGTCCTCACGCGGGGCGTTGAGGAGCATGACGACGAACAGGAACAGCACCATGATGGCGCCGGCGTAGATGATGATCTGCGCCACTGCGACAAACGGCGCATCGAGCTGGATGTAGAGACCCGACAGCGCGCCGAACGAGGCGATCAGCAGCAGTACGCTGTACATCGGATTCCGCTGTCCGATGACCAGCACGGATGCGCCGACCGCGATCGCGGCGAACATGTAGAAGGCGAACGTCTCAGGCATTGAAATACAGCACGAGTGCCGCCGTGACGATCAGATTGAGCACCGCAGCCGGGAACAGCCATTTCCATCCGAACGTCATCAGCTGGTCATAGCGGTAGCGAGGCACCGTCCAGCGGACCCAGATGTAGGCGAACAGGATCAGGCCGACCTTCACCAGAAACCAGATCCACCCGTACTCCGGCGGCAGGAACGGACCGTGCCAGCCCCCTAAGAACAGGTCGGTCGCGACGGCCGACATCGTCACCATGTTGATGTACTCGGCCTGCGGGAACATCGCGAAGCGGACGGAGCTGTATTCGGTGTTGAACCCGGCGACGAGCTCCTGTTCGGCTTCGGGGAAATCGAACGGCGCGCGGTTGGTTTCGGCGACGCCCGCAATCACATAGATCAAGAAGCCGAACGGCTGCAGGAAGACGTACCACTTTGGCACCGGCAAGACACCGAACAGATCCCAGTAACCCTGCTGACGGTCGACCACTTCGCGGAGCGACAACGAGCCCGCCAGCATGATCACGGCCGCGAGCGACGTCGCGTACGCCAGCTCGTAGCTGATCATCTGCGCGGACGCGCGCAGACCACCGAACAGCGCGTACTTGCTGTTGGACGACCAGCCGGCCAACACGATGCCGTAGACGCCCATCGAGGTCACAGCAAAGACCACGAGAACACCGACGTTCACGTCGGAGATTCCCAGCTTGATCGGCTCGTCGAGCAGGCCGAAGAGGTCGGTTTGGGCGCCAAAAGGTACTGTCGCGAACGCGACAAACGCCGTGACGATCGCCAGCACCGGCGCAAGGGTGAACAGCCACTTGTCTGCGCCCTTGGGCCGCAGCTCTTCCTTGAACAGCAGCTTGAGGATGTCAGCGAACGGCTGCATGAGGCCCCACGGACCCACGAGATACGGTCCGTAGCGCTGCTGGATGAAGCCCATGATCTTGCGCTCGGCGAGCACGAGGATCGCCGACGCGATGATCAAGGCGTTGAACGTGATGAAGATCATCACGCCGATGGCGGCGGGCCGCAGATAGGGCGTGAAGTCCATCAATGCGCCATCACGGGGTGCTGCGCACGCCACGGCGAGGGCAGCGTGCAGCGGCCCTCGCGGATGTGCGCCTCGAACTCGTTCCGGAACAGATTCAGCGTCGTCAACACCGGCGTCGCCGCGGCGTCGCCGAATGCGCAGAGCGTCTTGCCGACGATGTTGTTGGCGACGCCGTAAAGCAGATCGATGTCCTTCATCTGGCCTTCGCCGGCTTCGACGCGCTTCAGCAGCTTATACAGCCAGTCGCCGCCCTCGCGGCACGGCGTGCACTTGCCGCACGACTCGTGACGGTAGAAATGCAGCAGATTCATCGCCAGCCAGACCATGCAGACGCTGTCGTCCATCACGATCAAACCGGCCGACCCGAGAAGTGAGCCGGCTTTCTGAATGTGATCGAAGCTGGCCGGCGTGTCGAGATGCTGGTCGAGCAGAATCGGCACCGACGATCCGCCGGGGATGATGGCCTTGAACTTCCGGCCATCGAGCATGCCCTGCGCGTACTGATCGCCGTAGATCAGCTCGCGCAGCGTGGTGTGCATCGAGGCTTCGTAGACACCAGGTCGCTTGACGTGACCGCTGAGGCAGTACAGCTTCGGACCGCCGTTCTTCTCGGGACCGAGGCCGACGAACCATTCCGGCCCATTCAACACGATCAGCGGCACGTTGCACAGCGTCTCGACATTGTTCACCGCGGTCGGGCAGTTATAGAGACCGGCGACAGCAGGAAACGGCGGCTTGATGCGCGGCTGCGCGCGCTTGCCCTCGAGCGACTCGATGAGCGCGGTCTCCTCGCCGGCTTCGTACGCCCCGGCACCACGATGGACGTAGACGTCGCAGTCGAAGCCGCTGCCGTAGATGTTCTTGCCGAGATGCCCGGCACGGTAGGCCTCGTCGATGGCGCGCTCGAGGATCTCCTGCACGTGATAGAACTCGCCGCGGATGTAGATGTAGGTGACCTTGGCGCCGATGGCGTAGCACCCGATTGCGCACCCCTCGATCAGCAGGTGCGGATTGCGCTCCATCAGCACGTGATCCTTGAACGTGCCCGGCTCGCTCTCGTCGGCGTTGCAGGCGATGTACTTCGGCTTCGGCGTGTCCTTCAGCACGAACTGCCACTTGAGCCCGGTCGGAAACCCTGCACCGCCGCGCCCGCGCAGACCCGACGCTTTCACCTGCTCGATGATGTCGTTCGGCTTGAGCGTCAGCGCCTTGCGCAGCCCGTCGTAGCCGCGCGCGTGCTTCACGTAGAAGTCGAGCGTGTACGACTCGGGCTCGCGAACGTGGTTGGTCAAGACGGGTTCAAAAGCCATCGCGTCTATGAAGGAATCAGGAATCGGGAATCAGGATTCAGGAATGGGCAAGGCCCCCGAAACGTACTGAATCCTGATTCCTTCATTTCTTCTCTACGTGAAGATGACATCCGCTAAAGGCTGCCCTTCCCCGCGTACGAATCTCGTCGACAAACTTTCCGCACTGCTCCGGTGCGAGCCGCTCGTGCCAGTCGTCGTTGACCATCACGACCGGCGCGCGGTCGCACGCGCCGAGGCACTCCACCTCGATCACGGTGAACATCCCGTCGCCCGTCGTTTCTCCCAGGTGCACACCGAGCTTCCCGCACAGCTCTTCGGTCACCCGCTCGGCCCCAAGCAGCGCGCACGACAGTGTGCGGCAGACGTTCAACACGTATTTCCCGACCGGCCTCGTGTAGAACATCGTGTAGTACGACACGACGTCTTCGACTTCCGCCGCAGTG
>DASRJR010000260.1:0-3683 GCA_035649395.1 Vicinamibacterales bacterium
GTCGAACAGCTCGGGAGAGATGCGCTTGAGCGCCACGCGGCGCTCGAGCCGCTCGTCGAAGGCTTCATAAACGACACCCATCCCGCCGCGGCCGAGCTCGCGAATGATGCGGTATTGCGCCAGTCGATCGGGGACGGGCTGCGAATCGGTCACAGTTTCAGTGACGACTTAACCACGAAGACACGAAAGCACGACGAGGAATACTAGCGTGGCATCAGCGACGATGGCTACGAGGTGATCCGAAGCATGCGCACCAGATTGCCGCCGAGGATCGCTTCCTTCCTGATTCCTGATTCCTGATTCCTTCACGATAAAGTGGTGTCCATGGCCGTCACGACACCGCTACCGATCCTCGCCTCGGACCAGGTCCTCGCCGCGCTGCGCACCCTGCGCGAGCGTCAACCGGTCAAATTCAACGCGTTCTACTCGAGTCAGCTCGGCGGAATCGTGACGGACCCGGCGCTGATGGTATTGCCATTCGACGACCACATGGTCCATCGCGGTCACGGCATCTTCGATACCGCAGCCCTGGTGGCCGGCCGCATTTACGACCTCGAAGCGCACCTGGATCGGTTCGTCGCCTCCGCCGAGCGCTCGAAGCTGAAGCTCGCCGGCTCCCGTGCGGAGATGCGCGACATCATCATCCGCACCGCCGCCGCGAGCGGCGTGCGTGACGGGTCGATCCGCTACTGGCTGTCGTCCGGTCCCGGCAATCTCGATCTCACGCCCGCGGCGGGAGCGGTTCCCGGCTTCTTCGTCATGATCTTCGGCGGCCTCTCATATCCGGCGCGGTGGTACTCAGAAGGCCTCAAGGTCATGACAACGACGTATCCGATCAAGCCGGCGCTCTACGCGATTACCAAGGCGACAAACTACCTGCCCAACGTCCTGATGCAGATGGAGGCCAAAGAGGCCGGTCTGGACAACGGAGTCTTCATCGACCACCAGGGATTCGTCGGTGAGAGCTCGAACATGAACGTGGCGTTCGTGATGGCCGACAACGTGCTGCGACATCCGCGGTTCGTGCACGTGCTGGCGGGCTGCACCTCGATACGTCTGCTCGAACTGGCCCCGGCGCTGGTGGCGAGTGGACTTCTGGCCGGCGTGGAAGTCGGCGACATTCGCGTCGCGGATGCGCGTGCGTCGCGCGAGATGCTGTTGTTGGGTAGCTCGATCAAGGTGGCGCCGATCGTGGAATGGGATGACCAGCCGATCGGCAGCGGCACGCCCGGGCCGGTCGCACGGGCGCTGCTCGACCTGCTCGAAACGGACATGCGCACCGGCGACAGGCTCATCGACGTACCGTATTGAGAAGGAATCAGGAGTCAGGAATCAGGAATCAGGATGCGAATCCTCATTGCCACCGTCACGGCAGGTGGCGGTCACCTTCAGGCCGCCGCCGCGCTCGAAGAGGCCTGGACGACGGCGCACGCCTCCGACGAGGTCAAGCGCGTCGATCTGCTCGACCTGGTGCCGAAACTGCAGCGGAAGTTCTACGCGGAAGGCTACGTCAAGCTGATCGCGCACGCGCCTGAACTGTACGAGCTGTTCTTCAACAAGACCGACAACCCCCGGCGCCTGCGCGAGCTCAAGACGCTGCGCCGGCGATTTGCCGAGCACACCAACCGGAAATTCGTCCGCCTGGTCACCCAGTTCGCTCCGGACGTGGTGCTGTGCACGCACTTCCTTCCGCTCGAAGTGCTCGGCGGCCTCAAGAGCCGGAATGGAGCCGCGCAACCATTCGTCGTCTGCGTCGTCACCGACTTCGAAGCGCACGCGTTGTGGATGGAGCCGATCGTCGACCTCTACTGCGTC
Source organism: Vicinamibacterales bacterium (assembly GCA_035649395.1). Taxonomy (GTDB): domain Bacteria; phylum Acidobacteriota; class Vicinamibacteria; order Vicinamibacterales; family UBA2999; genus Gp6-AA40. The sequence continues at coordinate 1,816 of DASRJR010000260.1, forward strand.
GCCGCGGACGAGACCAAAGCGAGACTGGTCGCCCGGCAGGTCGATCGCGAACGCGTCGTAGTGACAGGGATCCCGATCGCGTCGCGGTTCTCGGCGGCGATCAACGCCGGCGCGGTCCGGCGACGCTACGGTCTGCGCGACGATCTGCCAACCGTGCTGGTGCTCGGCGGCGGCTTTGGCATGGGTCCGATGGCGGAGATTCTCGTCTCGCTCGATACCGTCGAGCGCGAGTTTCAGATCGTCGTCGTCGCGGGGCGCAATGTCGAGTTGCGGCGGGAGCTGGCGGCGCACGATCGTCGTCACCCGACGCACGTACTCGGCTTCGTCTCCAACATGCACGAACTGATGACGGTGGCGGACCTGATCGTGAGCAAGCCCGGTGGTCTGACGACGTCGGAGGCGCTCGCCCTTGGCAAACCACTGTTCATCCTGAATCCGATCCCGGGTCAGGAAACGGCCAACAGCGACTTCCTGCTCGAGCGCGGCGCGGCGGCAAAAGTCAATCGCGTGGAGGATCTGCCCTTCCGCATCGATCGCCTGCTCGGGTCGCCCAAGCTGACAGAGATGGCCGCGTCGGCGCGGGCACTCGGACGGCCCGACGCCGCGCCCGCTATCTGTGACGCCGTGCGCGGCCATGTGAAGACATGAAGTGGCCTTCGACTCGTAGAGCGCCGACTTCAGCCTGCGCGTCGACTCGAGGGCTACCGCGTTTTTCATCTCGGTGTATCGCATCAGTCCCTGGTGCTTAGTGCTTGGTCCTTCGTCCGTTCTTTGTCCCTGGTCCGTCCATGGTCCACGGTCCTTGGTCCTCAGCAATGGTGAATGGACCCGACGCGCACGATGGACAAAGGACCACGGGACGGACCAAGAACCAAGCACCAAGGCCCAAGGCCGGCTAGAGACAATTGAAACCCGTTGTAAAGCCTCCGCTCTACGATCGACAGGGCTCTAACGAGCGCCTGTTTTTCTTCCCGTCGCTGGGCATTCCGATTGACGGCGGCTGGCAGGTCGAAGTGCACGCCTGGTGCTGCCGGCTGCGCTCGCGCCGCGCCGTCATCCCACTCGTTCGCAAGGCGCTCGGCTTCGAACGAGTCCGCTTGAGCGCGAGCGAGCGGCAGACATTCGCCGAGCGCGCCCGCTGGATGTTCGCCGACAACAAGCGCGGCCACGCGATCGTCGTCGCGGCGGCCGGCGAGATCTTCTCCCTCGGCAAGACGAGACCGAACGGGCGGCTCCGCACCCGCATCACCGTGAAGGCCGAGTCCTCGCACGAGCCTTGTGAAGTGTCGGCAGCGCTGCTGCCGACGACAGCGCCGACACCGCTCGACGTCCACTTCCTCTCGCCCGACGGACTGTCGGTCATCTCCGACATCGACGACACGATCCGCGTCAGCCACGTGCGCGAACGGACGGCGCTGCTGCGCGGCACGTTCGTCGAGCCATTCCGGGCGGTTCAGGGCATGGCCGATCTCTATCGCGCCTGGAGCCACTCCGGCGCTCAGTTCCACTATCTGTCAGCCACGCCGTGGCAGCTGTACGTGCCGATCGCCGCGTTTCTCGACGCGCATTCGTTCCCGAAGGGTTCGTTCCATCTGAGAGACTTCCGCTGGCGCGATCGATCGCTCTTCAGCGTGCTCCGGTCGCCCGACCGCTACAAGCTGCGCAACATCGAGCCGCTGCTGCGGCAGCTGCCCCGTCGGCGATTCGTGCTGATCGGCGATTCGGGGCAGCAGGATCCCGAAGTGTTCGGCGATCTGGCCCGGCGCTATCCACGGCAGATTTGCCGGATCTTCATCCGTGACGTCGGTCGATCGACGCCGGCGCGCTACCGCGAAGCCTTCGCCGGACTCGATCGGAAGTCGTGGCGC